>CAYNEX010000128.1:0-7276 GCA_964396335.1 uncultured Steroidobacteraceae bacterium | reverse complement strand
CGCTGGTGCACCCGCATGCGGTGATCCCGCTGAAGATCGCCGGCCAGGTGGTGTCGAACCGCGTGGTCAACTCGGTGCTGGCCTTCGTGTTTGTCTACTTCATGACCATCGTGGTGCTGGTGTTCGCGATGCTGGCCACCGAGCTGGATTTCATGACCGCCTTCACCGCGGTGCTGGCCAGCGTCAACAACGCCGGCCCGGGCCTGGGCCTGGTCGGCCCGTCCACCAACTATGCCGCGCTGACCGACCTGCAGACCTGGATCTGCATCCTGGCGATGTTCCTGGGCCGCATCGAGCTGTTCACCTTCCTGATCCTGTTCACGCGCACCTTCTGGCGCAAGTGAATCACTCCGCCGCGGGCGGCGTGCGCGGCGGCGGCGGCTCACGTTCGGTGCGCGGCTCGAGCTTGCGCATGTTCTCGCGCGCCACGTAATCCTCCTCGACCCGGCGCAGGCAGGCTTCGACCTGCGCGGGCGGCTGCGTCATGCAGTAGCGCCGTTCGTTGTCACGCATGCGGTCGGTTTCGCGCATGCCCTGCTGCCGTGATTCCCAGCTGGCACAGGCCGTCGCGGCAACACCCGTCAGGAGCACCAGTGTGATGCGGGAAATGTCCATGGCAGCCTCCGTACTGAAGGCCCGCATCATGCGCTGCGGTGGGCGGTCCGGCAATGCGGCGGACCCGCGAGCGCCTGTCAGAACAGGTCGATGTCGCCGGCCGGGCCGTTACCCCGGTCGGAGCCACCGCCGTTGCGGCGTTTGGCGAGGAAGTCGCTGGAGAAATTGCGCCCGAGGAAGATGCGGTGCGTGTCGGACAGCAGCCGGTCGGCCAGGCGGCGGTTCAGCGTCTCGAAGGTGCCGCTGGCCGAATCCAGCTGCTCCACCGTGCCATTCAGGTATTCGCGCACATGCGTCAGGTGCTGCGTCATGCGGTCGTAGAACTGCAGGCCCACCACCGCGCGCGCCATCTCCTCGCGCAACGTCGCGAGCTGCGCCTGCGCGTCGGGACCAGTCAGGTCCTGGTTCAGCAGCGCCGCAAGGCGTTCGAGGCTGTCACCCAGCCGCTCCACGGCGCTGTGGGAATCCAGCAGCGCAAGGCCGATCTGCTCGCTGGCGGCCCCCAGCACACGCGCCAGTTCGCGGGCCTTGTCCTGGTCCATCAGGTGCCCGTCCGCCTGGCCCGCTGTGGCGCGGCGGCGAGCCGCAGCAGCCCCGGCACGTCGAGGATCAGCGCCACCGAACCCTCGCCGAGGATGGTGGCGCCGCCCACACCGGGGATGCGGGCGTAGTGGGTCTCCATCGACTTGATCACCACCTGCTGCTGGCCCAGCAGCTCGTCGATGAACAGGCCGGCACGGCCGCCATCGCCTTCCACCACCATCAGCAGGCCATCGCGCAGCTCGCGGCTCTTCGGCTCGATGCCGAACACCTCGTGCAGGCGGATCACCGGCAGGAATTCGCCGCGGAACGGGAACACCTCGCCATGGCCGTGCACCTGGCGGGCACCGCCATCGCGCAGCTGCAGCGACTCGATGATGGAGACCAGCGGCACGATGTAATTCTCGCTGCCGACGCGGATGGTCTGGCCATCGACGATCGCCAGCGTCAGCGGCAGCGTGATGGTGGTGATCGTGCCCTGGCCCGGGATGCTCGACAGCTCGACGCTGCCGCCCAGCTCCTTGATGTTCCGCCGCACCACGTCCATGCCGACACCGCGGCCGGAAAGATCGGTGGTCTGCTCGGCGGTGGAGAAGCCGGGCATGAAGATCAGCTCGTGGACCTCGGCGTCGCTGAGCACCGCGTCCGGGTCGATCAGGTTGCGCGAGCGCGCCTTCTGCAGCAGCCGCTCGCGGTCCAGGCCGCGGCCATCATCGCGGATCACGATGTGGATGCTGCCGCCCTTGTGGAAGGCATCCAGGTGGATCAGGCCCTCCGGCTGCTTGCCGGCGGCAATGCGTTCGGCCGGCGTCTCGATGCCATGGTCGACGCTGTTGCGCACCAGGTGCACCAGCGGGTCGCCGATCTTCTCCAGCACGGTCTTGTCCAGCTCGGTCTGCTCGCCGGACAGCGCCAGGCGGATCTGCTTGCCCAGGCGCGAGGAAAGGTCGCGCACCAGCCGCGGGAAGCGGCTGAACACCGACCCCACCGGCAGCATGCGCACGCGCATCACGCTTTCCTGCAGCTCGCGCACATTGGACTCGAGCTGCGCGAGGCCGGCGCGCAGGCGGTCGGCATTGGTGCCTTCGAGATCCTTGGCCAGCTGCGCCAGCATCGACTGCGTGATCACCACCTCGCCGACCACGTTGAGCAGCTCATCGATCTTCTCGATGGCGACGCGGATGGAATTGACTTCGACGGTGGCCGCCTGCGGCACCAGCCGGGGCGCGGCGGGCTGCGCGGCTTCCGTGCGCGCGGGCGCAGCAGTGGCCGCGGCAGGAGCAGGCTCCTGCGCGGCCGGCGCGGGTTCTTCCGGCTCTTCCACGAGGGCCTGCGGTTCCTCCGCCTCCTCGTCGAAGTCCATGAACCCGTCGGCCGCGGAGTCTTCCTCCCCGGCCATCGGGGCAGGCGACTGGGCCGCGGCATGGCCGGGATCGGCCGCGGCGTCCATGCGCTCGATGGACAGCTCGCAGTCGCCCTCGGCCCAGTCGAAGATCAGCTCGATCGACGCACGCGGCATCGGCGAGGTCAGCAGCAGCTCCCAGCGCACGCGGCAGTCGCCCGGCGTGACCGCCTCGAGCGCGGGCACCTCCGACACGTCGGCGCGCACCTGCAGCTGGCCCAGGCCCTCCAGGTCCTCGAACAGCCGCACCGGGTCCACGCCGCGCGGCAGCAGCCCGGGCGACGGCGCGAAGCGGATGCGCCAAGTGGGCATGGCGCCGGGCTCGGGCTCGGCCGCGACAGGCGCCGCGACCGCGCGCGCATCGGCTGCGGGCTCAGGGGCAGGCTGCAGCGCCGCCGCCGGCTCGGTCGCCGGCGCGGAACCGGCTTCCGCAACGATCTGCTTGAACTGGTCCTGCAACGCCTGCGACACGGTGAAGTCGAAGGGCTGGCCCTTCTGCTGTGCCGTGAGCATGCCGCGGATCACGTCCACCGAGGTCAGCAGGCCATCGCAGATGGGTGCGGTGACCGCCATGCGGTTCGAGCGCAGCTCGTCCAGCAGCGTCTCGAGGGTGTGCGTGAACGAGGCGATCTCGTTGAAGCCGAACATGCCGGCGCCGCCCTTGATCGAATGGGCGACGCGGAAGATCGTGTTGACGGTCTCGAGGTCGGCATCGCCCGGCGACAGGCGCAGCAGCGCGGCCTCCATCGCATCGAGCAGCTCGAAGCTCTCGATGAAATAGACCTCGTGGAACTGGTCCATGTCCAGCGTCACGCGGCCTCCTCCACCCGTGCCGGCAGGCCGAGCACGACAGAGAGCCCGACGCGGGCGCTGGATTCAATCAATGCGGGAGCCGGATCCTGCCACGCGATGCGGCGCCCGGCGGCAGCCTCACGCTGCGCGAAGGCCACCAGCAGCTGCAGGCAGGCGGCATCGATGCGCGTCACCGCGCCGGCCTCGACGATCACGCTGTCGGCGGGAGAAACCGCGGCCAGCAGCCGCGCCTGCAGGCCGGCCGCATCACGCAGGACGCATTCGGCCGGCAGCTGGACCCGCGCCGGCTCGCCGGTCGCGGTTGCAAGGGGCTCTTTCGAAGCCTTCACCGGCTTCGTTCTGGCCGCCCTGCCCATGGATTCAGCTCGCAGCCCAGCTCGCCAGCACCTGGTCGATGCGCTCCTTCAGGGCGTCGGCGGTGAAGGGCTTGACGAGATAGCCGTTCACGCCGGCATGGATCGCCTCGACGATCTGCTGGCGCTTGTCCTCGGCCGTCACCATCAGCACACGCAGGTTGGCCAGCGCCGGATCGGCGCGCGCCTGCTTCAGCAGCTCGATGCCGGGCATGCCGGGCATGTTCCAGTCGGTGACCAGGAAGTCGATGTTGCCCTGCTTGAGGATCTTCAGCGCGGTGGCGCCGTCCTCCGCCTCGGTGACATCCGTGTAGCCAAGATCATTGAGGAACTTCCGCATGATGCGACGCATCGTGGAGAAGTCGTCGACGATCAGAAAACGCAGATCTACAGCCATCGGCCTTGCTCCGTAGCTCTCCCGTGGTACTTGCCCGGTACGCATAGGGTTCTATGTTCACCCGCCCGCCGGACCGATACCGAGAACCGCGTATCAGTCAGGCATCTTTGTTGACGTAACACTGTCAGACCGCCCGCCGCGGCGCCTCGGCCACGGACAGCCGTTCCAGCGCCCGCGCGGCCAGCCGCGGCAGTGGCAGGATTTCATCCGCCGCCCCCAGCTCCACCGCCTCGCCCGGCATGCCCCAGACCACGCTGGTAGCCTCGTCCTGGACCAGCGTGGCGCCGCCGGCCTCCTGGATCTCCTTCAAGCCCAGCGCGCCGTCCTTGCCCATGCCGGTCAGCAGCAGGCCCACCGCGTTCGGACCGGCCTGCTGCGCCACCGAGCGGAACAGCACGTCCACCGACGGACGGTGCCGGTTCACCGGCGGGCCATCATCGAGGGTGCAGATCCAGCGCCCGCCCGAGCGCAGCACCACCAGGTGCCGGTCGCCGGGGGCGATGTAGGCATGGCCGGGACGGATTTCCTGCCCGTCCCCGGCCTCGCAGACGCGCACCGGGCAGATGCGGTCCAGGCGCTGCGCGAACGGGCCGCTGAACACCTTCGGGATGTGCTGCGCGATCACGATGCCGGGGGCGTCCTCCGGCATGCCCATCAGCAGTTCGCGGATGGCCTCGGTGCCGCCGGTGGAAGCGCCCACCGCGATCAGCCGCTGGTTGCCGTGGTAACCGCGCGGCGCCAGTCGCGGCAGCACCGCGGTGGCGCTGATGCTGCGCACCGCGCGCAGCGGCAGCGTCTCGCCCGGCGGGGGCATCGGCCGCAGCTTCGCGCGCGCCGCGGCGCGCACCTTCTCGATCAGTTCGTCGCGGTATTCGCCCAGCTTGATGGCCACATCCATCTTCGGCTTGGGCAGGTAGTCCACCGCGCCCAGCGACAGCGCATCCAGCGTCACCTCGGCGCCGCGATCGGTCAGCGAGGACACCATCACCACCGGCATCGGGTGCAGGCGCATCAGGTTCTTCAGGAAGGTGACGCCGTCCATGCGCGGCATCTCCACATCCAGCGTCAGCACGTCCGGATCGAGCGTCTTGATCTTGTTGCGCGCGAAATAGGCATCCGAGGCCGTGCCCACCACCTCGATGCCCGGATCGGTGCGCAGCAGCTCGGCCAGCAGCTGCCGCACCAGCGCCGAATCATCGACGACGAGCACACGGATGGGACGGGAGGGGGTGGCCATGCGCAATCAGTCCTTGTCGCGGAACAGTTCGATTTCGCCGACCAGCGGCCTTGCGGCCACGTCACCCAGGTAGCGCCGCTCGCTGTTGAGCACCTCGCGGCTTTCGACGGGACGCAGCTGCTTCACCTTGACGGTGCCGGTAGCCGGGAAATACACGATGCGCCGGGGCATCTTGCCGCCGACGTCCTGCGCCGCCACCGGCAGGCCTTCGGTGGCCAGCCAGCGGTGCGCGAATTCAATGTTGCGGAGCCCGACCGGCATGTCGACGTCCAGCACCTGGCCGCCGCCGAACAGCTTCACCTCGAGCCGCTCGCGCCGCGCGCCGAGCTTCAGCAGCCCGTTGATCAGGCTTTCCATCGCATAGGAGCCATAGCGGGTTGCCAGGCCCACCGCCTCGCGCCAGTCGCCGCGGCCGTGATGCGCCTCCTCGGGCAGCATGAAATGGTTCATGCCGCCGATGCTGGCCTGCGGGTCGCGGATGCAGGCCGCGATGCACGAGCCCAGCACCGTGGTGATGGCCTCTTCCTCATGCGCCACGGTGATGTAGAACTCGCCCGGCTGCACCTTGGTGGTCCAGCAGCCCAGCGCGTTGTCATAGCTGCGCGCGGCGATGCTGGAGCCGCCGGCCTCGGCGGAACGCGCGTTCAGCATGTGGCGCTCCGCCGGTACACGGTCTTGCCGATCAGCGTCCAGGCACTGGACACCTTGAACAGGCCTTCGGAGTGCCCGAGGAACAGCAGGTCGCCGGGCCGCTGCAGCGGCGCCATGCGGGTGAACAGGTCGCGCTGCGTTTCCTTGTCGAAGTAGATGATCACGTTGCGGCAGAAGATGGCGTCCAGCGGCCCCTTCATCGGCAGCGCATGCGTCAGGTTCAGCTGCCGGAAGCTGATCATGCGCTGCAGCTCCGGGCGCACCACATACCGCAGGTTCTCGCCGCTGCCCTGGCGGATGAAATGCCGGTCGATCATCGAACGCGGCAGGTGGCGCACACGGTCCAGCGGATAGGCGCCGGACTCGGCCATGCGCAGCACATTGGTGTCGAGGTCGGTGGCGAGGATGCGGATGTCCCAGCGCTGCCAGTCCGGCAGGCTCTCGGCCACCGTCATCGCGATCGAATAGGCCTCCTCGCCGCTGGACACCGCCGCGCACCAGATGCGGATGCGGCGCGAGGCGCGCGGGTCGGCCGCGCGCGGCATCAGCAGCGCCTCGCGCAGGTAGTCGAAGTGGTGTTTCTCGCGGAAGAACGCGGTCAGGTTGGTGGTGACCGCATTGGTGAATTCACGCAGCTCGCCCCGGCCCTCGTCGCTGGCCAGCAGCGCCCGGTACGAGGAGAACGAATTCAGCCCGAGGTGCCGCAGCCGGCGCGCCAGGCGGCTGTAGACCAGCTCGCGCTTGCAGTCGGCCAGCGAGATGCCCGCGACATCACGCACCAGCCTGCGCAGCGAGTTGAAATCCGCGTCGGTGAATTCGAATTCACGCAACCGCGCCGTGTCGAGCATCGTGGAACCCTTGGTGCGTGGCCGGTGCCGGTCCGCTACAGCCAGATCAGCCCAGCACCTTGTCGATCGTCGCCAGCAACCGGTCCGGGTCGAAGGGCTTGACGATCCAGCCGGTCGCGCCCGCGTTGCGGCCTTCCTGCTTGCGCTCGTTGCTGGCCTCGGTGGTCAGCACCAGCACCGGCACGCCCTGGTACTGCGGCAGCCGCCGCAGCTCGCGCACCAGCGTCATCCCGTCCATGTTGGGCATGTTCACGTCGGTGATCACCAGGTCCACCGGCCTGCCGATGCTCGCCTTGGCGAGCCCGTCGACGCCGTCCACCGCGCTGATCACGTCGTGGCCGACGGATTTCAGCGTCAGGCCGACCATCTGCCGCATCGACGCCGAGTCATCCACCGCAAGAATGCGCGCCACTCTCAGAT
>CAYNEX010000127.1:0-7440 GCA_964396335.1 uncultured Steroidobacteraceae bacterium | reverse complement strand
CGGCAAATCAGTAACTTACTGATCCTGCAAGCGCCTCCGCCGGATTCGAGTCCCGCCCGCTCCAAGCGTCTCGGCGCTCGGAACTTTCCGGCGGATCCAGGAGGTGCCGCTGACCTTTACGGGCGGCAGCGGCACCACCGCTGACGTCGCTATTTCCTCGCGTGCTGATTAAAGAACGCAAAGATATCCGGCATGCCAATGCCGATCACATTGCCGTGGTCGCCGTCCGCAACCTCGATGTAACGATGCGTCATCTTCAGCTGCTTCATCTGCTCGGCCCAGTCGCGCACGCCTTCCACCGGGATCAGCGGGTCCTTGTCACCCTGGACGAT
Organism: uncultured Steroidobacteraceae bacterium; assembly: GCA_964396335.1. GTDB lineage: Bacteria > Pseudomonadota > Gammaproteobacteria > Steroidobacterales > Steroidobacteraceae > ZC4RG30. Next base: position 7,108 of record CAYNEX010000127.1, on the reverse strand, counting down.
GATCATCGGCACATCCTTCGCAGGCGCGAGGCTGTAGTTCTGCGCGAAGATGCCGGCCGGCGCATGCGCCGGCGCGATGGCTGCGATGCCCGCCCAGTTCGACGCGTGCTTGACGCCGAGATAGATGGCGCCGGCGCCACCCATCGAGTGACCCATGATGTAGGTGCGCTTTTCATCGACATTGAATTCCTTGCGGATCATGTCGAGCACCGTCATCACGTCCTTCTCGCTGCGCTGGCTGACTTCGTTGGACACCCCGAGCGTGGTGGGCACGGGACGGGCGCCCGCGGCGCCACCCGGACCCGCTCCGGGTCCCGCCCCTGGACCGGCACCCGGACCGGCACCCGGCGCTCCGGGCGGGCGACCAGGACCGGCGCCCGCAGGCCGTGCACCGGGAGGGCCGCCGGCTGCGCCCGGTCCACGCGGCGGACCTGCCATGCCACCACCTGCGGCAATGCCGCCGGGGCCGTTTGCCATGGATGACGGTGCGCCGTACCAGCCGGAAGAGTTGTAGCCCATCGGGCCGACCAGGATGTATCCGCCTTCTTCCGCCAGGTCCAGCGCAGCACCACGCAGCATGGTGTTGTGGTCACCGCCCAGGCCATGCAGCGCGATGATCAGCGGCGCCTTGCGATCCTTGCTGACCTTCGAGGAGACAAAAACCGCATAGGGCAGCTCCTCACCAGTGTCGGCAAACTTGTAGGTCCGCTGCTGTACGCGCGGATCGATTGTTGCGCGCGGCGGTGCGGCGGGTGCCCCGGTGGCGGCGGGTCCGCCGGCAGGCGCGGGTGGTGTGGCAAGCTGGGCCTGCGCCGCAGCCAGCATGGATCCGGAAAGCAGGACGGCGAACAGACTGACCCGCCGGGTGGAAAGCGAATGCATTGGATGGCTCCTCGTTCTAGTTAGACCCCGCGCGAATGGTATGCGCTTTCGCTCCGGCAGTTGGAATAGAAGCAGGGCAGCGCCAATCCGTGCCATCCGCAGGAAGGCGTCCTCGTCCAGCGTCGCCCGCAGCTCCCCGGTTTAAGAATTTCTTCAGATCGCGTTAGCAGTCATTTACGAGGTGGCGGTCGCCGCCGTGGCTAAAGTTCCCGCCAGTTTCAACCATGGAGGGAACTCATGAACGCCTTGTCTTCGCCCCGTTTCGATCTGTATGGACCAGTCCACAAAGGCCTGCGGGCCTTCCTGGCCGACACCCTGCAGCGCATCGGCAGCCTCGATGTGGAAGACCCGGTTCAGCTCGAGGACGCCTGCAACCAGGCGCTCGACCTGCTCGCCACCCTGCGTGGCCATGTCGACCACGAGGACGAATTCATTCATCCGCTGCTGGAGCGCTGCCGGGCGGGCGCTGCGCTGCAGGCCGAGGACGAGCATGTGGCGCATCGGCATGCGTTGGAGCAGCTAGCGGCCGAAGTGCGCAGCCTTCAGGTCCGACCGTCCTGGCCGGCCGCCGAAGCGCTGTACCAGAGCATTTCCGCATTGATGGCCGAAAACCTGCTGCACATGCGGTTGGAGGACATCGATCACCAGGCGTTGCTGTGGCAGCACTGCACGGATGACGAGTTGATGGCGCTGGATGGCCGCATCGTCGGCAGCATCGCGCCGCGCGAGATGATGCTGTACCTGCGCTGGATGATTCCGGCCATGTCACCTCCGCAGCGACTGGCACTGATGCTGGGGCTGCGCGCGCAGGCCCCCGTGCCGGTCCACACGGCTGTATCGCGGCTGGCGCAGCAGCATCTGCCGGTCGCGGCCTGGGCGCGCCTGCAACGGGACATCGAGCGCGCCGAGGCCCCGGTGCGCATCGCGAGCTGAGGGTTCAGTCGCGCACGGTTTCCAGCCGGAGGGGCCGTTCGAGCCGCAGCCTGAAGCGGCCGCGACCGGTCTTCTCAATGCGTACCGGCGCCTGGCGTTCCTCCAGGCGCCGGTGCAGCAGCATCAGGCGTACCTCGAGGTTGTCCGCGATGTCGGGAAGCTTCAGCGAGGAATCCAGCCGCAGCTCGCGGTTGGAAAACTCCGTGCGCCCATCGGCCAGGTGATCGGAAACCAGCTTGCGGAAGATGGCGCCGGCCACCCCCTTGATGAGGTATTCGTTGTCGAGGAAAACCGCGTCCTGGTGCAATTGATGGCGCACCAGCAATGCCGGCCCGCGCGGCGCATGCACCCGGACAGGCTCGCCGGGTTCATCCGCTTCCTGGCGCTGCACCAGGTTCAGGGCCAGTGCCAGCTGGCCGGCCAGAACGGTGAGGGCGTCTTCATCGTCGTAGCTGAAATGCTGGTCGAGGCTGCTTTCCACCAGCAGCACGCCCTGCACCCGGCCGAACAGGCGCAGCGGCACGGCCATCTGGCTGCGTGCATCAGGCAGGCCGGGCAGCGGGATCTCCTCTTCGGCCATCGTGCCCAGCCCCAGGTCCTCGGTGCGATGACGGGCCGCACGTGCGTAGGCCTGCGACATCGTCATGTGGCCGATGCGGATCGGCACGCCCTCGCGGGCCGCGATGCCGGCCACGCCATGCCCGACAGGTATCTCTGAACCGATGCCCGTGGTGTCATAACCGCGGCTGGCCACGGTAACCAGTCGCTGCGTGCGCTGGTCGAGCATCAGCAGCATCGCGTGCTCGATGCGCAGGTGGTGCTGCAGGCCGGTGAGTGTCCGGTCGAGCAGCTCGGATACGTCACCGCAGCCGGCGATGTCATCGCATACCGCGCGCAGCGCCTGGGGCAGGTCGCAGCGCGGTGCCGGCGCGGCCAGTTCGCGCCGCCCCGGCACGCGCTGCAGATCCATCACGCGGTACACATCCGAACCCTGCAGCCGGAACACCTTCTCCATGCCCGAATGCGACGCGATGCCTGCCAGCTTGGCGCGCATGCGTTCGAACAGGGGACCGCTGGTTTCAGTGCGCCGGTATTCCAGCTGCAACGTGATGCTCGCGGCCGTGTACGGGTCGCATACCGAGAGGGCGGCGCGCCTGGTTGCCAGCACGTTCCGGCGGCTGCGGTTCAGGAACTGGTAGGACAGCGCCACATGCTGATCGTCCAGGTACTCGACTTGCGAGACGAAGCAGATGTGCGGCGCTCCATCCTCGCAGATCGTGCACAGCGCTGCGGGCACGACGCCTTCGAACATCCTGCGGATGTCGCTGAGTTTCACCGCTGTCTCCGCGGCATTCATGCCAGCCACTCCATCGGTGCGCCGGCACCGGGCCCCGGCGTCTGGTTCCATGCGCCGCTCGGGGTGAAGCGCACGACGCGCAGTCCATCCGGACTATTCCCCTCGACCGAGAACCACGCGTCGGCAAACTCCGCGTCGAACCCGAAAGGCAGGATTTCGGTCGCGAACGCGTCGCGATTGCGGCGCAGTTCCGGCCACGCATCGGCGGCCAGCGGCTCGATGATGGCGTCGCGGCCCTTGATCTGAACGGTGAGGTGGGTAGTGGGCTGGCACAGCACCAGCGCAATCTGGCCTGTCTCGGCGATGGCAGTGAGCAATCCCCGGGCTTGTTCCGCCGGGACCGCGAGCGCCAGCTGTGCGTCGGCCAGCGGACGGATGGCCAGCGCCCGCGCCACCTGCGGCCAGCCGCGCGCGTCATGACCCCCCGCGTACAGCGAGAGTCCCAGCCGCAGGAACTCCAGCAGGGAAGGATGCAGCCGAGGTGACATGGAGGGGAAGTTCAGTTGCCCGACCTTGGTATTTTACTTGTTCGCCGGCGGCGCGTCCTGGGCCCCGGCTTGCGAAAGATAATGGCAGATCCGCCAGATGTGGTTGCCGATGCGATCCAGGCTGCGCAAGGTATCGGTGAGTCGCAGTGCGTCCGACGCACCCCTGCTATCCACAGGTGTGTTGCCCAGCAGCTGGTAGCGCTCGGCGAGCGAGTGCTCCGACAGGGCGGCGGACTCGTTGCCGATCAGCGTCGTGTCGAAGTGCGGGCTGCCGTGGTCCAGGGCCTCCTGGGCCATCGCCACCAGTCGGCGGCTTTGCTCCACGCTGGCATGGAAAGTCGGATCCCCGAGGTCGGCAGGGGATTCGGCAAGATCGTGCAGGCGTCCACGCAGCCGCAGCAGGTGGTCGATGGCATGGAGCAACGCGATGCGTTTCGCGACATTGGCAGCGTCCGCAGCCGGTGTTTCAATGCGGCTGATGAAGTCGTAGGTCTGGTCCAGCAGTGGTTCGACCTGCTGTAGTGTGGTCAGATGCGTGGCCGGATCCGCACCGTCGAGCAGGTCGCCGTAGACGCGCAGCAGGCGCAGGGTGACCTGCTCCAGCGCCCGCTGCGAGGCCTCCAGGGCAACGGCCGGAATGGCCAGCAGCGATTCGTCGAGATGCTGCGTGGCCAGCTCTCCCTTTTCGGGCAGCAGGCGCTCGACGCTGCGCGCGAACGGACCCACCAATGGCAGGAACAGCACCACCCCGACTCCGATGAACAGGGTGTGGAAGGCCGCCAGGCTGGTGGCCCCTGCATCCAGTCCCAGCTGCATCAGCCAGCTGATGACGCGCAGGAAAAGCGGCAACAGGATGATGGCCAATCCGCCTGCGACCGCGTTGAAGAGCACATATGCCAATGCGGTGCGCTTGGCGTAGATGTTGCTGCCGATGGCCACCAGCGCGCCGGTCAGGGTCGTGCCGATGGCGGCACCCACTACGAGTGCCGCGGCCTGATCGAAGTTGATGGCCTGCGTGTGCAGTGCGGTCAGCGTGGTGGCGATCGCGGCGGTCGAGGATTGCAGCACGGCGGTCAACGCCAGGCCGATCAACATGGCCAGCAGCAGCGCCAGGAATCCACCGGCCGGCAGTGAGGCCAGGTTGAAGACTGCAGCAAGTCCGCGCATGCCCTCCTGCAGCGTGTCGATGCCGAGGAACAGCATGCCGAAGCCGGCCATGGCCAGTCCCAGCTGGCTGGCGCTGCCGCGCGCCAACAGCTTCAGCATTGCACCCACGCCGATCAGCGGCAGCGTGTAGAACCCCAGGTTGATCTTCAGTCCCAGTGTCGCAACGATCCAGCCCGTGGCGGTGTTGCCGAGGCTGGCGCCGATCAACACGCCGATGGCCTGCGAGAAGCTGATCAGTCCGGCGCTGACGAAGCCGATCAGGGTGACCGTGGTGGCGGTGGAGGACTGCACGGCCATGGTGGCCAGCGTGCCGGACAGGAATGCCTTGGCCGGCGTGCCGGTGAAACGCGCCAGCGCGCGTTTCATGGCCGTGCCGCCAAAGGCCACCAGTCCCTGCGACAACAGCGTCATGCCGATCAGGAACAGTCCCAGGCCACCGATGAATGGGAACACGATCTGCTGCATCCGCCCAGTATGCCGCGCCACACAATGGACCGGACAGCGACGCCGGCAGCTTGGCCAAGACCGGTCCAGGTCCGGCAGGGGGGTAACCAGTACCTGGCCGATTTCTGGACGTTCTTTCGCCGATTCCTGGCCCACCCGCTCCAACATCCCGGCGCCCCTGCACAATCGGTGCCTCGCCCATAGGGAAGGAACCGTGATGAAAGCGAACAAGGTCGTCCTGGCCACTTTTGCGTGCGCGGTAGTCGGTGCAGTGGCACTTGCCCAGCAGAAGGTCGCCGGTGAGAAATGGCGCATGAAGATGTCGATGCAGGCGGAAGGGTTCACCATGCCCGCAACGACCCGCGAAATGTGCCTGCCGGCCGGCAAGGCGCAGGAGGCCATGCTCAGCCAGGGGCAGGACAACCCCAATTGCTCGATTTCCAACTACAAGCAGTCGGGCAACAAGTTCTCCGCCGACATGAAGTGCACTGGCAAGGACGCGATGGAAGGACACGTCGAGCTGGAGCAGCTCGGCCCGGATTCGACGCGTGGAACCATGTCGGCGAAGACCGCCGAAGGTTCCATGAAGATGCAATACGAATACACCAGGCTCGGGCAGGCCTGCGAGGCGACCGATTACTCGAACTACAAGCCACCGGTGGTGGCACAGATGCCAGCGTTCGACGCCTGCCAGGAGGCGGCCGACAGGGTGGCCTCGGGCAGCCTTGCGAACCGCGCGGTTGCGATGGTCACGCGATACCCCAAGCCCGATGGTTCGGGGGTGCAGGACTGTTCCACCCACGCGGCGTTCAGGAATTTCTGTGCGGAGGTGCAGACGCCAGCCGGTTATGCCAACCTCGAAAGCGAACAGTGGCGCATGAGCCGCGCCGGCAGCTTCAGCAGTGATGATCCCCAGGTCCGCATGGGTAATGCGCCGCTCACCGAGTCGCTGAAGGTGTGCAAGCTCGACCCATCAGAGTCTGCGATCTCGAAGCTGCAGAAGCAGCTTGCCGCCACCGCCCGCAAGGAAGGCCAGTGGGGCTTTGTCCTGTACTACGACGCTGACCAGTATGCAGAGCTGCAGGCGCTGGCGAAGCAGGAATGCTCCGGCCGCAGCTTCACCAATTCGGCCGACCAGCAGTACCTGGGCCTGTGCCGTCGCTACGGTTCCGCGCTGGTGCGCGATGATCGCTCGGCCGTACTCGAGGCCGCGGGCTGCTCGCAGGAGCGGGAGGACAAGGCGCGCGGCATCTGCATTGGTGCCACCCGTGGTTCCTCCGGCGCGATGGCGGTCATTGAAGGTGCGGGCGGTAACAGCGGCGCGGCCGGCTCCGCCACCGCGGCCAATCCCGAGGAAGAGGTCAAGGCCTCCGCCAAGGACAAGGCCAAGGACGCCGTCGACAAGGGCAAGAAGGCCCTGCGCGGCCTGTTCGGCGGCTGAAGTCCTCTCGATGCGTGCGGCGATCCTGGCGGTGATCGCCGCACTGCCGTGGGTGGTGCACGCCGGCGCGCCACCCGCGGTGACCAATCCCTATCCAGGAATGGCCGCCGCCTATGCGCTGAGCATCGACGGCCACCTCACCTGGGCTGATGCGGTGGACCAGCGCCGCCAACCCGCCTCGCTGGCCAAGCTGCTCACCGCACTGGTGCTGCTCGACACCCCGCGCTGGCAACCCGACATGGATGTGACCGTGAGCGCCGCCGCTGCCGGCATCGAAGGTTCACGCATCGGCCTGCGACAGGGGGAGGTGCTCCGCGCCATCGACCTGCTCACCGGCATGTTGGTGCGCTCGGGCAACGATGCCTGCCTGGCTCTGGTGGAACACGATTCAGGATC
>CAYNEX010000126.1:0-7441 GCA_964396335.1 uncultured Steroidobacteraceae bacterium | reverse complement strand
TGATGGCCGCCGACCGCAGCAGCCTGCCCGAGGTGACCTCGGTGCCGGAGCTGGATTTTCCGGACGTGCAGACCGCCGAGCTGTCGAACGGCATCAAGGTGTATTTCGCGCGCCGCGAGGCGGTGCCCACGCTGCGTTTGTCGGTGTTGTTCAATGCCGGCTACGCGGCCGACCCGAAGGACAAGCTCGGCACGCAGTCGCTGATGCTGGCGCTGCTGACCGAAGGCACGACGCGCCTGAACAGCACGCAGATCGCTGAGGAACAGGAGCGCCTGGGCGCCAGCATCTCCGCTGGTGCCTCGCTGGATCGCACCAATGTGTCGATGTTCGCGCTGGTGCCGAACCTGGCGCGCTCACTCGACCTGCTGGCCGACATCGTCAAGAACCCGGCCTTCGATCCCGGTGAGCTGGAGCGCCTGCGCGTGCAGCAGCTGAACGGCATCGCGGCCGAGAGCGCCGATCCGCAGGGCCTCGCGCAGCGCACCCTGCCGCCGCTGATCTATGGCGCGGGCCATCCCTATGGCGTGCCCTCCAGCGGCCGCGGTGATCCGGCCGTGGTGCAGAAGCTGACCCGCGATGACCTGATCGCCTTCCACCAGGGCTGGATCCGTCCGGACAACGCGCAGATCTTCGCGGTCGGCGACACCACGCTGGCGCAGCTGCTGCCGCTGCTCGAAGCGCGTTTCGGCAAGGACTGGAAGGCGCCCGACGTGGCGCCGGGCCAGAAGAATTTCGATGCCGAAATCCCGGCGCCCAGCGAGCGCATCGTGCTGGTGAACCGCCCCGGTTCGCCGCAGTCGATGATCTATGCCGGCCAGGTTCTGGAGCGCACCGGCTCGGATGAACTGGAAGCGCTGCAGGCGGGCAACGAGGTGCTGGGCGGCAACTTCCTGTCGCGCATCAACATGGACCTGCGCGAGGACAAGGGCTGGTCGTATGGTGTTCGTGGCGGCCTCAGCCTGCTCGAGCACCGCGTGCCCTACCTGCTGCGCGCGCCGGTGCAGGCGGACAAGACCGGCGATTCGATCGCGGTGCTGAAGAGCCATGTGCGCGACTTCATCAATGGCAAGGGCGTCACGCCCGCTGAGCTGGCGCGCACCATCAACGGTCGCGTGCGCGAACTGCCCGGCAGCTTCGAGACCTCGGCGGCAGTGCTGCGGCAGATGCAGGAGGACGTGCTGTTCCATCGCGCCCCCGACTACGCCGAGACGTTGGCCGACCGTTATCGCGCCATGGACGCCAGGGCGCTGGACGAGGCGATCCGTTCGAGCATCGACCCGGACAAGTTCACCTGGGTGGTGGTGGGTGACAGCCGCGTGGTGCTGCCGCAGCTGCGCCGCCTGCGCATCCCGGTGGAGGTGATCGAAGCCCCCGCCAATGCCGCCCAGGGAGCAGGTTCAGGGGCTTGATGACCTTCCTGTGCGTTTGCACAAAATGCAGGAAAATCAATAAAAAAGACGTGACATTTGAGGTGGTTGATAGCTGCACGCAGCGACTACTGCCTCACTTGTCACGGTCGGGGGACTAGACTCCGCGCCGTTGGTGACCGGAAGGACTGACGCGATGGATCAATCCCCTGACCCTGCCCTGTTCGAATCCCTCGCGCGCGATACCCATGCCTCGGTTGACGAGGTGATCGCGCTGTTCGAACGCGAACGGGAAGCCCTGGCCCGCGAGGCCACCGTCCCGAACTACATCAACCTGCTGGCCGTGCGTCGCGTCCGCGACCGCCTGCTCTCCGCCCGTGAGCACTGACATCCGATAACGCTGCGCCGCACTGGCGGCGCGCCGCCTCCATTCCGTAGGCTTGCGGGATGGATTCCGTCATTTCATTGCATGCGCTGGCTTCGGCGGTGGGCATCGGCCTGCTGATCGGCGCCGTGCGCGAGCGCGCCGAAAAAGACCCGGAAAAATCCATCGCCGGGCTGCGCACCCACCTGCTGGTGGCGCTGTGCGGCACGCTCGGCATGCTGCTGGGCACCGCGGTGCTGGTGGTGATCCTGCTGCTGCTGGGCGGCTTGATGATCGTGGGGTACCTGCGTTACGGCGGCGCCGGACTCACCGGCGAGGTGGCGGTGCCGGTGACCGCACTGCTGGCCGCGCTGGCGGTTTCCCATCCGGGCTTCGCGGCCGGCGTGGCGGTGGTGGTGGCCGCCGCGCTGTATGCCAAGGACCCCTTGCACGAGCTGGTGCGCCGGCGGGTCAGCGATACGGAGATCCGCGCCGGCCTGATGCTGGCGGGCGCGGCGCTGGTGGTCCTGCCCCTGCTGCCCACACGACCCATCGACCCCTGGGGTGTTCTGGTGCCCTCGCGGCTGTGGCACCTGGTGGTGCTGATCCTGGCGGCCGGCATGGCCGGCCACATCGCGCTGCGCCTGGTCGGCGCGCGCTGGGGCCTGCCGCTGGCGGGGTTCTTCTCCGGTTTCGCCTCGTCGACGGCGGCGGTGGCCGGCTTCGGGCAGCGCGCCCGGGCCGAGGTGGGGCATGTCGGGCCGGCTGCCTCCGGTGCACTGTTCGCCAACCTGGGTTCACTGGTCCTCTTCACCGGTGTGGTCGGCGCGGGCTTCCCCGCGCTGTTGCACCTGGTGGCCGTGCCGCTGTTCATCGGGGGTGTGGTGATGGCGGCCTTCGCGCTGGTCGGCGTGCTGCGCAAGGGCCACCTGGACGAGATTCCCTCCACGGGCGACACCCGGGTCTTCCACCTCTCCCATGCACTGATCCTGGCGGGGCTGGTGGCGCTGGTGATGGTGGTTTCGGCCCTGGTGCAGCAGCGCTTCGGCAGCGCCGGCGTGCTGGCGGCCTCGGCACTGGCTTCGGCCGTGGACCAGCGCGCGGCCGCAGCCGGCCTGTCGCAGATGGCGGCGGGCAGCGGCCTGTCCCTGATCGAAGCTGGCTGGGGCCTGATGCTGCTGTTGCTGGTGGCGGGAATCACCAAGTCGGTGCTGGCGTTCTTCAGCGGTGGTTCCGCCTACGGTTGGCGGATCGCAACAGGTCTGCTCGCCAGCTCCGTGGCCATGGCGCTGGCGCTGTGGCTGCGGTCACACACCGGCTGATGCGTCCGCAGGATCCGGAACGAGCCGTTCCGGAACGTGAAACCTGTCGGTTGCGCTCATGTCTCGCAGGTGTATATTCGGACCCTACCTCCTTGACATAAGGGAGGTTTTTCCTGGTGCATACTTCAAGGAAAACTTGAAGTTGCGTCCGAAACTACAACCGGATGGACAGGGGCCCCGGACCGAGCGCCATGAGCAACAACTTCGAACTTCTGCAGCTGGCCACCCTGCGGCTCTCGCAGGACGGTCCCATCAAGGACCGGCTGATCGCGGCGTATGACGCCCACCTTGCGGCCCTGGAGGCCGACGAGCTTCCCGAGACGGTGCGTGAGGATTTCGGCGCGCTGTGCGCGGCCATGCACCGCGAGGTGCCGCAGGTGCGCGAGAGCGCGGTGCGTGCCTCGGTGCGCAAGATGTCGACCGGTGAGGCCAGCGAATATGCCGCGCTGGTGGTGCGCATGTTCGCCGCGATGGCGCGGGCCGATGCGGCCCGGGCCGCATCAACGGCGGCGCGCGCGGCGCGCGTTCCGGCCCATGTGGTGCAGTTGTTCGCCGCCGAGGCCTGACTTACAGCTTGAAGTCCTTGAACTCGTCGGGGTTGAACTCGATGGTTTCGTAGCGCGCGGTGTTCTCGCCGCGCGCCAGGCGGCGGATGGCATCGACCATGCCCCGCTCTTCCCACGCCACCGTTTCGTTGCAGCGGTCGGTGAGCAGCTTGGACAGTTCGCGCGAGGTGCCGAAGTGCTGCATCAGCACCACCGGCTTGTTCAGCGACTGCGCGTAGTTCATCTGGAAGATGGTGAGGTCGGGCTGCTCGTCGAACAGGCTGGGCACCACCACCACGATCTCGGCCTGGCCGATCTGCCGGCGCAGGTCTTCGCGGATGCTTTCCGTGTCAACTTTCGCTGGCGGATGATCGGGAGTGCTGGTGTTGCGGTAGAAAAAATTCCGGGCACTCTCAAGGTACTCGAAGACGCGCTGGTAGTCGTCCGAGTCCTGCCAGTTGTGCGTGACGAACACGCGGATTGGATTCTGCTGCGACATGGGATCTTCAGTGTACCGCAACTCCCGATACACTAATCAGTCACTGGACATTAACGCGGGTTCGCCTTTGCGCCTGGTCGTCTACAACATCCGCTATGCCACCGGGACGGGCCCGGCCTTCCACCTTCCCGTCCCCGGCGCAGGCTACCTTCGCAGCAATGGCAAGGTGCTGGACGGACTGACCGACTTCCTGCGCCGGCAGGACGCCGACGTGATCGGCCTGATCGAGGTGGATACCGGATCGGTGCGATCCGGAATGGTCAACCAGGCGGCGCACATCGCCGGCTGCCTGGGGCATTTCTCGACCTACCAGTGCAAGTACGGCGCCGAGTCGATGAACAACTTCCTGCCCATCGTGCGCAAACAGGCCAACGCCTTCCTGGCGGCGCCGCGCGTGCATGGCGAGCGATTCCATTACTTCGACTCGGGCATCAAGCGGTTGATCATCGAGCTGGAGCTCGACGAGGTGTGCATCTTCCTGGTGCACCTGTCGATCAAGTACCGCCACCGCCAGTACCAGCTGCGCCATCTGCACGAACTGGTGGAGAAGGCAACCAAGCCGGTGATCGTGGCCGGTGACTTCAACACCTTCTGGGGCACGCATGAGTTGTACCTGTTCATGCGTGCGGCCAGGCTGCGCAGCGCCAACCTGAAGAGCATCCCGACCTACCCCGCCGGTGCGCCGCGGGCGGAGCTGGATTTCGTGCTGGTCAGCGAGCGCATCGAAGTGGATGACTTCAGCGTGCCCGACATCCGCCTGTCGGACCATCGGCCGATCATCTGCGACTTCCACGTCCGACCGGAGCAAGCCGCATGAATACCGCCGCCCAGGCCTGGAACTACCAGCAGCAGGAGGGCATCGGCGTGCTGACGCTGGATGTGCCCGGCCGCTCGACCAATGTGCTGGCCGCCGCGGTGCTGGAAGAACTGGGCGAACTGCTCGGGCAGATCGAGCGCGCGCCGCCGAAGGGGCTGTTGATCCGCTCGGGCAAGCCGGGCGGGTTCGTCGCCGGCGCCGACATCACCGAGTTCACCAGCTTCCGCACCGAGGCCGATGCGCTGCAGGCCATCCTTCGCGGCCAGCGGCTGTTCGACCGCATCGAGGCCCTGCCCTGTCCTTCGGCGGTGATCCTGCAGGGATTCGCGCTGGGCGGCGGCATGGAACTGGCGCTGGCCTGCACCTATCGCATCGGCGTCGATGACGGACGGCTGGCGCTGGGGCTGCCCGAGGTGCAGCTCGGCATCCACCCGGGTTTCGGCGGCAGCGTGCGTTCGGTGCGTGTGCTGGGCGTGCGGCCGGCGATGGACATGATGCTCACCGGCAAGACCATCCGCGCCGACAAGGCGAAGAAGATCGGCCTGGTCGATGCACTGGTGCCGGCGGCCGACGCCGGGCAGGTGGCGCGCCGCATGCTGCTTGAGAAGCCCGCGCCGCATCGCCCGCCGTTCACCGAGCGGGTGCTGTCGTGGCCGGGCGTGCGCGGGTTCATCGCGCCGGCACTGCAGCGGCAGGTGGCCAGGCGCGTACGGCGCGAGCATTACCCGGCGCCCTACGCCATCGTCGACCTGTGGACCCGGTATGGCGCCCGGGGTCGCGCCGCCTTCGAAGCCGAGGCGAATTCGATCGCGGCGCTGTTCAATGACGACACCGCGCGCAACCTGATCCGCGTGTTCCTGCTGCAGGACCGGCTGAAGTCCATCGGGGCGAAGTCCGGCGGCAATGCGGCGGCGATCCGCCATGTGCATGTGGTCGGGGCGGGCCTGATGGGCGGTGACATCGCGGCCTGGTGTGCGCTGCGCGGTTACACCGTGTCGCTGCAGGACCGCGAGATGAAATACGTCGAGCCGGCGCTGCAGCGTGCGGCCGAACTGTTCGCCAAGCGCGTGCCGGTGGAAGCCGAACGCGCCGCCGTCAGCCAGCGGCTCGTGCCCGATGTGGACGGCACGCGCGTCCCGGAGGCGGACCTGGTCATCGAGGCCATCTTCGAGAACCTCGAGGCCAAGCGCGCGCTGTATGCCAGCCTGCTGCCGCGCATGAAGCCGGAGGCCATCCTCGCCACCAACACCTCGAGCCTGGTGCTCGAGTCCCTCAGCGAAGGCATGGCCGATGCCAGCCGATTCGTCGGCCTGCATTTCTTCAACCCGGTGGCGCAGATGCCGCTGGTGGAGATCATCCAGTCGCCGGCCACCAGCGAGGCCACGATGGCCGCGGCGGCGGCCTTCGTGCGTCGCACCGACAAGCTGCCGCTGCCCTGTCGCAGCGCGCCCGGTTTCCTGGTGAACCGCGTGCTGATCCCCTACATGCAGGAAGCGATGATTGCGGTGGAGCAAGGCATCGACCCCGAGGTGGTGGATGCCGCCGCCACGGCATTCGGCATGCCGATGGGCCCCGTCGAACTGGCCGACGTGGTCGGCCTGGACGTCTGCAAGCACGTCGGTGAGATCATCGGCGCGGCCATCGGTCGCACTCCGCCCCTGCCGCTGAAGAAGATCGAATCGCTGGTCGAGGCGAAGCAACTGGGTCGCAAGAGCGGCCAGGGTTATTACGCCTGGCGCGACGGCAAGGCGATCAAGCGCGAGGTGCGTCCCGGGGAGATCCCGGCCGATCTGACAGACCGGCTGATGCTCACCTTTGCCAACGAGGCGGTGGCCTGCCTGCGCGAGCAGATCGTGGCCGATGCCGACCTGGTCGACGCGGGCATGATCTTCGGCGCCGGCTTCGCGCCCTTCCGTGGCGGTCCGATGACCTGGATCCGCCGCGAGGGCGCCGCCGCCCTGCGCGAGCGACTGGAACGGCTGGTGATGCAACATGGCTCACGTTTTGCACCGGATCCCGGCTGGTCCGGCCTTTGAGCCCCTGCTTGCGTGCTAGTATTTCAGCCGCAATGCACAAGCCTGCGCGAATCATTCCCGGAGACGGGACGCAATGAGCCAGGGGCGCTCGGTCGACGTGGCGCTGCTGCGCCAGTTCTCGCCGCTCGACGGCATGAAGAAGGAAAACCAGGCCGCGCTGGCCAAGAAGGTTTTCGTCCGCGAACTGGAACCCGGCCGCCTGCTGTTCAAGCAGGGTGATTCCGACAAGCGCACGATCTGGGTGGTCAGCGGCACCATCGAGCTGACCGAGGACGGCCGCATCGTCGGGGCGGTCCGCGCCGGCACGCCCGATGCGCGCAATCCGCTGCCGCAGAAGCTGCCCCGCCCCTACACCGCGCGCGCGATGGACACGGTCGAATACCTGTCGATCGACAGCGAACTGCTCGACGTGATGCTCACCTGGGACCAGACCGGCACCTACGAGGTGGCCGACCTGCAGGCGCAGCTGCAGGGCCAGGCCGGTGATGACT
>CAYNEX010000125.1:0-7446 GCA_964396335.1 uncultured Steroidobacteraceae bacterium | reverse complement strand
GCGCCGATTTCCGCTTGACCCGATTCGTTCGTCTTACCCCCGTCCCGGTGTGCAGCTGGCGCACCGGGGTCCTGCAAACCAGAGGAAAGGGGGAAAGATGCGCAAGTATTTCCGCGCGGCAGGTTCGGTCCGTACCGCGATTGCCGCCATTCTCGGCGGCACCATGGCGGTCCAGGTGCCCACGGCGCTGGCGCAGCAGGCCGATGATGACCTTGACGAAGTGGTGGTCACCGGCTCGCGCATTGCCCGTCGTGACCTGGCCGCGGCCAGTCCCATCGTCACCGTCGAGGCGCAGGCCTTTGACGAAAGCAGCACCATCGGCGTCGAGACCATCCTCAACCAGCTGCCTCAGTTCGTGCCGGCCAACACGCAGTTCCTCGCCGCCGACATCCAGCCCGGATCCACCAACACCGTCGGCGCTTCGTCGGTGAACATGCGCGGCCTCGGCACCAACCGCACGCTGGTGCTGATCGACGGGCGCCGCGCGCAGCCGGCCAATGCCTCGCTGGTGATCGACACCAACACCATTCCCTCATCGGCCATCGAGAGCGTGGAGATCATCAGCGGCGGCGCCTCGGCGGTGTATGGCGCCGACGCGATGGGCGGTGTCACCAACTTCAAGATCAAGGACAATTTCCAGGGCGCCGTGCTCGATGCCCGCGGTGGCGTGACCGAAGCCGGCGATGGCGAGGAATACCGCCTCAGCGCGCTGCTGGGCGCCAATCTCGGCGACGGCCGCGGCAATGCCATGCTGGGCGTGGAGTGGACCGAGCGCAAGCTGGCCAGGTGGCATGAGCGCGCCTTCTTCCGCGAGGAGCTGTACGACACCACCACGGCGGGATTCCGCGTGCTGTCACGCTTCAATGCGCCCGGCTACGAGCCGGTGGCCGGCAACCAGCCCTCGCAGGATGCCGCCAATGCGCTGTTCCCGGGCCGCGTGGCCGACATCCCGCGCGGCGGCGTGTTCCTCTTCAACGAAGACAACAGCATCTTCCGCCTCGAGCAGAACGGCATCGGTTTCAACGGACCGGTGGGCGAGGGCCAGTACAAGGTCGTCGGCGGCACACTGCGCGAGAACGAGCTGGACACCTGGCTGTCGAGCCCGCTGGAACGCTACTCGATGTTCGCCCGTGCCCGTTATGACCTGGGCCGTGGCGTGAGCGCCTTCACGCGCGCTTCGTTCGTGAACACCGAGGTGCACAGCTCGCGCCAGCGTGGCGCGCCGATCTACAGCGGCTTTGCCGCCGCAGTACCCTATGGTCCGCAGGTCTATGCACCCTCGGTGGATGAGCTGGGCAATACGCGGCCGGAATACCTCGATGGCGGTGCGCTGGGCCTCAGTGGCTGTCCCGCCGTCGGCGGCTGTCCGACCTCGCTGGTCTGGCCGGTGCCGCAGGACCTCGCGACGCTGCTCGATTCGCGCGGACCGAATGTGCTCAGCACGACGCAGTTCGATCCGTCCACCGGCGCACCGCTGGTAACGGCCGGAGTGGGTTCGAACTGGAACCTGGGCCTGGTCCCGCTGTTCCTGCCGCTGCGCACCACCGAGAACCGCACCCAGCTCTACCAGGTACTGGCGGGCCTCGAGGGCCGCCTCGGCCTCGGCGACTGGACCTGGGAAGCCTATTTCACGCATGGTGAAACGCACACCACCGCCGCCTATGGCGGCAATGTGTCGACGCAGCGCTGGGCCGACCTGATCGCCTCGCCGAACTATGGCCGCAATGCCAGCTTCGCCGACGGCACCGTCACCTGCACCAGCGGCATCCCGATCTTCGAACGCTTCGAAGTCACCCAGGACTGCAAGGACGCAGTGGTGGTGAACACCGTCGACCGCACCGACCTGGTCCAGGATGTGCTCGAAGCGAACCTGCAGGGCGGCCTGTTCAGTCTGCCGGCCGGCCAGGTGCGCGCCGCGGCGGGCGTCAGCTATCGGCGCAACGAGTTCAGCTTCACGCCCGACCCGGCGCGTGACGTGAACAACACCATCGACGTGCCGGCAGGTGTGTTCCGCGCCTCCTGGACCGGCGGCGAGACCAGGGTGAAGGAGGTCTACGGCGAACTGCTGCTGCCCGTGCTGCGTGACCTGCCGCTGGCGCGCTCGCTGGAGCTGGAACTGGGCGCGCGTCATTCCTCGTACAACCCGGGCAAGAGCGTGCCGACCTACAAGGCGCTGGTGAACTGGGCGCCGGTTGATTCGCTGCGCATCCGTGGCGGTTACCAGCTGGCCAACCGCGCGCCGAACATCGACGAGCTGTTCCGCGGCGTGACCAACACCGTGGCGGTGGGCATCGATCCCTGCCTCAGCGCCGGCACCGGCTCGGTGTCCTGGGGCAATGTGGCCACCAACACCACCAATCGCGCGCAGATCCAGCAGCTGTGCTCGGCCATCATCGGCTCGGGCAGCTCCGACTTCGATGCCGACCCGGACAACTACGCCTTCGGCTCGGGCGTGGCCGCGGAGATCGCGGTGTCCTCGGGCAACCCGGACCTGAAAAGCGAGAAGGGCAGGACCTGGACGGCCGGCTTCGTGCTGACCTCGCCGTTCAGCCACGCGGCCTTCAACAACATGTCGCTGTCGGTGGACTGGTACCAGGCGAAGATCAGCGATGCGATCGCCGCGGTCAGCAATACCACCGCCTACGAGCTGTGCTTCAACCGCAATGGCGTCAGCAACCCGACCTATTCGCTGGATGACCCGAACGGCATGTGCCGCCGCATCGAGCGCGACGAGGTGTCAGGCGCGCGCGTGCGCACCTTCACGCCGTTCGCCAACCTCGGCAGGCTGGAGACCTCGGGCATCGACCTGAGCTTCGCATGGCGCGCGCCGCTGGCGGACCTGGGCATGGAAAGCCTGCCCGGTGCGCTGTCGCTGAACGTGTCGGCCAACAGGCTGTTGTCGTTCAAGGAGCAGGAGTTTCCCGGCCAGTCGATCCGCGACCTGGATGGCACCGCCAGTCGCGGCGGCCTGTTCGAGTACCGCACCGTGACCACCGCGCGTTATTCCAACGGACCGGTGCAGGCGGGCCTGACCTGGCGGTTCTATCCGAAGCTGCGGCACGCGGATCATGCGGCCAACCCGGATACGCTGAACCAGGGTGTGGGCGGCTCCTACAGCCTGTTCAACCTGTTCGGCGGTTACGACTTCAGCGACACGGTGACGCTGTCGGGCGGCATCGACAACCTGCTGGACCGTGACCCGCCGATCTATGGACGCACGCCCACCAGCCAGGCGCTGGGCCAGACGCTGACCAATGTCTATGACGTGCTGGGGCGGCGTTATTACATGACCCTGCGGCTGAGGTTCTGAAGCACACGCCATGCACGCGGACGAACCGAAGCGTCTGGCCGTGGATGGTGAGGCATCGGTGGCTGCATCGCCGGCAGCCACCGATGGCACGGAGCGGGCGCGCGAACTCGAACGGCTGTTCCGCGAGCACAATGAATCGCTGGTCGGCTTCCAGGCGCTGCGATTGCGATCGCGCCAGGAAGCCCTCGAAGTCGCACAGGAGGCCTACGTCCGGCTGCTGCAACTGGAGCGCCCGGGCGTCACCAGCTTCCTGCGCGCCTACCTGTTCCGCGTCGCCAGCAACCTGGCGGTGGACCGACTGCGCCGGCGCATGACCGAAGCGCGCCTGTCGTCGGTGGGGCTGTTCGACGAACTGCAATCCACGCCGGAGGAGCCCGAGGCCGGCCTGCTGCAACAGCAGCAGGTGCGCGATGCGCAGCGATTCCTGGCCGAGGTGCCGGCCGCATCCCGGCGGGCCTTCGTGATGTTCCGCATCGAGGAGAAGAGCCAGCAGCAGATCGCCGCGGAACTGGGCATCACCGACCGCATGGTGCGCCACCATGTGACACGCGTCCTGGTGTACCTGCGACTGCGCTTCGATGGCCTCTCACGCGACGATGCCATCGCCCGGACAGGATGGAAGTTCACATGAGCACCGCCGACCCGGTACGCCAGGATGTGGAACGACTTGCCGAGGCAGCCGAGTGGCTGCAGCGCCTGCAGGAAGAAGACGACGCCGGGACGGTGGAGCAGTGGCTGGAATGGTGCGCGCGTGATCCGGCCAACCAGCGCGCCTTCGACGGCATCGCGGCCGCCTGGCATGCCACTGCCACGGTGCAGGAAGCCCCGCCACGCCGCGGCTTCTCGTGGCTGGCCATGGCGGCCGGCATTGCCGCGCTGGCCGTTGCGCTGACACTTGCTGGCTGGCTGACCTTCCGCCCCGCGGAGGCCGAAGCGGTCCGGCTGGTGAAATCGCTGCAGGGTGAAATCCTGCGCACCGGCCTGCCGGATGGGACGATAATGGAACTCGGGGGGCAGAGTGAGGCGCAAGTCGCCTACGCGCGGCAGTGGCGCCGCGTCCACCTGCATCAAGGACAGATGTATGTGACCGTAGCACACGATCGCGGCAGGCCCTTCGTGGTCCATGCCGGGGAACTGGAGGTCACCGCGCTGGGCACCGCATTCGATGTGCGCCGGCAGGCGGCCAGCACCGCCGTGACCGTGACCGAAGGCAGCGTTGAAGTGCGCCTGAACGATGCGGGGCAGGGCGCCGATCTCCGGCCGGCCGTCATCCGCCTGGCTGCGGGCGAGCAGTTGCTGCACGAGCATGGCGGCGGCCTGTCCTCCCCGCGCCGGGTGGATGTGGCGCTGAGCACCTCGTGGCGGAACGGCGTGCTGGGCTTCGTCGATGAACCGCTGGCCCAGGTGATCGCCACGCTGAACCGCTATGCCCCGCGCGAAATCCTGATCGGCGACCGCGAGGTGGCCGGGCTGACCTTCACCGGCGTGGCCCATCCTGACCGCATCGACCGCTGGCTCGAGGCACTGCCCGATGCATTGCCGGTCACATTGCTCGAACTGCCGGACGGTCGCTTCATGGTGCTGTCCCGGGCGAGGCCCGCACGGAGTTTCGCCGGCGCGCCATGAGCCTGCGCGGCATCGTTGCCTTGTGCCTGCTCGCCATGCTCTGGCTGCCGGCCCGGGCGCAGACGCTGGCGCGCGAAACCGAATTCCAGGTGGCCGGTGGGCCGATGGCCGAAGCCATCATCCGATTCTCTGAACAGAGCGGCCTGCAGCTGATGTCCGGCGAGCCGGGCCTGACCGAGATCAGCACGCCCGGTGTGCAGGGCCGGCTGCCGATTGCCGAGGGCCTTGAGCGCCTGCTGCAAGGCACCGGCCTTTCCTACCGGCAGGTGGGCGAGGACACCATCGTGATTTCCAAGGCGGCGAGATCCGCCGCCGCGGCTGCCGCACGCACGCCGCGCGCATCGGCCAATGCGCGGCGCGCGCAGATGCAGTCCGCCGATCCCGCGTCGATGGCCGAGCGCACGCTCGAGGAGGTCATCGTCACCGCCGAGAAGCGGCCGCGGCTGCTGCACGACACGGCGCTGTCTGTCACGGTGCTCAACGCGGACGTGATGGAACGACGCGGCATCAGCAGCTTCACCGACCTCTTCTCCGGCGCCGTGCCCTCGCTGCGCGTGGCCAGCCAGATCGGCCGCACTTCGGCGCTGGCCATCGGCATGCGCGGCATCCATTCCGGCGATGTCAGCCAGATCAGCCGCGACGCGGGCGTGGGCATCTACACCGACGGCATCTACCTGGGTCGCAGCCAGGGATTGAGCGTGGAGCTGCAGGACGTGGAGCGCATCGAGGTGCTGCGCGGTCCGCAGGGCACGCTGTTCGGGCGCAATGCCATGGGTGGCGCGGTGAGTGTGGTGACGCGCCGGCCACTGGGTGAATACGCCCTGCAGCAGACGGTGGGCGTGCATGACCGCGGCGGCCTGCGCACCGCACTGAGCGTGGATTTGCCGCGCGTCGGTGACCTGGCGCTGAAGGTGGACGGCACCTTGCGCGAACAGGATGGCCTGGTGCGCAACCCGCAGCCCGATGCCTGGGACTATGGCCAGCTGCGCCGGCGCGGCGTGCGCGCGCAGCTGCTGTGGCAACCGGCCGGGGACCTGGACCTGCTGTATGCATTCGATGCCGCCGCGGATGATTCGGCGCCGTTCTATCTGCATCTCACCGAGGTGGACAGCCAGCCGGAGAACCTCGCGCCGCTGTTCAACCTCGAGACACGACCGGTGCGCACGGCGCGCACCGCGGTGCCGCTGGAACCCAGCCGCGGACGCATCGGCGGCCATGCGCTGACCTTGAGCTGGCGGTTGTCCGGGGCGCTGGAGCTGAAGTCGCTGGCCGCCTGGCGCAGGCTCGAGCAGTCGCAGTTCGACAACTGGGCCGGCGCCACCGAGGCCTTCGCGCCGTTGCGCCTGTTCGCGCGCGCCAGCATCGCCGACCTGGCGCAGAAGCAGTTCAGCCACGAAGTGCAGCTGATCGCCACCACCGGCGCGGTCGAATGGATCGCCGGTTCCTACTTCTTCGTCGAGCGCGCCAGCGACCAGGCGCTGGAGTTCTTCTCCAACCAGTTCAACGAGGAGGGCACCGAGGCGAGGGTGGTGCGTGCCGACGCCAGCGGCGTGCCGGTATCGCGCGCCAGCACCAACCACAGCCGCTCACGCGCGCTGTTCGGCCAGGCCAGCTGGCGCCTGCCGGTGGCCGGCAACCGGCTCACCGCCACCGCCGGCGCGCGGTACACACGCGATGACAAGCACGGTCAGCTGACGCTGCTGCAGGGGGAACCGGCGCCGCCGGAATATCGCTACCGCTTCCATTCCTCGCGGCTGGATCCATCGTTGTCGCTGGTGTGGGACTGGACTCCGCAGCTCAATACCTACCTGCGCTGGGCCTCGGCCTATCGCGCCGGTGGTGCCAATTCGCGCTCCGCCAGCTTCCGTACCTTTGATCCGGAGGAGGTGCACAGCCTCGAGGCCGGCCTGCACGCCACGCGCAGTGATGGACGTGCGCGCCTGGCGCTGAATGTCTTCGACATGACCTACCGGGACCTGCAGGTGAACTTCTTCAATCCCGACAACCCGGTTGCCACCGAGACGCTGAACACCGACCGGCCGGCGGACATCCAGGGCATCGAAGCCGAGGGGGCGGTGGCGCTGAGCGCACGCCTGCAGCTGGCCGGCAGCTACACCTGGTCCGATGTGCGCATCCCGGCGCAGCGCAATCCGTTCACCGACGAGGACATGCGCATGGCGCCGGTGTATGCGCCGCGCCATGCGGCCACGCTGGAGCTGGACCTGGCGCTGGGCCAGCTGGATGGCGCGCCGCTGTCGCTGCATGCGGATGCCGAATACGCCACCGGCCTCTACACCTACAACGCCGACTTGATCCGATCGCGTCCGACGCTGGTCGTGAATGCCCGGGCCAGCCTGCAGGACCTGCCGGCGCTGGGCGGCCGCCTGTCGGTGGGGCTGTGGGTGCGCAACTTGTTCAACCGCCCCTATGAGCTGTCCAGCATCACCGGTTCGGTCGGCCCGATGGTGGTGTTCGGCGAATCCCGCAGCCTCGGCATGGATGCCACCTGG
>CAYNEX010000124.1:0-7642 GCA_964396335.1 uncultured Steroidobacteraceae bacterium | reverse complement strand
CATGTACCAGGCGAACAGCGGCATGCGCTGGATGGCCATGCCCGGTGCGCGCGTCTTGAGGATGGCCACGATCAGCTCGATGGCTGCGGTCACCGCGGCGATCTCGGTGAAAGTCACCCCCAGCAGCCAGAAGTCCGGCCCCAGGCCGGGCGAATATTCCCGGCCGGTCAGCGGGGTATACATGAACCAGCCGCCATCCGGCGCCGCACCGAACAGGAAGCTGGAATAGAGAAACAGGCCGCCGAAGAGATAACACCAGTAGCCGAACGCGGTCATGCGTGGATAGGGCATGTCGCGGGCCCCGATCATCTTCGGGATCAGATAGAGCGCGAACCCTTCCATCACCGGCACGGCAAACAGGAACATCATCGTCGTGCCGTGCATGGTGACGAACTGGTTGTACAGCTCGTGGTCCAGCACCTGCTGGTCGGACCAGGCCAGCTGCAGCCGCATGAACATCGACAGGATGCCCCCGGCCAGCAGGAAGGCGATGCCGGTGGCGATGAAACGCAGACCCACCGTGGTGTGGTTCACGGCCGTGAGCTGGCCGATCAGGCCTGGAGCATTGCGCCATACCCGCTGCAGGTCGGCATGCAGGGCATCAGGATATTGCGGCGTGCGTTCGCTCAATGCAGGGCCTCCAGCAACCGGGCCAGCTGTTCCACGTCTGCAGGCGCGAGCTGCCGCATGACCGGTCCGCGACTGCCCGGTTTCATCGCGGCGCCGTGGTCCGGCAGCCAGCGGCGCAGGTGCACGCCGTCCATTGCGGCCGCGGCGCCACCGATGGAAGGCCGGCTGGCGAAATGGGTCAGCACCGGCGCGGAGGTACCGCCCGCCTCGCTGCCATCGATGCGATGGCATTCGCCGCAACCGAGGGCAAGGAAACGCGACACCGCCGCCTGCGGCAGGTCCACCGCCGGCTGCGACCTCTGCTGCAGCCATGCTTCGAACTGCGGCGGGGTCACGACCGACACGCGCATGCCCATGTGCGCATGCTGCGCGCCGCAGAACTCGGCGCATTGCATGCGCATCTGGCCGGGCTCGGTGGCCAGCAGGCGCAGCGCGTTGAGACTGCCGGGAACCATGTCCATCTTGCCGGCCAGCCGCGGAATCCAGAAGCTGTGGATGACATCCGCACTGGTGACCACCACCTCCACCGGCACCCCGGTCGGCAGCCACAGTTCATTGGCGGTGAGCAGCGCGGAACCATCCGCGCGGGGATAACGCACCTCCCACCACCAGCGATGCCCGATGACCTCGATGCGCAGCGCGCCGGCATCCGGCTGTGTGATGCTGCGGCCGACGCCGGTGCCGAATACGAGCAGGGCACCGAGCAGCAGCGACGGGACGGCGATGCCCGCCACGGAAAGCAGCACGTTGGCACGCCAGCGGGGCCGCCCGGCCGGACCGCTCCAGATGGCGTGGAACAGCAGCGCCATCACCACCACCAGCACGACCAGCGCGCCGATGGCCATCACCCACCAGGTGGTGGCGATGCGTTCCGCCACGGGCCCCTGCGGGTCCAGCGTGGATTGCGGCCCCTCGCACGCCGCCAGCGCCAGCGCGATTGCCGGCAGCAAGGCTGTCCGCACCGATGCCGCGTTCCTTCCGTAGGACAAGTCGCCTCCCGCGTCGCGAACCGGAACTGTTCCGGATCGCTTCGCGGGGCGCAATCAGACTTTGACGCTTCTTCCTGCGCCGAGGCCGAACAGCCCCATTCCCATTCCCACCGCGGCAGTGGCCAGCATCGCGAGCGTCCAGCCGCCGGTGTAGTCGTGCACGAGGCCGAACACCACCGGCCCGAAGCCGGCAATGAGATAACCCACGCCCTGCGCCAGCAGCGACAGCACCGCGGCCGATTCATGCGTCTTCGCACGCAGCCCCATGAAGGAAAGCGCCAGGATCAGCGCGGGACCGGAACCGCAGCCCATCACGATCATCCACAGCATCGCCAGCCGTGGTGCGAACAGCACACCCAGCACACCGATCGCGGTGAGCAGGCCGAACGACAGTGCGATGCCGCGCTGGTCGCGGAACTGCCTGATCAGCACCGGCACCGCCATGCCCGCCAGCAGCGCCGCCACCTGGTAGAGCGTCATCAGCCAGCCGCCGGCCGCGGCGGTGAAGCCGGCCTCGACCAGGATCACCGGGAACCAGTTGATGGTGATGTAGAACACGGTCGACTGCAGTCCCATGAAGCCGGTGATCTGCCAGGCGACGGGATGGCGCCAGGCCGGTACCTGCGCAGGCGCCGGCTTGGTCGCCGGGCCTGCTGCAGCCGCTTCCCGCACGACATGCGGCGCGGATCTGGCGCGCGCGTGCGGCAGCCACATCAGCAAGGCCACCGCCGCCAGCAATCCCCAGCTGGCCAGTGCGCTGCGCCAGCCTCCCGGCAGCCACTCGGCCAGCGGGATGGTCACGCCTGATGCCAGCGCCGCCATCGCGCCCATCGTCGTGGCATAGGCCATGGTCATCCCCGGCACGCGATCCGGGTAACGCTGCTTGATCACCACCGGCAGCAGCACATTGGTGGAAGCAATGCCGACAGCGAGCACGAAGGTGCCGATGAACAGCGCAGCCGCGCCACCGATCGAACGCACCACAAGGCCTGCCAACAGCGCCAGCAGGCCGACCAGGATCATGCGTTCGGCGCCGAACTGGCGCGCCAGGCGGGCCAGCGGTGCGAAGGCGGCGAAGATCAGCACCGGCAGGCTGGCCAGCAGCCCGGCCGCCGTCGCCGACAAGCCCAGGTCGGCGCGGATGGTTTCCAGCACCGGACCGACGCCGGTGAGCGCGGTGCGCAGGTTGGCCGCGATCAGCAGCAGGGCGATCAGGAACGCAAAACGGGTTTTCATGGCGGGCGTCGACATCGGCGGCACTATGCCCGAATGCCGCAGCGGGTTCATTGCTTGCCGCCGCCAGAGAATCTGCAATGGCCGCCCTATCCCGCGGCCATTGCGACTGGCGAAACCTTAGTGCTGGCGCAGCGCGGCCACCTCCAGCGCGGCCTCATCGCGCAGCACCCGCGCATAGACGCCCGACACGAGCTGCCGGAATCGCGACCAGCTGAAGTTGCGCTCCGCGTGCACGGCCGCGGTCTCCGCCACCCGCCGCGCATGCACCGGATCGGCGAACACTCGATGGATGGTGCGCGCCACGTCGTCCGGGTCGGGATCACACAGGAACGCCCGCCCCTCGTTCAGCAGCGGCTCGTGCGCCGGTCCGCGCGAGGCCACGATGGGGCGCCGGGTGGCCATGTACTCGAACACCTTCAGCGGAATGTTGTCGCCCAGCGTGCGCAGCGACACCAGGCAGTCGGCCGCCTCGTACCATGCCGGCATCATCGAGCGCGGCTGGCGAGTCAGCAGGCGCACGCGGGCATGCAGCGCCGCCGGCAACTTTGACTTCAGGGCCTCGATCTGGCCCTGGTCGCTGGCGCCCACGCACACCAGCAGCAGCTGCGGATCCGCGGCGGCTGCGTGCATGAAACCCTCCACCAGCAGGTCGATGCCCTGGTAACTGGAGAAGTTGCCGGTGTACAGCAGCACCCGGTCACCGCGGCCGATGTCATGGCGCTCGCGCAGCCGGCGCGCCTGCGAAGGCGAAGCGGTCTCCTGCAGGATGGGAAAGCGCCACTCCGTGGTGGGCACACGCCGCGAGATGTTCTTCACATGCGCGCCGAGGCCGCCGCTGCACACCACATGATCGGCGCGTTCGACCACGCGCCTCTCCACGCCCCGCAGCATGCGCTGCGCAGGCGGGTTGCCCAGTACCCGGTGCTCCACCAGCTGTTCGGGAATGGATGACGCCATGTCATAGATGAAGGGCACGCCGCGGCGCGGACAGACCATGGCGGCCAGCCAGGCGGCCTCCTCCACTGCATGCACCAGCGCATAGCGGCGTGATGCCATCAGCCGGTCGAAACTGCGCAGCAGGCTGACATCAAGCAGCGCCTTGCGCAGCGAAAAGCCCACGCGCACGTTGCGGAACCCGAACGGGTTGCCGCAGCGCCTGACTTTCACGCCACGGATCTGCGGATCCGAACCGATCGGGAACGCCAGCACTTCCACATCAAAACCCGACTCCACCAGCGCGCGCGACACCATCGCCACTGCGATCGGCGTGCCGCGCTCCTCGAAGAAAGGCTGTGGTGTGACCAGCAGTACACGCGGACTGGCTCCATCTGGCGTCATGTCGCCGCGTGGCGACAGACTGCGGACCGGCGTCGTCAGCGTGTTGCGGCCATCACTTTGCATCATCCTGAAACCTCGCATGCACATCGATGTGATGCTGCATGCTGCGCAGGCAATCTGGTCGCGGACAATGCGGCGATGGGGCGAATCGAGTGCGGCGATTTCCTACATCGCCCGCGCGGCGCCCGCACCGCGCAGGCGCAGGCGCGTGTGGAGAGGCTCAGGACTGGGTCGCGGCTTCCTGAAGCTTCGATTCACGCCGGCGCGCGATGCGCGCGCGCAGTCCTTCCACGTACAGGTACACCACCGGCGTGGTGAACAGCGTCAGCAGCTGGCTCATCGCAAGTCCGCCGAGGATGGTGATGCCGAGCGGACGACGCAGCTCGGAACCTTCACCCGCACCCAGCAGCAGCGGCACGGCCGCCAGCAGTGCCGCGACATTCACCATCAGGATGGGCCTCAGGCGCAGCAGTGCGGCCCGATGGATGGCGGCAAATGGCGACAGGTTCCCGCGACGCTGCGCATCCAGCGCGAAGTCGATCATCATGATCGCGTTCTTCATCACCAGGCCCACCAGCAGGAACAGGCCCAGCAGCGCGATCAGGCTGAAGTCCGTGCCGCTGAAGCGCAGCGCCAGCAGCGCGCCGAAGCCGGCCGAGGGCAGCGTCGAGAGGATGGTCAGCGGGTGCAGCGTGCTCTCGTAGAGGATGCCGAGCACGAAATACACCGCGATCAGCACGCCCAGCAGCAGCAACGGCTGGCGCGCCAGCGTGGTGGCGATGCCGCCGGTGGAACCACCAGGCGTGACGATGATCTGCTGCGGCAGCATCAGCTCGGCGATCGCCTTTTCAATCGCCTGCATGGCCTGCTGCTCGGTGACGCCATCGGCCAGCGAATAACCGACACCGGTGGAAGCGAACTGGCGGTTGTGCTGCACGCGGTCGGGCGCGACGCCATAGCGGTAGGAGGTGAACGCCGACAGCGGCACCCGCAGGCCGTCGTTGGCGATCACCTGCACCTGGTCCAGCACCGTGGGGCTGGCGGTGTAGTCCGGCTCCAGTTCCATCACCACGCGGTACTGGTTCTGGTCGTCGTACAGCGTCGCCACCTGGCGCTGCGAGAACGAATTGTTCAGCACCGAGGAGATCATGCGCATGTCGACGCCGAGGCGCTGCGCGGCCTCGCGGTCGATCTCCACGTGCACCTGCTGCGTGCCCTCGTCGCCGAAGGAACTGACATCGACCAGCTCGGGCAGCGAGCCGAGCTTCTCGGAGACCTTCTTCGCCCATTCACGCAGCAACGGCACCGAATCGGACAGCAGCAGCACCTCGTTCTCGCTGTTGCCCCAGTTGCCGCCGAACTGGATGTCCTGGTCCGGGAACAGGTTCAGCATCGCACCCGGCACCGGCGGCGCACGCGAGCGGATGCGGTCGGCCACCTGCCGCGCCGAGGCATCACGCTCGGCACGCGGCTTCAGGCGCACGCTGATGCGCGCATTGGCGGCGCCATTGCCGCCGGCGCTGCCGGTGACATCCGCCACCGCCGGATCCTGCAGCAGCACCTTGCGGTAGGCCTCGATCTTCGGCTGCATGATCTGGAACGAGAAGCCGTTGTCGCCACGCACGAAGCCGCGCAGCTGGCCGGTGTCCTGCTGCGGCAGCACGGTCTTGGGGATGGCCATGTACAGCCACACGCTCATCGCCACCACACCGACGAACAGCAGCATCACCACGGCACGGTGCTTCAGCGCCCAGTCGAGCGCATGGCCGTACAGGTCGCGCAGCGCGTTGAAGGTCGAGGCGGCCACGCCCGGGGCCTTGTTGCGATCCAGCGGTCGCAGCAGGCGGCCGCAGAGGCTGGGCGTGAGGGTCAGCGACAGGCACAGCGAGATCGTCATCGCGGCCGCCAGCGTCAGCGAGAACTCGCGGAACAGCTTCTCGACCACGCCGCCCATGAACAGGATGGACACGAACACCACGATCAGCGCCAGGTTCATCGCCAGCAGCGTGAAGCCCACTTCCTGCGAGCTGCGCAGCGCGGCCTGCAGCGGCGAGAGGCCCTCCTCCAGGTGCCGCTGCACGTTCTCCAGCACCACGATGGCGTCATCCACCACCAGCGCGGCGCCGAGGATCAGCGCCATCATCGACAGGTTGTTGAGCGAGAAGCCCAGCAGGTACATGGCGCCGAAGCTGCCGACCAGCGCCACGGCCACCGCCGCGCCGGGAATCATTGCCGCGCGCGCACTGCCCAGGAACACCCACACGACCAGCACCACCAGCACCATCGCCGCCAGCAACGCGGTCTGGCCCTCGCGCAGCGTGGTACGGATGCCCGGCGAGCGGTCCATCACCACGCTCAGCTCCGCATCGGCCGGCAGCATGGCGCGCAGGCCGGGCAGCTGCGCGGTGATGCGGTCGAGCGTCTCGACCATGTTGGCATTGGGCTGGCGGCTGACCTGCAGGATCACCGCCGAATGCTCGTTGTGGAAGCCGGTGGTGTAGCGGTTCTCCACCGAATCGGTGACCAGTGCCACATCCGACAGGCGCACCGCCGCGCCATCGCGGTAGGCGACGATCAGTGGCTCGTAGTCCGCCGCAAAGCGCAGCGGCTCGGACAGGCGCACGTTCCAGCGCCGCTCGTTGTTCTCCAGCGCGCCCATCGGACGCAGCGCATTGGCCTCGGAGATGGCATTGCGCACCTCGTCCAGCGAGATGCCGTGGTGCGCCAGCGCGCCCGGATTCAGCTGCACGCGCACCGCCGGCAGCGAACTGCCGTCCACGGTCACCTGGCCCACGCCCGGCACCTGCGCGATCTTCTGCGCGATCACCGTCGAAGCGAGGTCATACAGGCGGCTCGACGAGAGGTTCGGCGAGGACAGCGCCAGCGCCATGATCGGCGACTGCGAGGGATTGACCTTGCGGAAGGAAGGATTGCCCGGCATGCCCGCCGGCAGTTCATTGCGCGCCGCGTTGATGGCCGCCTGCACATCGCGCGCGGCTTCATCGATGTCGCGGTCCAGCTCGAACTCCAGCCGCACGTTGGTGGCGCCCTGGCGGCTGTCGGAACTGATCTGGGTCACGCCGGCGATGCTGCCCAGCGCGCGTTCCAGCGGCGTGGCCACGGTGGCGGCCATGCTCTCGGGGCTGGCGCCGGGCAGGCTGGCGCTGACCTGGATGGCGGGGAAGTCCACCTGCGGCAGCGGCGCCACCGGCAGCAGCCGCCACGACAGCAGGCCGCAAAGCAGGATGGCCACCGCCACCAGCAGGCTGGCGACCGGTCGGTGGATGAACGGTCGCGCCAGGTTCATGCCGCGCTTCCTTCAGAGGCGACCGCGGGTTCCGTCGCTGCGGACCTGCGTGTCGCCAGGCGGTCGAAGAACAGGTACACCACCGGGGTGGTGAAGATGGTCAGCACCTGGCTGACCAGCAGGCCGCCCACCATCACGATGC
>CAYNEX010000123.1:0-7811 GCA_964396335.1 uncultured Steroidobacteraceae bacterium | reverse complement strand
CCCACCGCTTCCCAGCCGAAGAACAGCTGCATGAAGTTGTTGGCCATCACCAGCATCAGCATCGAGAAGGTGAACAGGCTGATATAGCTGAAGAAGCGCGTGAAGCCCGGGTCATCGCGCATGTAGCCGATGGTGTAGACGTGCACGCACAGCGACACGAAGGTGACCACCACCATCATCATCGCGGTCAGCGGGTCGACCAGGAAGCCGACCTGCATGCGGATGCCGTCGGAGACCAGCCAGGTGTAGACCGCCTCGTTGAACACCGGGGCGCCGTCGAAGGCGACCTGTTTGAGCACCAGCAGCGACAGCAGGCAGGAGATGGCCACGCCGGCTATGGTCACGCCGGCGCTGCCGGCACGGCCCACCCAGCGGCCACCGAGGCCGGCGATCGCGGCGGCGATCAGCGGCAGCAGCGGGATGGCAAGCAGCAGGTTCGGATTCAGGCCCACGTCATTAACCCTTGAGCGTGCCGATGTCGGCCACGTTGATGCTCTGCCGCTGGCGGAACAGGACCACCAGGATGGCAAGTCCGATGGCCGCCTCGGCGGCCGCCACCGTCAGCACGAAGAACACGAAGACCTGGCCATCGATGTTGCCCAGGTAGCGCGAGAACGCCACGAAGTTGATGTTCGCGGCCAGCAGCAGCAGCTCCACGCACATCAGCAGCAGGATCAGGTTCTTGCGGTTGATGAAGATGCCGGCCACCGCGATCGCGAACAGCAGGCCCGAAAGCACCAGCAGGTGTTGCAGCGTGATCATTCGCCCTTCTCCGCCGGCATCTTCAGGACCCGGACGCGATCCTCGCGCCGCACCGCCACCTGGGCGCTGATGTCCTGCACCTTCAGGCCGCGACGGTGGCGCATCGTCAGCACGATGGCGGCGATGATGGCCACCAGCAGCAGCACCGCGGCCAGCTCGAACGGGTACAGGTAGCGGGTGTAGAGGGCCACGCCCAGTTCGGTGGTATTGCTGGCGTCAGCGGCCGCCGGCTGGAAGCCGCCGCCCATGTCGAGGCCGCCACCGAAGCCCCTGGCCACGATGACGCCGACGATCTCGGCCACCACCAGCAGCGCGGTGGCGATGCCCAGCCAGAAATGCCGCGTGAAGCCGCTGCGCATGGCCTCGATGTTCACGTCGAGCATCATGACCACGAACAGGAACAGCACCATCACGGCGCCGACATAGACCAGCACCAGCACGATGGCGAGGAATTCGGCCTCCAGCAGCAGCCAGATGGCCGCCGCCGAGAAGAACGTCAACACCAGGCACAGCGCGCTGTGCACCGGGTTCTTCAGCCCGATCACGCCGATGGCTGCTGCCAGCAGCACCAGCGCGAAGGCGTAGAAGAGGATCTGGACCAGCAAGTTCTACTCCCCTCGTCCTTCAGCGGTACTTCGCGTCCGCGGCCTTGTCGGCGTTGATCATCGCTTCATAGCGCTCGCCCACGGCCAGCAGCTTGTCCTTCGACATGATGTTCTCGCCGGGATGTTCCATGTGGTACTCGTGGATGCGCGTCTCGACGATGGCGTCCACCGGGCAGGCTTCCTCGCACAGGCCGCAGTAGATGCACTTGAACAGGTCGATGTCGTAGCGCGTGGTGCGGCGGGTGCCGTCCGCACTGACATCGGAATCGATGGTGATGGCCAGCGCCGGGCAGGTGGCCTCGCACAGCTTGCACGCGATGCAGCGCTCTTCGCCGTTCGGGTAGCGGCGCAGCGCATGCAGGCCGCGGTAGCGCACCGACTGCGGGGTCTTCTCGTCCGGGTACTCCAGCGTGACCTTGCGCCGGAACAGCGTGCGCGCCGTGACGCTCATGCCCACGAGCATCTCGGACAGCGTGAAGGTCTTCAGGAAACTGCGTACGGACATCAGGCGCTCCACGGACCGATCTTGAAATAGGCCATCAGCATCTCGGCGAAGATCCACACGATGGTCACCGGGATCAGCGCCTTCCAGCCCAGCCGCATGATCTGGTCATAGCGGTAGCGCGGGAAGGTCGCGCGCAGCCACAGGAACACGGTCAGGAAGAAGAAGATCTTCAGTGCCAGCCAGTGCGTGCCGTTGCCGAGCAGCGCGCCCAGCACCGGGACCTGGAACAGCCCCGAGTCGGCCGGCACGTAGCCGTCCAGCGGGCTCAGCCAGCCGCCGAAGAAGAACACCGCCGTCAGCGCCGAGATCAGGATCATGTTGGCGTATTCGGCGAGGAAGAACATGGCGAAGCCCGCGCCGGAATACTCGACATGGAAGCCGGCCACGATCTCCGACTCGCCCTCGGCCACGTCGAAGGGCGCGCGGTTGGTCTCGGCCACGCCCGAGATGAAATAGACCACGAACAGCGGGAACAGCCAGAACCAGTTCCACGACAGGAACCCGCCGGACTGCTGCTCGACGATGGTGCCGAGGTTCAGGCTGCCCGCGGCCATCAGCACGCCCACCAGCGCAAAGCCCATGGCGATCTCGTAGGCCACGATCTGCGCCGCCGAACGCATGGCGCCGAGGAAGGCGTACTTGGAGTTCGACGCCCAGCCGGCCAGGATCACGCCGTACACGCCCACCGAGGTGAGCGAGAGGATGTACAGCAGGCCGGCGTCGATGTCGGCGATGGCAAAGCCCGGCGCCACCGGCACCGCCGCCCACAGCGCGAAGGCCGGGATCAGCGCGATCGCCGGCGCCAGCCGGAACAGCACGCCATTGGCCTGCTTCGGGACGATCACTTCCTTGATCAGCAGCTTGATCACGTCGGCGAAGGGCTGGCCCATGCCGGGCAGGATGCCCAGCAGGCGCACGCGGTTCGGACCCTTGCGCACCTGCATCCAGCCGATGAGCTTGCGCTCCCACAGCGTGAGGTATGCCACGCACAGGATCAGCGTGATGGTGACCGCGAGGATCCACACCGTGGACCGCACGAACACCGGCAGACTCTCCCAGAACTCGATCATGCCCCGGCTCCCGCCTCACCATAAACGCGGCGGAAATTGCGCGCCTCGCGCGTGCGCTGCAACGGCGCCGAGCGGCGCACGATGGCATCGCTCTGGTACATGGGCACGTCCACCACGGTCACCGGCCCATCGGACACCGGCATCAGGTTCGCCGGCTGCGTGGCCAGCGGCCGCGCATTGCGTTCCACCAGGGTGCGCAGTGCATCGCGCACCTCTTCGGAAGACATGGCATCGAAGCCCTGCAGGTTGAGCAGGTTGCCCAGCACGCGCAGCACCTTCCAGCCCGGACGGGACTCGCCCACCGGCTGCGCCACGCCCGCGAAGCTCTGCCACTGGCCCTCGAGGTTCACGTAGGTGCCCGAGGTCTCGGCGAAGGTGCCGATCGGCAGCAGCACATGCGCCACCGACTTGATCTCGTCGCTGGCGTACGGCGTGGCGGCGACCACGAAGCGCGCGGCACGCAGTGTCTCGACGGCCTTCGGATGCAGCGTGTCGGCCAGCTCCATGTCCCACAGCAGGTAGGCATCGAGCGGCTGCGACAGCATCGCGCCGGCGGTCAGGCCGGCCTTGTCGCGCGACACGCCACCGGCGGCGCGGTGTGGCAGCACACCGGCCAGGTGCGCGCCGGCGGCGTTGCCGCCTTCGGCCAGCACGCCGACCTGCGCACCAGTGGCCTCGGCCAGGCGCATCACGGCGGTACGCAGCGCGGAGTACTGCGGATGACGCAGCGCCAGCGCACCCAGCCAGATCGCCTTGCGCTGCGCGCCGCGCAGCTGCTCGACGATGGCGCGGTGCGCGTCGGTGACCGTGGCCAGCGCGCTGCCCACGGTGCCGGCGCCGGCGGCGGACAGCAGCGCGTTGAGCTGTGCCAGCTGCGCGGCCGGCGGCTCGACCAGGTGCGCGGCCACCGGGAACAGGTATTCGAACTGCGCCGGGTTCAGGAAGCTGACCTTGCAGCCGGCCACCGCGGCCTTGCGCACGCGGTGCGCCAGCAGCGGCAGTTCGCGACGCAGGTTCGAGCCCACCACCAGCAGCGCCTGCAGGTGGTCGACCTCGGCGATGGCGCCGCCCAGCGACGGCAGCGCCGGATCGGCCGCATCGGCGGCGAAGTCGAGCTGCCGCAGGCGATGGTCGATGTTGGCGGTGCCGAGGCCCGCCGCAAGCTGCGCCAGCAGCGCGTATTCCTCGACCGTGCCCGAGGCGCCGGCCAGCACGCCGAGGCGATCGGCGCCGGCGGCCTTCAGGCCGTTGGCGGCGGCTTCAAGCGCCGTCTGCCAGTCGGTTTCAAGCCAGGTGCCGTCCGCGTCGCGCACCATCGGCTTCACCAGGCGGTCGGGGCTGTAGATGCCCTCGTAGGAGAAGCGGTCACGGTCGGAGATCCAGCACTCGTTGATGGATTCGTTGGCGCGCGGCACCACGCGCATCAGCCGTCCGCGCCAGACATGGCCGAACAGGTTGGTGCCGAGGCCGTCATGCGGCGACACCAGCGGCACCTGGGTCATTTCCCAGGCGCGCGCGCGGTAGCGGAACGGCTTGCTGTTCAGCGCACCGACCGGACAGAGGTCGATGATGTTGCCGGAGAGCTCGTGGTCGACGCTCTTCTCGACATAGGTGCCGATCTCGTTGTTCTCGCCGCGGTTGTTGGTGCCGAGCTCGGGGAAACCGGCGATCTCCTGGCCGAAACGCACACAGCGCGTGCAGTGGATGCAGCGCGTCATGTCGGTGGAGACCAGCGGCCCCAGGTTCTTGTCCTTCACCACGCGCTTGCGCTCGGTATAGCGCGAGACGTCGCGGCCATATCCCAGCGCCAGGTCCTGCAGCTCGCACTCCCCGCCCTGGTCGCAGATCGGGCAGTCGAGCGGATGGTTGATCAGCAGGAATTCCATCACCGCCTTCTGCGCGGCAATGGCCTTCGGCGAACGGGTGTGCACCACCATGCCATCCATCACCGGCGTGGCGCAGGCGGGCAGCGGCTTGGGGGCCTTCTCGACCTCGACCAGGCACATGCGGCAGTTGGCCGCGACGGGCAGCTTGTCGTGGTAGCAGAAACGCGGCACGTAGACGCCGTTGGCGTCGGTGACGCGGATCAGCATCTCACCCTTCCTGGCCTGGACGGCCACGCCGTCGACGGTGACGGTGACCGTGTCGCTGGCCGGGGCGACCGGAGGCGCGGCGCTCATGCGGCCTCCTGCGCGGCATCCACGATGCTGCGGCCGCCATGGTCGATCATGTATTCAAACTCGTGCCGGTAATGCTTGATGAAGCTCTGCACGGGCCACGCCGCGGCGTCGCCGAGCGCGCAGATGGTGTGGCCCTCGATCTTGTTGGCCACCTGCACCAGCATGTCGATGTCCTCGCGCCGGCCCTGGCCGGCGAGGATGCGCTTCAACATGCGGTTCAGCCAGCCGGTGCCCTCGCGGCACGGCGTGCACTGGCCGCAGGACTCGGACATGTAGAAACGCGACAGGCGCTCGAGCACGCGCACCATGCAGGTGGTCTCGTCCATCACGATCACGGCGGCCGAACCGATGGCGGAGCCGGCGGCCTTCACCGAGTCGTAATCCATGTTGGTCTTCATCATGATCTCGCCCGGCACCACCGGCACGGACGAACCACCCGGGATCACGGCCTTGATCCGGCGACCGCCCTTCATGCCGCCGGCGATCTCCAGCAGCTCGGCGAACGGGATGCCCATCGGCAGCTCGTAGTTGCCCGGCTTCGCGACATGGCCGGACACCGAGAAGATCACCGTACCGCCGGAATTGGGCACGCCGAGTGAGGCGAACCATTCCGCGCCCTTGCGCAGGATGGTTGGCGTCGAGGCATAGCTCTGCGTGTTGTTGATGGTCGTGGGCTTGCCGTACAGGCCGTAGTTGGCCGGGAATGGCGGCTTGAAGCGCGGTTTTCCCTGCTTGCCCTCGAGCGATTCGAGCAGCGCCGTTTCCTCGCCGCAGATGTACGCCCCGGCACCGACCGCGCAGTAGATGTCGACGTCGATGCCCGAGCCCTTGATGTTCTTGCCCAGCAGGCCGGCCTCGTAGGCCTCCTTCAGCGCCGCCTCGAAGCGCGGCACGGGCTCGCCGAGGAACTCGCCGCGGATGTAGTTGTAGCCCACGGTCGCGCCCATGGCGTAGCAGCCGATGGCCATGCCCTCGATGAGCTGGTGCGGGTTGTAGCGCAGGATGTCGCGGTCGTGGCAGGTGCCCGGCTCCGATTCGTCGGAGTTGCACACCGCGTATTTCTGGCCGGGCGCATTGCGCGGCATGAAGCTCCACTTCACGCCGGTGGGGAAACCCGCGCCGCCGCGGCCGCGCAGGCCGGAGGCCTTCACCGTCTCGATGATGGTCTCGCGCGGCGTCTTCTCGGCGAGGATCTTCTCCCACGCCTCATAGCCGCCCACCTTGCGGTAGTTCTCGAGCTTCCATGACTCCGGGTGCTTCAGTGCCTCGAAGCACACCAGGTTCATCTTGTCGTCCCACTTGCCCATGCGACTACTTCAACTTGTCCAGGACCTCATCGACCTTCTCGGGCGTGAGGTACTCGTGATAGACGTGGTCCACCATCATCATCGGCGCACCGGTGCAGGCTGCGAGGCATTCCTCCTCGCGCTTCAGGAAGATGCGGCCGTCCGGCGTGCTCTCGCCGGTCTTGATGCCGAGCTTGTTCTCGATGTAGGCGACGATGTCGTCCGAGCCGTTCAGCATGCACGAGATGTTGGTGCAGACGCTGACATGGTGGCGGCCGCAGGGCTTCGTCTCGAACATCGAGTAG
Source organism: uncultured Steroidobacteraceae bacterium (assembly GCA_964396335.1). Lineage (GTDB taxonomy): Bacteria > Pseudomonadota > Gammaproteobacteria > Steroidobacterales > Steroidobacteraceae > ZC4RG30. The sequence goes on along the minus strand of CAYNEX010000123.1, from coordinate 1,098 downwards.
AAGGTGGCGACCTCATACACCTGGATCGGCGGCAGCTTCAGGTATTCGGCCACCGCGTCCATCAGGTCGGGCGTCAGGAAGCCGTTGTTCTGCTCCTGCGCGAAGCGCAGCGCCGACAGTACGGCCGAACGCTGGCGCCCTTCCGGGAAGCGCGCCACCCATTCGTCGATCTCGTGGCGGGTGTGCTCGTTGAGCAGGGCCGCCTTGCCGGTCACCTGGGCGCTCACCGGTCCACCTCGCCGAACACGATGTCCTGGGTGCCGATCACGGCCACCACGTCGGCCAGCATGTGGCCCTCCACCATCTCGGGCAGCGCCGAGAGGTGCACGAAGCCCGGCGCGCGGCAATGCAGCCGGTACGGCTTGTTGGCGCCGTCGGACACCAGGTAGACGCCGAATTCACCCTTGGGCGCCTCGACCGCGGCGTAGGTCTCGCCGGGCGGCACGGTGTAGCCCTCGGTGAAGAACTTGAAGTGGTGGATCAGCGATTCCATCCCGTCTTTCATCTCTTCGCGGCGCGGCGCGCGCACCTTGCGGTTGTCGATCATCACCGGGCCCGGGTTCTCGCGCAGCCACTTCACGCACTGCTGGATGATGCGGTTGGACTGGCGCATCTCCTCGATGCGCACCAGGTAGCGGTCGTAGCAGTCGCCGTTGACACCCACCGGGATGTCGAAGTCCATGTCGGCATAGACCTCGTAGGGCTGCTTCTTGCGCAGGTCCCAGGCAATGCCCGAGCCGCGCAGCATCGGGCCGGAGAAACCCAGCGCCATCGCCCGCTCGGGCGAAACCACGCCGATGTTCACCGTGCGCTGCTTCCAGATGCGGTTGTCGGTGAGCAGCGTTTCGTACTCGTCGACGCAGGCCGGGAAACGGCGGGTGAAGTCCTCGATGAAGTCGAGCATCGAGCCGCTGCGCGCCTCGTTGAGCTGGTCGACTTCCTTCTTCGAGCGCCAGCGCGAGGGCTGGTACTTCGGCATGGTGTCGGGCAGGTCGCGGTGCACGCCGCCCGGACGGTAGTAGTTGGCGTGCATGCGCGTGCCCGAGACCGCCTCGTAGCAGTCCATCAGGTCCTCGCGCTCGCGGAAGCAGAACAGGA
>CAYNEX010000122.1:0-7849 GCA_964396335.1 uncultured Steroidobacteraceae bacterium | reverse complement strand
CGTGCCGGTGTTCTTCGGCCATTCCGAGGCGGTGCACATCGAGACGCGCCGCAAGCTGACTGCCGCGCAGGCCACCGAGCTGCTGAAGAAGGCGCCGGGCATCAGCGTGGTCGACGAGCGCAAGCCGGGCGGCTATGCCACGGCGGCCACCGAAGCTGCGGGCCACGACACGGTTTATGTGAGCCGCATCCGCGAGGATATCTCGCATGAACGCGGCCTCGACCTGTGGGTGGTTTCGGACAATGTGCGCAAAGGTGCGGCGACCAACAGCGTGCAGATCGCCGAAATCCTGGTTCGCGACTACCTGTGAGTTAAGTTATATTGATGTGACTTGCGTCAATGCGAGCCAACGAATCCAAGCATATGTTTCCCATCAGGATTCGGTTTTGAAGGGTCTCTCGGGGAGTCCTGATGCGCTTTAGATTTGTGAGTGCGGCGGCGCTGCTGACGGCGGTGCCGGGCCTTTCCTTCGCCCTCGGCCTCGGCGACGAAACGGTCAGGTCCTTCCTCAATGCGCCGCTGAACGCGGAGATCGAACTCTTCGCCACTCCCGACGAGCTGAACACCCTCCAGGTGCAGCTCGCCTCGCGTGAGGACTTCATCCGACACGGCCTTGATTATCCGGGCTTTTTGACCGGCATCCAGGTCCGCACCGAGCGCCTTGCGGACGGTCGCAACCTGATCCGCCTGAGCTCCTCGCAGCCCATCGTCGAACCCTTCGTGGTGCTGCTGGTGGATGTGCGCAGCAGCGGCTCGCGCCTGCTGCGTGAATACACGCTGCTGCTCGATCCGCCCACCTTCCAGACGCAGTCCGCGCCGGCCGCTCCGGTCACCGCGCCGACGGCAGGGCAGGCCCCCGGCGCAACGGTGCAGCCCGCGCCGCAGGTGCAGGCGCCCCGTCCGGCTCCTGCGCCGGCCCCGGCCCCCGCGCCGGCTCCCACCCCGACCCAGCCGCCGCGCCCGGCTCCGGCTCCCGCGCCGGCCCCGGTGGCCGCCGCCGGCACCTATACCGTGCAGCGTGGCGACACGCTGTCGCGCATCGCCACCCGCCAGTACGGTGAGGGTGATGCCACCCGCGGCATGATCGCGATCTATCGCGCCAACCCGCAGGCCTTCGCCGGCAACATCAACCTGCTGCAGGCTGGCGCCACCCTGAATCTCCCCGACCAGCAGGCCCTGTCCTCGGTCAGCCGCGCCGAAGCCCTCACCGAGGTGCGGGCGCAGATGGCTGCCTGGCGCAGCGCCAGCGAGAGCGGTCCGGCCGAGACCGTCGAGGCCCGCCTGCGGCTGGTGCCGCCGGGCGGCAACGCCGGCACCGGTACCGGTTCCTCCGAAGGCGAGGGCGGCAGCGGCGGCGCAGCGCCGGCCACCCGCGAGGGTCCGCTGTCGGTCGAAAGCCCTGACCTGGCCCGCCTGCAGGGCGGTGATGCCCCGGCCGCGGCCGGCACCGCCACCCAGCCCGGCGAAGACGCCGAAGCGGCTGTCGAAGGCGAGTCGTCCGAGGCTGCGGCCGAGCCGGCCCCTGCCGAAGAACCCGCTCCCGAGCAGGTCGCCCCGCCTGCGCCGGCGGCCGAGCCGGAGGCCGCGAAGGGCCCCGGCCTGCTCGATCGCCTGCTGGCCTACTGGTACATCCCGGTGGGCATCCTGGCCCTGATCGCCGCGCTGATGGCGCTGGTGGCCGCGCGCCGCCGTCGTGAGGCCGCCTCGAGCTTCGCGCCGCTGGGCGACAGCTTCGACGAGGTTGCACCGCCGTCGGGCCGCGATACCGCCTCGGATACCTTCCCGCTGCGCAAGGTCGCCGATGGCCGCGATTCGAACATCCTGGTCGAGGAAAGCAGCGGCCTGCACAGCGTCGGCAACCTGCGCCGCGAGACGCAGACCGTCGACCTGGAAGAAACCGCCGGTGCGGCCACCCTGGGAGCCACCTCGCTGGAGCAGGGCGATCCCCTGTCCGAGGCCGACTTCCACATGGCCTATGGCCTGTACGACCAGGCCGCCGACCTGGTGAAGGCCGCGCTCGACCGCGAGCCGGAACGCCGCGACCTGAAGCTGAAGCTCCTCGAAGTGTTCTTCGTGTGGGGCAACAAGGACCAGTTCCTGCAGACCGCCCGCGACCTGGCGCGCACCCGCGACACCGCGCCGCCGGGTGAGTGGGAGAAGGTCATCATCATGGGCAAGCAGCTGGCGCCCGAGGACGTGCTGTTCCATCAGTCCGCCGGCAATGCCCCGCAGACTTCGGTCGACCTGAACCTCGAGGGCGGCCAGAACCTGGTCGACTTCGACCTGCCCGCCGACAACGCCGGCGATGGCGTCGACATTAACCTCGGCGACGAGACCAGCACGCTCAAGCCGCTGGAAGAAGAGGCCGGCCTCGACTTCACCTTCGACGAGGAGCCGCTGCGCGGCCTCGACGACGCGCCCACCGCGACCACGCGGCAGATGGTGCAGCCGGAACTCGAATCCATCACCGGCCCGACGGTGGAGCAGCCGGCGCTGGACATCGAAGACACGCTGGCCGGCAAGCTGGATGCGCATGCCTTCTCCAGCGCGCCCGACCAGACCGCCGAGCTGGCCATCGATGACCTGGGCCTCGACCTGGGCAAGCTCGAATCCACCGGCACCGGCATGTCGCCGCCGGATTCCGAGGAAGACGCCTCGGCCGATGCCCCCACGCAGCTGGTGGCCGGTCTCGACGACACCTCGTTCAACCAGTTCTCCAGCGCGGATGCCAGCCAGCGCACCGAGATGCTGCCGCTGACCGACCTCGACCTGGGCGGTACCGGCACCGACCTCGACATCGATTTCGGCGACGCCGACGCTGATACCGGCAAGGCGCCGGCGCTGGACGTGGGCGAACTCGACCTGGACCTGGGCACCGAAGAAAAGGCCGCGGAAGCCGACGCCGACGACTGGCAGTCCACGCAGCGCATCGATCCGTCGATGCTCGACGACACGCAGATCCAGAAGGACCTGGAGCCGGTGACGATGAGCGAGGTGGGCACCAAGCTCGACCTGGCGCGTGCCTACATGGACATGGGCGATCCGGATGGCGCCCGCAGCATCCTCAACGAAGTGCTGCAGGAAGGTTCGGAAGGCCAGCGCAAGGAAGCCCAGCGCCTGCTCGATTCCATCCCCGGCTGACCGGCGATGGCGAGGATTGCCGTCGGCATCGAATACGATGGCGGCGGCTTCGCCGGCTGGCAGCAGCAGGCCGACGCGGCCTCCATCCAGCAGGCAGTGCAAGCTGCACTGGGCAGCGTCTGCAATCATCCGGTGGAAGTCACCGCCGCCGGCCGCACCGATGCCGGTGTGCATGCCCGCGGCCAGGTGGGCCATTTCGAATCCGATGCCGGGCGCACGGAACGCGCGCTGGTGCTTGGCGCCAACACATTGCTGCCGCCGGGCATCGCGCTGCGCTGGGCGCGGCATGTGCCCGGGCATTTCCATGCCCGCTACAGCGCGCTGGCGCGCACCTATCGCTACTGCATCCTGAACCGTTCGGCGCGCAGCGCGCTGGCCGCGGGAAAAGTGGCGTTCCTGCACCGTCCACTGGATGTCGCGCCGATGCAGGAAGCCACGCGGCATCTCATCGGGCACCATGATTTCAGCTCTTTCCGCGCGGCCGAATGCCAGGCGCGCTCGCCGCTGCGCGAGCTGACAAGACTGGATGTGGCGCGTCGCGGCGACTTCGTGATCATCGAAGTGACGGCCAACGCCTTCCTGCATCACATGGTGCGCAATATCGCCGGCCTGTTGATCCACATCGGGCAGGGCGCGGCCCCGCCGGAATACGCCGCCGAGCTGTTGGCGGCACGCGACCGGCGTATCGCGCCCGCCACGGCGCCGGCTGCCGGGCTGTATTTCTGGCGTGTCCATTATCCGGCGGTGTTCGGACTGCCGGATGATTCCGATATGATGCCGTCCCCGGCCGGCTGTCCGGCCGACCTTCTGGGGTAGGAATGTCCTGGTTCGAAAAGATCGTCCCTTCGCGCATCAAGACCGAACGGCGCGTGCGCTCCGTTCCGGAAGGCCTGTGGATCAAGTGCCCGGCCTGTGATGCGGTGCTTTACCGCGCCGAGCTCGAGCGCAACCTGCATGTCTGCCCCAAGTGCAGCCACCACATGCGCATGCGTGCGCGCGAGCGGCTGCAGCGGTTCCTCGACCCGGATTCGGGCGTGGAGATCGGCGCCGGCGTCTCGCCCGAGGATCCGCTGAAGTTCAAGGACAGCAAGCGCTACAAGGACCGCCTCGCGGCCGCGCAGAAATCCACTTCCGAGCGTGATGCCCTGGTGGCCATGGCCGGCCGGCTGCACGGCGAGCCGGTGGTGGCCTGCGCGTTCGAATTCGCCTTCCTCGGCGGCTCGATGGGCTCGGTGGTCGGCGAGCGCTTCCACCGTGCCGCGCTGCGTGCCATCGCCGAGCGCGCGCCGCTGGTGTGCTTCTCGGCCTCGGGCGGCGCGCGCATGCAGGAGGCACTGCTGTCGCTGATGCAGATGGCCAAGACCAGCGCCGCGCTGGCGCGGCTGGCGCGCGAGGGACTGCCCTATGTCTCCGTGCTCACCGATCCCACCACCGGTGGCGTGTCGGCGAGCCTTGCGATGCTGGGCGACCTCAACATCGCCGAGCCGCGCGCGCTGATCGGCTTCGCCGGCCCGCGCGTGATCGCGCAGACCGTGCGCGAGACGCTGCCGGAAGGATTCCAGCGCAGCGAGTTCCTGATGGAGAAGGGCGCCATCGACCTGATCATGGACCGCCGTGACCAGCGCGATTCGATCGCGCGGCTGCTGCGCACACTGATGCAGAAGCCGCCGCTGAACCTGCAGGAGCAGGCTCCGGCCCCGGCCGAGGCTTAAGAGACCCGCATGACAGCCTCCCGCAGCCTCGATGACTGGCTGCGCATCCAGGAGACCGTGCACAGCACGGGCATCGACCTGACGCTGGAACGCGTGCGCGAGGTGGCGCGGCGGCTTGGACTGCTGCCGCCCGCCGCGCGCGTGATCACGGTCGCCGGCACCAATGGCAAGGGTTCCACGGTGGCGTGCCTGGCCGCGTTGCTGCGCGCGCTGGGTCACCGCGCCGGCGCCTTCAGTTCGCCGCACCTGCTGCGTTACAGCGAGCGCATCCGCGTCGATGGCGCCGAGGCCTCCGATGCGGAACTGGTGGCGGCCTTCGAGGCCATCGAGGCGGCGCGCGGCGACATCACGCTGACCTTCTTCGAGTTCAACGCGCTGGCGGCACTGCATGTGTTCCGCGCGCGCGGCATGGACTTCGCCGTGCTGGAGGTGGGCCTGGGCGGACGGCTGGATGCGGTCAACATCGTCGATGCCGAGGCGGGCATCGTCTGCTCGATCGGGCTGGACCATGCCGACTGGCTGGGCACCGACATCGAGGCGATCGGACGCGAGAAGGCCGGTGTGTTCCGACCGGGCCGCATCGCGGTGATCGCCGATCCTGCGATGACCTCATCGGTGGAAGCCGAGGCGAAGCGCATCGGCGCGCAGGCGCTGGTGGCCGGTCGCGATTACCGCTGGACGCGCGGTGCCACCGGCACGAGCTGGGATTTCACCGCCGATGGACTGGAACTGCGCGGACTGCCGCTGCCGGCACTGCCGGGCAGTCGCCAGCTGGCGAATGCCGCATCGGCGATCATCACCCTGCACCGCATGGGGCTGCTGAACGCCGCGCATGCGCCGCAGGTGGCGCAGGCGCTGCGTTCGCTGTCGCTGCCCGGTCGATTCCAGGTTGTCCCGGGTCGGGTGGAGTGGGTCCTCGACGTGGCCCACAACGAAGCCGCCGCGCAGACGCTGGCCGCCAACCTGGCCGAACGTGCCTGCGCGGGCCGCACGCTGTGCGTGAGCGGCATCCTCGCCGACAAGGACATCGCCGCAGTGGCCCGTGCGCTGCAGCCGGTGGTGGACCAGTGGTTCCTGTGCGGCATCGAAGCACCGCGCGGACTGCCGGCCGCGCAGCTGGCGGAACGTTCACCGGTGTTCGCCGAGGCCACGCTGTGCAACGACATCGCCGCGGGCATGCGCGCGGCCGCGGGCGCGGCGCGCGCGGGCGATCGCATCGTGGTCTGCGGCTCCTTCCTGGCCGTGGCGCCCGCGCTGGAACAGCTGGGCCTGCACTAGCGTCTATACTCGCGGCGTGGAAAGGGCTACCCGAGATCGCCTCACCGGCGCCGTCATCCTTGTTGCCATCGCGGCCATCCTGGTCCCGGAGATGCTCTCCGGACCCGGGGACGATGCCGCGAGCAAGGCGGGCACCGAGGCGCTGGCCGACACCGGCCCGCCGCTGACCACCTACGAGATGTCGCTGAACTCCTCCGCGCCGTCGCGCACGGTGCGGCCGGCGCAGGTGGAGCCGGAAGAGGTGGCCGGATTGCCGCCGCCGGTGGTGGTCGAGGCGCCGGCCGTGGAGCCGGCGGCCCCGCCGGCACCCGCCCCCGAACCCGCGCAGCCGAAACCGGCCCCCGACCGGCAGGTCGCCCAGGCGGCCCCGGCCCCGGCCCCGGCGCCGAAGCCAGCCCAGCCGGCGGCCCGGCCCGCCCCCGCACCCACTCCGGCCGCCCCGGCTGCCAGCTCGCCCTCGCGCCCGGCCACCGCCACCGCCACGGCCCCGAAACCCGCCGCGGCCGCGCCAGCCGCCCAGGGCAGCTGGTGGGTGCAGGTCGGCAGCTTTTCCTCCGACGCCAACGCCAACAAGCTGGCCGGGGAACTGCGCGCCAAGGGGTTCGCCGTGCAGGTGTCCAAGGTGCGCTCGAACAATCGCGACATGTTCGCGGTGCGGGCTGGCCCGGCCAGGGACCGCAACGCCGCCAACGACCTGCGCTCCCGCCTGGCCGCCGCCGGCCAGCAGGGGTTCGTGGTCAGCCCCTAGCTGCGCTGGTCGCCATTCCCTTGCGGCGGCCAGCAGTCCTGGTCCCCGCAAGGTAGAATTGCCGCACCCGCACCGTTCCGGTATCGATGGCCACCTTCGACTTCATCATCCTCGGCATCGTCCTGCTGTCGGCGCTCGTCGGCCTGGTGCAGGGATTCCTCAAGGAAATCACATCACTGGTCACCTGGGTGCTGGCCATCTGGCTGTCCTGGCATTACGCGCCGGTGCTGGCACCGCACCTCGGTGGTGCGCTGCAAGATGAGCCCTATGGCATCTGGGCCGCGCGCGCGATCCTCTTTGTCCTGGTCCTGATCGTCGGCGCCATCGTCGGCTTCGTGCTCGACCGCTTCGTGCGCATGTCGCTGTTCAGCGGCCTGGACCGGATGCTTGGGTTCCTGCTCGGTTTCGTGCGGGGAGTTGTAATCGTCGCGCTGGTCATCATATTGGCCCAGTCGGCGCGGCTGATGGACGAGGGCTGGTATCAGCGCTCGAAACTGGTCCCGGTGCTCACGCCGGTGGCCAGCCTGTTGCGTGCGGCGGTGGGCGATTACCTGCCCGGCCAGTCGGCGCAGGGTCGTTGAGGGCGCGGAGGCATCATGTGCGGTATTGCAGGCATCGCCGGGCGTGGCCCGGTCAATCAACAGCTCTATGACGCGCTGACCGTCTTGCAGCATCGTGGACAGGATGCCGCCGGCATCATGACCGCCGACGGTGGCGAACTGTTCGCGGTGCGTGGCAAGGGCCTGGTCCGCGATGTCTTCAGCCAGCGCGACATGGACAGCCTGCGCGGCAACGTGGGCATCGCCCATGTGCGTTATCCCACCGCCGGTGGCGACAGCGTCTCCGAGGTGCAGCCGTTCTACGTCAACGCGCCCTATGGCATCTGCCTGGCGCACAACGGCAACCTCACCAATTCGCAGGAGCTCTCGCAGGTGCTGGTGCGCGAGGACCGCCGCCACCTGAACACCCG
>CAYNEX010000121.1:0-7856 GCA_964396335.1 uncultured Steroidobacteraceae bacterium | reverse complement strand
CGGTGGCTTCCTTGGTGATGTTGTCACCCGCGCCGCGCGCGATGGTGACGTACGTGGGCTGGCGGCTGCCCACCGGCACCGATTCGGCATCGCCCTTGTACACCTGCGGCGTCACCACGGCCTGGTCGGCATCGAGCAGCTTCACCGTCTCATAGAAGGTGTAGCCGTAGTTCAGCAGCGCGGCGCTGGCGTCCTCGCGGGCCTTGATCGACGGCGAACCCAGCACCACCGAGATCAGGCGCATGCCGTTGCGCTCGGCCGAGGTCATCAGGCAGTACTTGGCGCTGTTGGTGTGGCCGGTCTTGATGCCGTCCACCGACGGGTCGCGGCCGAGCAGGCCGTTGCGGTTGAACTGGCGGTGCTTGTTCCAGGTGAACTCGCGCATCGAGTACCACTTGTAGTACTCGGGGAAGTCGTTGATCAGCGCATGCGCCAGCGTCGCCAGGTCGCGCGCGGTGGTGTAGTGGTCGGGCGCGGGGTTGCCCCAGCTGTTGGTGAAGTTGGTGGAGCGCATGCCGAGGCGGCGGGCGTATTCGTTCATGATGGTGACGAAGCCGCTCTCGGTGCCGCCGAGCTTCTCGGCCAGCACGATGGTGGCGTCATTGCCCGACTGCACGATCATGCCCTTGATCAGGTCTTCCACCGGCACTTCCGAACCCAGCTCGAGGAAGCTGGTGGAGCCGTCGGTGACCGCGCCGCCGGTGCGCCAGGCATATTCGCTGACCTTGACCTTCTCGGTCAGCGACAGGCGCTTCTCCTTCAGCGCCTCGAACACGATGTAGGCGGTCATCACCTTGGTGATGCTGGCCGGTTCCATGCGCTCGTCGGCGCGCTGCTCGGCCAGCACGCGGCCGCTGTGGTGGTCCACCAGGATGTAGCCATTGGCGGGAATCTGCGGCGGGGCCGGGATCACCGGCGGTGCGCCGGCCATGGCGATGGCGGGTGCAAGGGCGAGCAGCAGATGGCAGAACAGCTTTTTCATCTTGGCGGGAATTTCCTTCGGGTGGTTCATTCGCTGACCAGCAGGGTTTCGATGCCGAGGCCCTGCACGCGTTCGGCAAGCATATCGAATGTGGCGACGTCGGCGATGGGGCCGACGCGGACGCGGTGCAGCGAGGATGCGCGGTCCGGCGCGACGATGCGTACATCGCGGATGCCGGCGCCCCGCAGGCGCGCGGCCAGCTGGCGGGCATTGTCGGCCACGCCGAAGGCGCCGGCCTGCAGGTACAGCCGTCCGCTGGCCGCCGGCTGCGGCTTGGCGCCGGCGGGGCGGTCGGGCGTGATCACCTCGACCTCGACGAAGGCGGTGCCGTCGCGGGTCATGTCCAGCTTGTGCGCCGCCGTGTACGACAGGTCGATGATGCGGTTCTTCACGAACGGGCCGCGGTCATTGATGCGCACCACCACGCTGCGGCCGTTTGCCAGGTTGGTGACCCGCGCATAGGCCGGGATCGGCAGCGTCTTGTGGGCCGCCGTCATCGCGTACATGTCATAGGGCTCGCCGCTGGAGGTGGCCTTGGCGTGGAAGTCCGGGCCATACCAGGAGGCCACGCCGCGTTCCTTGTAACCCTCGGCGGTGGGCAGCAGGTGGTAGCGCTGCCCGAACACCTCATAGCTGGCCGGGTTGCCGCGCGCGCTGCGCGGCTCGTACTTCGGCACCGCGTCGGGGATCGACATGATGTCGCGCGGCGGGGGCGGGGTGCCGGGTGCGCGACGCTGGGGACCGCTGCTGCAGGCGGCCAGCGCCAGGGCTGCCGCCAGCAGCACCAGACTGCGGACCGTCATTGCGGCGCGCGCGGCCCGACCGGTTGCGCGCGCGAGGACTCGCGGTAGCGCTTCTCGATGGCGTCGGCCAGGTCGTTGACGGCCATCGCGTAGAGCAGGCTGCGGTTGTAGCGGGTGATGGTGTAGAAGTTCTGGAAACCGACGCGCCATTGCACGCCATCGCGCTGCGCCGCCGGCACCAGCATGGCCTTGGCGCTGTCGGGCAGCGCGGTGTCGAAGCGGTAACCGCGCGCGCGCAGGCTGGCGACGGTCTCGTTCAGCGTCGAGGAGCTCTTGGCCGGGTCGTCCTTCGGTGCGTCGTGCTTCGCGTCGGCGAGCACCGGCTCGTCACGCTTCCAGCCATGCTTCACGAAATAATTGGCGATGCTGGCGAACACGTCGGCGTTCCAGTTCCACAGGTCGCGCGTGCCGTCGCCGGTGCCGTCGGCGGCATAGGCGCGGTAGCTGGAGGGCATGAACTGCGCGATGCCCATGGCGCCGGCATAGGAGCCCTTCAGCGAGCGCGGATCGACGTTCTCCTCGCGCGTCAGCAGCAGGAACTGGGTCAGCTCGCGCTGGAAGTATTCAGCGCGGCGCGGGTAATCGAAGGCCAGCGTGGCCAGCGAGTCGAGCACGCGGTAGCTGCCGGTGATGCGACCGTAGAAGGTCTCCACGCCGGTGATGGCGACCAGGTACTGCGGCGCCACGCCGGTCTCCTTCGCGATGCGCTCCAGGTCGGCGCGGTGCTCGTTCCAGATGCGCACGCCACCATCGATGCGCTCGTCGGTGAGGAAGCGGGCGCGGTATTCCCACCAGGCCAGCGAGGCTTCGGCCGGGCGCTGCATGGTCTCGATGATGCGCGGCTGCGGCACGGCATCGCGCAGCACCCAGACGACGTCCTGGGCATTGAAGCCGTGCTCGCGCTGCATCAGCTGCACGAAGGCCTGCACCTCGGGGCGCGCCACATCGAGTTTCGCGGTGGGCGCGGGCTGTGCGGCCTGCGCGGTGGCGGTGATCGCGAGCGTGGCGGAGAGAAGAATGAACCGGGATTTCACTGGCGATCCTGCCCTCGTGGAAGGGCCGGCTAGGAGCCGACCAGTTTGCGATGTGAATACAACGCCATGAGGATACCGAAGCCGGCCAGCAGGGTCACCATCGAGGTGCCACCGTAGCTGACCAGCGGCAGCGGCACGCCCACCACGGGCAGCAGGCCGCTCACCATGCCGGCGTTGATGAAAACATAGACGAAAAACGTCAGTGCCAGGCTGCCGCCGAGCAGGCGCGCGAAGGTGTCCTGCGTCTGCGAGGCCATGTACAGAGCGCGGCCGACGATGAAGAGGTACAGCAGCAGCAGGATGGCGATGCCGATCATGCCGAGTTCCTCGCCGATCACCGCGTAGATGAAGTCGGTGTGCCGCTCGGGCAGGTAATTCAGCTGCGACTGGCTGCCCTGCGTGAAGCCCTTGCCGAACACGCCGCCACTGCCGATGGCGATGCTGGACTGGATGATGTGGTAGCCCGCGCCCAGCGGGTCGGCCTGCGGGTCGATGAAGGTCAGCACGCGCTGGCGCTGGTAGTCGTGCAGCAGGAACTGCCAGCCTATCCAGGCGCCCACCACCCCCATCAGCGCCGCGCCGACCATGAACCACACCGAAAGGCCGGCAAGGATCACCAGCAGCACGCCGCCGATGGTGATCAGGATGGCGGTGCCCAGGTCCGGCTGCGCGGCGGTGAGGCCGGCCGGCACGAAGATGATCACCCCGAGGATGCCCAGCGTGGCGGGGGAGGGCGGCAGCGGCCGCTCGTGCAGGTAGGCGGCGCACAGCATCGGCACGGCCAGCTTCATGATCTCGGAGGGCTGGAAGCGGATGAAGCCGAGGTCGAGCCAGCGTTGCGCGCCCTTGCCGATCACGCCCATCACATCGACCACCACCAGCAGCACCACGCCGGCGATCCACAGCGGCAGCGCCACCTTGCGCAGCTGCGAGGGCCGGACCTGCGCCAGCGCCACCATCGCCACCACGCCGAGGCCCAGGCGCACCACCGAGCGCAGCACGGTGTCGAGGTTCTCGCCGGAGGCGGAGTAGAGCACCACCAGGCCGTACAGGCACAGCAGGCCCAGCCCCACCAGCAGCGGGCCATCCATCTTCAGGGCGAACAGCACGCGCGCCGCGGTGCCCAGCGTGCGCCGGGCGGTGGAGTCGGAAGGATTCACGCGGATCATGGGGTTTCACCCGGGCCCGGAGGCGCAGTGGCCGGCTTCAGGCGCGGCAGCAGGTAGGCGTCGAAGATGGCGCGCGCGATCGGCGCGGCGGCCGAGGCGCCGAAGCCGCCGTTCTCGACCAGCACCGCCACGGCGATCTTCGGGTCCTCGGCGGGCGCGAAGGAGATGAACCAGGAATGGTCGCGCAGGCGTTCGTTCTGCACGGCGGCACTGACGCTCTGGCTCTGCGCCACCGAGAACACCTGCGCGGTGCCGGTCTTGCCGGCCATGGTGTATTCGGCCGACTTGGAAATGGAGCGCGCCGTGCCCGAGACCATGGTCTCGCGCATCCCTTCCATGATCACCGCCCATTGTTCGGGCGTGCCGCCGGGCACGTCGGGCAGGGAAATCGGCTCGACTTCCTGCACTTCGCCGGTCTCCGGATTGCGGATGCCGGTCACCAGGCGCGGCTGGTGCACCTTGCCCTTGGCGGCCAGCACCGCGGTCATCTGGGCCAGCTGGATCGGCGTCACCGTCATGAAACCCTGGCCGATGCCGAAGTTCACCGTATCGCCCGGGTACCAGGCCTCGCGGCGGTTGTCGCGCTTCCACTGCTGCGAAGGCAGGATGCCGGTGACCTCGCCGGCGATGTCGATGCCGGTGCGGCTGCCGAAGCCGAAGGGCGAGAGGAAGTCATGGATGGCATCCACGCCCAGGTCGAGTGACAGCGCGTAGAAATACACGTCGCAGGACTTGGCGATGGCGGTGCGCAGGTCGACCGCGCCATGCACGCCGCCGCGACCCTCGCGCGCGCGGCGGCTGCTGCCGGGCACGCGGAATTCGCCGGGGCAGAACCGGGTCTGGTCCGGCGTGATCTTGTTGTAGGCGAGGCCGGCCATGCCCAGCACCGGCTTCACCGTCGAGCCGGCCGGATAGGTGCCCATGATGGCGCGGTTGACCAGTGGCCTGTCGATGTCATCGGCCAGCGCGCGGTATTCGCGCGAGGTGATGCCGCGGCCGAACAGGCTGGGGTCGAAGCCGGGCAGGCTGACGAAGGCCAGCACGTCGCCGTTGGCCGGATCGATCGCCACCGCCGCGCCGCGGCGGCCGGCAAAGGCCTCTTCGGCGGCCTTCTGGGTCGGCAGGTCGAGCGAGAGGATCAGGTCGGAGCCGGCCTGGGGCTTGCGCTCGCGCAGCGGGATCTGCAGCGCGCCGGCGTCCTGCACCGAACGCCCCTGGGCATTCACCAGGATCTCGCGGAAGCCGTTCACGCCGTGCAGCTCGGCCTCGCGCGATGCCTCGACGCCGAGCTTGCCGATCACCATGGTGCCGCGATAGTTCGATTCGTCGATGCGGGCCAGGTCCGACTCGCTGATGGTGCCGACGTATCCCAGCGCATGCACGGCCAGCGAGCCATGCGGGTAATGGCGGGTGGAACGGGAGCGGATGTCCACGCCCGGGAACTGGTGGCGGTGCACGAAGAAGGTGGCGATCTGCTCGTCGGTGAGGCGGCGCTGGATGGCCACGCTCTCGAAGGGCCGCCGCGCGCGCACGTCGCGCAGCACATCGGGCACCTGCTCCTCGGCAATCACGCCGATGTCGACCAGGCCGCGCACCGTGGCGTCGAGGTCCTTGACCTCCTCGCGCACCAGTTCCAGCTGGTAGCTGGGCCGGTTCTCGGCCAGCACCAGGCCGTTGCGGTCGAAGATCAGGCCGCGGTTGGCGGGGATGTGCTCGATGCGGGCGCGATTCACCGCCGCCAGCGCGGTGTACTGGTCGTAACGCACGATCTGCAGCAGCGCGAGGCGGCCGAGCAGCAGCGCCGTCATCAGGCAGATGGCCACGGCCGAGAGCACCGCGCGCTGGAAGAAGATGCGCTGCTCCCGCTGATGGTCCTTGATGCGTACCGGTCCGACCATCCCCTGACAGGCCTCCTATCGGGGCGAGTGCAGTCGGCCGAGCAGGCCGACCACCACTGGCCAGAGTATCGCGCCGACCGGCACGTGCACCCAGCGCAGCCAGGTGCCGGTGTCGCGGGTGCTGAAACCGTCGATGGCCCACAGCGTGGCCTCGTAGACCAGCAGCGCCATCAGCACGAACAGGGCCTGTTCGAAGATCGGCTTGGCGCGGGTGAGCAGGTGCACCTTGATCGCCAGGTAGGTGACCAGCGAGAACGCGAAGGCGTGCTGGCCGAGCTGGCCGCCACCGATCATGTCGACGGCGAGGCCGGCCACGAAGCCCACCAGCATGCCGCCGGCCGCGGGGGTCATGGTCGACCAGTACAGCACCGTCAGCAGCACGAAGTTCGGCCAGAAGATCACCAGCCACTGCGGCAGCGGCAGCAGCGTCAGCACCAGTGCGATCAGCACCGTGATCCACACCAGCCAGCCGGATTCGCGGGCGCGCGCGTACATCAGCCTTCTCCCGCGGAGGGCGCCGGGGGAGGCATGGTGACCGGCTGCGCCACCGGCGCCTCCGGCAGGGTCTTGATGCGCTCGGCCGGCACCGGTGCGTCCGGATGCGCCGGATCGAACCACAGCGCCATCAGCTGGCGCGTGGCATCGATGGCGGCGGCGGGGCGGGCGCGCACATGCAGCAGCAGGGAGTCCGGATCGCGGCGGCTCTCGGTGACCACGCCCACCGGGATGCCGGCCGGGAACACGCCACCGATGCCCGAGGTGACCAGCTGGTCACCGGCGCGCACATCGGCCGTGGCGGCCAGCAGCGGCAGGTCCAGTTCGTTCGAGGCGCCGGTGCCCACGGCCACGCTCAGCACGCCGCTGCGCAGGACCTGCACCGGCACAGCCGCTTCCGGGTCGGTGATCAGCATCACCTCGCTGCTCCACGGGCCGACGCGCACCAGCTGGCCGATCACGCCCCCGGCATCCATCAGTGCCTGCGAGCGGAACAGCCCGGCATCGGTGCCGGCGTCGATGATCAGGCGCTGGCGCAGGCGGCCGAGGTCGGCATCGACCACGTTCACCAGCTGGCGGTGCTTCACCAGCGGCGGCACGGCCGCATTCAGTGCCCTGAGGCGCGCGTTCTCGGCCTCCAGTGCCTCCATGCGCAGCGTGCGCACGGTCAGCTCATGGCTCTCGGCGCGCAGGCGATGGTTTTCCTCGCGCAGGCTGGCGCGGGTGCGGAACAGGTCGGTGGTGGCGGCCCAGATGCGCCCCGGCGAACCGATGGTGACCTGGATGGGATAGGCCACGGCCGACAGGCCATAGCGGATGCGATCGCCCCAGCCGTCCTTCTGGTCGAAGTACATCAGCACCAGCGACAGCAGCGCGAACAGGAAGAAGCGTGGCCCCGGCGCCAGGTCGCGCGCCGAAGGCCGATTCATTGCGCCGCCGGCAAGGGCCATGCGCGGCGCTCCTTATTCGAGGCCGAAGTGCCCGGGACCCAGCTCGTCCATCAATTCGAGGATGCGGCCGCCACCGCGCGCCACACAGGTGAGCGGATCCTCGGCGATGACCACCGGCAGGCCGGTTTCTTCCATCAGCAGCTTGTCGATGTCGCGCAGCAGGGCGCCACCGCCGGTGAGCACGATGCCACGCTCGGCCACGTCGGCGCCGAGTTCGGGCGGCGTCTGCTCCAGCGCCTGCTTCACGGCGCTGACGATGCCCTGCAGCGGTTCCTGCAGCGCCTCGAGGATCTCGTTGCTGTTCAGCGTGAAGGCACGCGGCACGCCCTCGGAGAGGTTGCGACCCTTCACGGAGAGTTCCTTGACCTGCTGGCCGGGATAGGCCGAGCCGATCTCGATCTTGATGCGCTCGGCCGTGGCCTCGCCGATCAGGATGCCGTAGTTGCGGCGCACGTAGTTGATGATGGCTTCATCGAAGCGATCGCCACCGATGCGCACCGAAGCCGAGTAGACGATGCCGTTGAG
>CAYNEX010000120.1:0-7883 GCA_964396335.1 uncultured Steroidobacteraceae bacterium | reverse complement strand
TCTTCCTCGACTACTACGCCACCGGCAAGCTGTCGGTGGACGTGGCCGAGAAGGTCGTGGCCGGCATCGCCGAGGGCTGCCTGCAGGCCGGCTGCGCGCTGGTCGGCGGTGAAACCGCCGAAATGCCCGGCATGTACCACGGTGGCGACTACGACCTCGCCGGCTTCTGCGTGGGCGTGGTCGAGCGCAGCCAGGTGCTGGACGGCAGCCGCGTGCAGGCCGGTGACGTGATCATCGGCATGGCCTCCTCCGGCGTGCATTCCAACGGCTATTCACTGGTGCGCAAGCTCATCGAAGTGGCCGGCGCCAACGCCGACACGCAACTGGATGGCAAGCCGCTGTTCGACCGCCTGCTCGAGCCGACCCGCATCTACGTGAAGAGCATGCTGAAGCTCTCCGCCGAACTGCCGGTCTCGGCCTATGCGCACATCACCGGCGGCGGCCTCACCGACAACATCCCGCGCGTGCTGCCCGACGGCCTCGAGGCGCGCCTGGTGCGCAGCCAGTGGCATCGCGACCCGCTGTTCGACTGGCTGGCCGCCACCGGCCGCATCAGCAATGCCGAGATGTACCGCACGTTCAACTGCGGCATCGGCATGATCGCCGTGGTGCGGCCGCAGGACGCGGCGCGCGCGCTGCAGATCCTGCGGGACGCGGGTGAAACCGCCACGCAGATCGGCGAGATCCGCGCCGGGAATGCCGGTGTCGTCATCGAGGAGTGAGGCGCCCCGCCTCGCCGTGCTGATCTCCGGCACGGGCAGCAACATGGTTGCCATCGCCCGTGCCTGCGCCGCAGGGGCAATCCCCGCGCGCATCGCCGCAGTGATTTCCGACGTCCCGGAGGCCGGCGGTCTGACGCGCGCCGGCGAAATGGGCCTGGCGGCAACCGTGGTCGACCGGCGTACATTCCGCCAGGATGGCAAGCCCGATCGCAACGCCTTCGAAAATGCCCTGCACGAGGCCATTGAGGCCAGTGGAGCCGACTACGTGATCCTGGCCGGCTTCATGCGGGTACTTTCCGCCGGTTTCGTCAGCCGCTATACCGGCCGCATGCTGAACATCCATCCCTCGCTGCTGCCGAAGTTCAAGGGACTCGATACGCACGCGCGGGCCATTGCCGCCGGCGAGGCGGAACACGGTGCCAGCGTGCATTTCGTCACGGCGGAACTCGACGGCGGTCCGGTCATCGCGCAGGGTGTGGTGCCCGTGCAACCGGGCGACACGGTGGCCAGCCTTTCAGGCCGTGTTCATGCTGCCGAGCACATCCTCTACCCCATGGTGATCCAATGGCTGACCAGTGGCCGCCTGAAGTGGAACGACGGACGTCCGACGCTCGATGGCGAACCGCTGGCCGCGCCGGTGAGGGTGTGATGAAAAGACTGCTGCTGACCTTTGTTGCGATGTGCCTGCCGCTGGCGGCGGGCGCGGCATCGCTGGAGCCGTTCTCGGCCAGCTATGCCATCCGCTGGGGCGGCATGAATGCCGGCAATGCCACGCTGCGCCTCGACCGCATACCCGGCGATGACATGTGGTCTTACGAATCGCGCCTGCAGGGCCGCGGCCTGTTCCGCCTGGCCCTGCCCTCCAACCAGACCGCCCGCAGCGTGTTCCAGATCCGGGACGGCCACGTGGTGCCGCTGACCTACACCTCCAGCGAGAAGGACCAGAAGGTCGACTTCGACTGGAACTCCGGCCGGGTCACCGGCTCGGTGTCCGGCAAGGCCTTCGACCTGCCGGTGCAGGAAGGCCTGCTCGACGAACAGGCGGTGCAGGTGGCGCTGATGCAGGAACTGATGTCCGGCCGCACGCCGTCGCGCTTCGTGCTGGTGGATGAGGGTCGCATCAAGGATTACCGCTATGCGGTGGAAGGCAGCGAGATGATCGAATCGGCCGCCGGCACCTTCCGCACCGACATCTACAGCAGCCGTCGCCCGGGCTCGCGCAAGGCCACCTACTTCTGGTGCGCGCCGGAGCTGGGCTACATCCCGCTGAAGGTGGAGCGGCGCGACGGCAAGGATGTCGAGTGGTCGATGCGGCTGACGTCGCTGGACCGCTGATCCACGGATGCCGCAGGCCCTGCGGCATCCGCTGTTCCTATCGTTCGATCCGCAATGCCCGCCAGCCATGCGCGGGCAATGACAGCCGCGCCGCGGCGGCGGCCGGTGCCGCAGGTCCCGCCTGCGCCGGCGCCCTGCCCTGCGCCGCGCGGCTCGTCACTCCGACCGTCCCGCCACTGGCCAGATCGTGCAACTCGCGCGCGCCATCACGCACCACCAGCGTCACCTCCACCGGCTCGTCGCGGAAGTTGTGCACGATGAAGGTGCCATTGTCATAGGCGAACAGGCCGACCTTCGAGGGCGCTTCCAGCCGCACCGGCAGGTGTGGTGTCAGCACGCGGCGGATCTCGTTCAGCGCCGCCGCCGGATAGTGGTAGAAGTCCGCGAAGTTCTCCGGCACCGTCAGCACGAACAGGTGCCCGCCGCCATAGTCGGCGTCATGCAGCAGCGGCCAGCCGTTGTCCCCGTCGATGGCCGACACCAGCTCCCAGGAATCGTTGGTGCGATACGCCAGCTGCGGCACCAGCACGGCCTTGTCTGCCGCCTGCGGCTGGCCGTAACCGACGATGAACTGCAAGGCCTGCGCCACCCGGCCGGTGTGTTCGATCTCGGCGATGCGGCCGATGCCGCGCGGCTGCAGGGCGCGCAGCAGCCCGGAGGTGATCACCACCGAGTGGCCGCGACGGATGTGCTTCTCGATCTTCTTCACCAGGTCGCGGTCGGCCGCGGCATGTTCGGTGAGCAGCACCACCTGGTCATCCGGGAACGCTGGCACGATCTCCATCGGCAGGCCGATCATGCCGAGGAAACTCTGCAGGTGGTCCTCGCCGGTGGCGTGGTGCGGCCGATAGCTGCGCAGCGCCACCGGCCTGCCCAGCGCACCCGCCACGCCATCCACGGCGGCGAGCGCGCGCGCCGCGGCGGCGGCGGCGATTTCGGCCGTTGCGCCCCCGGCCACGGGGCCCGCGCCCAGCGGCCGCTGGATGCTGCCCCAGTCGAACAGCGCCACCTGCCGGCCGGACTTCGCCCACACCGTCAGCCACAGCTGCTCGGCGTAACGCGCGTAGTCGCGCGAACCGAACGGGTCGACCCAGCCGCCGCCATTGCGGCCCGGCGCCAGGTTCTCGAAGTACCGCATGATCGAATAGCCATGGTAGGGCTGCAGGTGCTGCGCGCTGCGCATCGCATCGCGCGTCTCGGTGCCGGTGTAGATGCCGTCGAACAGCTGCGGCCCGCGTTCCAGGTCGAAACCCAGCCCGTGGAAATGCTCGTACCAGTTCGGGTACTTGATGATCACCCGCACGCGCGGGTTCACGCGCCTGGCCGGCTTCATCACCAGGTTGCGGCCGGCCTCGTTCATCACGTCGAGGCGGTATTGCGTCCAGCTGCGCGCACCGCGCGCCTTCAAGTCGAAGTCGGACTTGGTGCTGGTGAAGAAGAAATCATCGAGGATCACCTCGTCGAAATGCCGCGCGGCGTTTTCCGCGATGGCCTGCACCCGGCGGCGATGCGCCGGGTTGCTGTACGAGAAGGTCTCGAAGCGGTTGGCCTCGTCGATGGTGTAGGTGATGCCACCGGCGGTTCTGACGCCGCGGGCGGCAAAGAAGGCCTTGGCGACCTGCAGCGCGGCATCGGTGGGCACGATGCCGTCGCGGTGCACCTCGAGGTAGACCTTGTCCACCTGCACGGCGCCGGCGATGCGCTGCCACTCGGCTTCCAGCCAGGCGGCATCGCCCATGCGCGCCACTTCCGGCGCCTTGGCGTAGACGGCGACTTCGAAGTTCTCCCAGGCCGGGGCCATCGCGCCCCAGCCGGCCAGCAGCAGCCCGGCGAGGCTGCGCCACAACGCGTTTCGCATCCCTTCCCCCGCGTCTGTCCTCAGGCCTTGGGCAGCGTCACTCCCCGCTGGCCCTGGTACTTGCCGCCACGGTCGCGGTACGAGGTGGCGCACACCTCGTCGGACTCGAAGAACAGCATCTGCGCCACGCCCTCGTTGGCATACACCTTGGCCGGCAGCGGCGTGGTGTTGGAGAACTCCAGCGTCACATGCCCTTCCCACTCCGGCTCGAGCGGCGTGACATTGACGATGATGCCGCAGCGGGCGT
Source organism: uncultured Steroidobacteraceae bacterium (assembly GCA_964396335.1). GTDB lineage: Bacteria > Pseudomonadota > Gammaproteobacteria > Steroidobacterales > Steroidobacteraceae > ZC4RG30. The sequence continues at coordinate 3,721 of CAYNEX010000120.1, read as the reverse complement.
AGGTGGACTTGCCCAGGCACACCACCAGCACATTGCGCGGGATGCGGAAATATTCCACCGTGCGTGCCAGCGCGAACGAGTTCGGCGGGATGATGCACACGTCCGACTCCACGTCGACGAAGCTCTGCGGATCAAAGCGCTTCGGGTCGACGATGGTGCTGTTGATGTTGGTGAACACCTTGAACTCGCGTGCGCAGCGCACGTCGTAGCCATAGCTCGAGGTGCCATAGGAGACGATGCGCTGGCCGTCGGCCTCGCGCACCTGGCCGGCCTCGAAGGGCTCGATCATGCCGTGCGAGGCGGCCATGCGACGGATCCAGTGGTCGGACTTGATGCTCATGAATTTTTCTCGACGACGACGCCGGGGAATGCGCCGCTGCGATCGCGCGGCCGCGTCGCCAGCACCCCGGCGGTGCGGCGCGCGAAATCCAGGTAGATGCCGGCACGCGGGGAATCCGGCGCCGAAACCACCGTGGGCCGACCGGAATCCGATTCGGCGCGGATGCGCGCATCCAGCGGCAGCCGCCCCAGGAACGGCACGTGGTTGGCCTCGGCCAGTTTCTCGCCGCCACCGGAGCCGAAGATGGCCTCCTCGTGGCCGCAATGGCTGCATACATGCGTGGCCATGTTCTCCACCACGCCGAGCGTGGCGATGCCGACCTTCTCGAACATCACCAGGCCCTTGCGGGCATCGGCCACTGCGATTTCCTGCGGCGTGGTGACAATCACCGCGCCGGCCACCGGCACCTTCTGCGCCAGGGTCAGCTGCAGGTCGCCGGTACCGGGTGGCAGGTCGAGCACCAGGTAGTCCAGCTCGCCCCAGTCGGTGCCGGTCAGCAGCTGCGTCAGTGCCTGGGTGACCATCGGGCCGCGCCAGATGGCCGGCTGGCCGGGATCAATCAACAGGCCCAGCGACATCAGCTTCAGGCCGTGCACCTGCACCGGAATGATGCGCTGCTCGCGCGTCTCGGGCTTTGTCCCCTCAACGCCCAGCATCAGCGGCTGACTGGGGCCGTAGATGTCCGCGTCCAGCAGCCCCACGCGGGCCCCCATACGGGCCCACGCCAGCGCCAGGTTCGCGGCCACGGTGGACTTGCCGACCCCGCCCTTGGCGGATGCGACGGCGATCACATTGCGGATGCCCGGCAGGGGCTTCAGGGGGCGCTGTACGGCGTGGGTCGCGATTTGCGCCTGCAGCGTCAATTGCAGCTTCTGCGTCACGCCAGCGCGCCCCAGGCGCTCTTCGATGGCCGCCCACAGGGCAGCCTCGTATCCGCCGACCGGCAGCGGCAGCTTCAGGGTCACATGGACCGCCCCGAGGGCTGCCTCCAGGTGCTCTATGGCCTGCAATTCACCCAGCGTGCGCCCGGTGGCCGGCTCGCGGAATTCCTGCAGGATGGCGCGCAGCGGCGCCTGGGGATCGCTCATGGGGAAAACTGCCTGGGAAAACCAATGGGAAGTCGCTCGCAATTCTAGCAGCGCCTGTCGCATCGCAACCGGGCACATGGCCCCCTATGGCATACTTGCAGGGCTGACCAGAACAGGAAAATAAGAGCGCCAGTTTCGCCAGTGATGGGCTTTTTCTCGAATCTTCGCTCCGACCGGCTGATCACCCAGATCAAGTCGTCCGACAAACCGCTGGGCGAAGAAACCCTCAAGGCGGTGGCCAAGCTCAAGGGCCTCGGCCAGAGCGCCATCGAGCCGGCCATCCTGGCACTGGGCGACGCCGACAAGAACGCCACCGTGGCGCTGGTCGACGTGCTCTCCCACCTGGTCACCAACAAGTCCTTCCCGCTGTATGTGCAGGGGCTGCGCGAGGGCAATTCGCGCATCTCCCAGGGCATCGGCTGGGCGCTGTCCTCGGCGCGCAACTACTCCCCGCAGCTGCTGCTGGAGGCGCTGAACCAGAAGGACACGCCCAAGTCGGCGCTGCTCGAGGCCATCCAGGCGCATCGCGACCGCTTCACGCTGCGCGAACTGCTGACCGCGGCCTACAGCCAGGAACCGAACGAGAAGGCGGCGCTGTTCCGCATCGTGGCCGAGCAGGCCACCGCCGACAGCGCCCATGAACTGGTGGCGCGCCTCGACGGCAAGGACCCGATCGCGCGCATGCACATCATCAACATCCTGGCGCGCTTCAACCGTCCGGAGATCAAGGCCGCGGTGCAGGGCCAGCTGCGCGACCAGAACAAGATGATCCGCGCCGCGGCGCTGTCGGCGCTGTCGCGCATGGATGGCCCGGTCGACTCCTCGCTGGTCTGCCACCTGCTGCGCGATCCGGAGATCGACGTGCAGAACCGCGCCATCGACGTGCTGATCCGCGCCAACGACCCGGAGACCATCAAGCACCTGATCCCGGTGCTGAAGGACGAGAACGAATACGCCCGTCGCGCCGCCGTCGAGGTGCTCAACGAGATCGGCGATGCGCGTTCGGTGAAGTTCCTGCTCGAGGCCATCAAGGACGATGACTGGTGGGTGCGCAGCCGCGCCGGCGACGCGCTGGGCAAGATCGGCGGCCCGAAGGTCATCGACGCGGTGCTGCAGCTGGCGCGCGACAAGGACGAGGACATCCGCCGCGCCGCCATCGAGATCCTGAACCAGACCAAGGACGAACGCGCCATCAACCACCTGATCGAGGCCACCCGCGACAAGGACTGGTGGGTGTCCGAACGTTCGGTGGACGCGCTCGCCGCCATCGGCAGCCGCCGCGCGATGCCGCGGCTGCTGGAGATGCTCACCACCACCCCGCCGCGCTCGCTGCCGGTGGTGGTGCGCGCCATCGCCAAGCTCGGCGAGGGTCGCAATGTCGAACAGCTGCTTCCGCTGCTGCAGCGGCCCGAGAAGGAAGTGCGCATCGAGGCCATGCACGCGCTGGCCGCGGTGGCCGACGAGCGCCGCGCCGAGCATGTGCGGTTGCAGCTGCAGTCCTTCGCGCAGGGCCAGGACCAGTCGCTGGCGGTGGCCGCGCAGGGCGCGCTGCGCGAGCTGGGCGTGCGCCTGGAAGGCACCGGCAGCGGCGCCACCCAGATGATCGGCACCCGCATGTCAGGCACCTCCCCCGCCACCGAGCTGATGCGCTCGGTGCCGATGGACGAAGGCGACGTGAAGCCGATGCTGCCGGAGGTCGAGGACCAGCACCGCGCCGGCGGCGGCCTGAAGCTCGACATCACGACCCTGAAGAAGGGCGACATGATCGAGGGCCGCTACCGCTTCATCGAGCGCATCGGCAAGGGCGCCTTCGGCACCGTGCTGCTGATGGAGGACACGGTGGTGGACGACCGCCTCATCCTCAAGTTCCTCAACCCGAACGTGTCCGAGGACGAGGAGATGATGAAGCGGTTCGTGCACGAGCTGCGCTACTCGCGCAAGATCACGCACCAGAACGTCATCCGCATCTACGATTTCCTGTCGATCCAGGGCAACTACGCCATCTCGATGGAGTATTTCCCCTCCCACACGCTGGGACAGGAGATCGTCAACGAACAGCCGATCGAGACGAAGAAGGCCGTGCGCTGGGGCATCGACATGTGCACCGGCATGGCCGTGGCGCACAAGGTCGGCATCGTGCACCGCGACCTGAAGCCGGCCAACATCCTGATCAACAACGAGGGCCTGCTGAAGATCGTGGACTTCGGCGTGGCCGCCGCGCACCGCGAGGGCGACACCCAGCTGACCAAGACCGGCTATGTGATCGGCTCGCCCAAGTACATGGCCCCCGAGC
>CAYNEX010000119.1:0-7906 GCA_964396335.1 uncultured Steroidobacteraceae bacterium | reverse complement strand
GCGCGCGCCGACATCAGGAGGTGCCGCCACACCTGCGGCTGACGCTCCCAGCGCGGCCGCACCCAGCCCGGCCGGTGCAGCGCCAGCCAGGAAAGATCCTGCAGCCGCAGCTGCGCGATGCGTTCGGCACAGCCGGCCGACATGCCCAGCACCAACCGCGCCAGCTGCCGTTCGGCCCGGGCCAGGTGCCAGCCGATGGTCAGCACCTGCAGGATGAAGTCGCCCACGCCGGCACCGATGAACACCGGCTCGGCATATTGGGCCGGCACGTCGTGCACGGCGCGCTGCTCGAGGCTGCGCCAGCGGGAGAGGTCATCGAAGCCGGCATCGACCAGCAGCCACGGCGAGGCGGCCAGCCGCTGGCGCGCCCGATCGGGCAGGTCGAGCCACAGCGAAGCCTGCCCGGCGAACAGCGCCGGGCAATGCCGCGTGTCGTCGGCGGCCATCGCCGCCAGCAGGTCGATGCATTGAAGGTTGAGGTCTGCAACCGCGTCGAGGGATCCATCCCCGAGCCAGCTGCCGCCCTGCCACTGCCGAAATGATTCCGCCGCCTGGATTGCCATTGCCCGCGTCCGTTGCAAGAAAAGGCCTGAAAAACGCCCGTCCGACACAGATATTCCGGTGGCAGGCTTGTTTGTGGAATATTTAAAATTGGGAAAATTTTCCCAATTTCATTTTTCCTCGTTTTTAGCACAACAACATTCTAAGCAGGGAAGCTCATCGATGCGCATCCAGGAAAACCGCTACAACCGCGACCGCCAGCGCCACGACCTCGCGCTGCGTTTCATCCAGCACGAGGCGCGCACGCGCACCATCCGTACGTGGACCGGCCTCAGTGACGATCGCATCCGCAAGCTCTATCGCGGTTTCCTGCTGGACGGCCAGCCGCCGGTGCGCCATCGCGGCAAGTCGCCGCAGCAGACCGGCTATTTCGTGCGCTCGCCCGAGATGCGCCAGGAAACGGCGGTGCTGGCCAGCGTCTGTTACCTGCTCGGCGTGGTGCCGCTCAGCCAGGTGGCCGATGCCTCGCGCGCCCTGCCCGGCATGCAACGGGGCGAGGCCCTCTGTGCCGCCTTCGAGACCTACCGCCGGCTGGTTCCCGACGCGCGCATCAGCTTCGAGCACGCGGTGTTCCTGGTCATGGCACTGGCCCGCGGCGATGAACTGCGCGCCGCGCCCTGCACCGACTGCACCGGCCTGATCGTCATCGACCGCTATGCCCCGGCCGCGCGCCGCTGCCTGGCCTGCGAAGATTCCACCCAGGGCCGGCTCGCGCTGGCCTGACGTTCAGCCGCTGTTGGGGACGCGTTGCTATGATCGTCCCCGACAATGCCCTCATTCTTTTTCTATATCCGCCACAGCGCGCTCCGCTGGGTGCTGGCCGCGTTGCTGGCGGTGGCGGCCCCTCCCGTGCTGGCCGACATCGACGTGGACCTCGAGGGCATCGACGGCGAGCTGCGCAACAACGTCCTGATCTTCCTCAGCGTCGAGCGCTACAGCGACCGGGACGACCTCGACGCCGACACCATGCAGCGCCTGTTCAACCGCATCGACAACGAGGTGCGCCGGGCGCTGCGGCCGCTGGGTTTCTACGAACCGAAGGTCGAGGCCCGCTACACCGACCGCGGCGGCGGCGACTGGCGGGTGCAGATCAGGGTCGACGCCGGCGAACCGGTGCGCCTGCGCGAGCTGCAGATCGGCATCGAGGGCCCCGGCGCCGAAGACGCCGTCTTCAACGGCATCCGCGGCCAGACGGCGCTGCGCGAGGGCATGCGCCTGCACCATGGCGCCTACGAGCAGGTGAAGGGCGAGATGGTGCGCGTGGCGGCCGCCAACGGATACCTGGCCGCGCGCATGCTCCACAGCGAGATGGTGGTGGACCCGGCCGAACATGTCGCCAGCATCCGGCTGGTGCTCGACACCGGCCCGCAGTACCGCTTCGGCACCGTGCAGATCGAGCAGAACGTGATCCGCCCGTCGCTGATGCAGCGCTTCGTGCGCTTCCGCGAGGGCGACCGCTACAGCGCCAACGAACTGCTGCGCACCCAGTTCGCGCTGGATGACAGCCTGTATTTCTCGCGCATCGACGTGGTGGCCGGCGACCCGGACGCGGAGACCCTCACCGTGCCGATCACCATCTCGGCGGCCAAGAGCCGGCCGGTGCTGCAGCTCGGCGGCGGTTATGGCACCGACACCAAGGTGCGCGGCACGCTCAGCTGGACCGACTCGCGCGTCAACGACCGCGGCCACCGCCTGCGCTTCGAGCTCGAGGCCTCCGAGACCGTGCGCAGCATCGACTCGCGCTACGACATCCCGATCGGCGACCCGGCACTGGAGAAGTTCTCGGTCGAGCTGCTGAACCGCTTCGAGGAACTGGCGGACGTCGACACCAACGAAACCACGCTGCGTCCGTCGATGACCCGCGTGCACAACCGCTGGCAGACGGTGACCTCGCTGTCGGCCACCCGCACCACCAACAAGGACGCCACCGGCGAGTTCACCACCAACCTGCTGGTGCCCGGCTTCGTGCTGGCCTCGGTGCCGGAAGGGTTCCTCGGCGAGGCGCTGTTCAGCCGCGGTTTCTACGGCGAGATCCTCGGCTCGCAGAAGGCACTGGGCGCGCGCACCGATTTCCTGCGGCTGGAGATGCAGCTGGAGCGCAGCTTCGACCTCAGCTACTACTGGCACCTGCTGCTGCGCAGCCAGATCGGCACCACGCTGGTGGAGGACTTCAGCGAGCTGGCCACCATCTACCGCTTCCTGGCCGGCGGTGATCGCAGCGTGCGCGGCTTCGCCTACCAGTCCCTCTCGCCCACCGAGACCGCCATCAACAAGCAGGGCGATCCGGAGGAAGTGCGCGTCGGCGGCCGCCACATGCTCACCGGCTCGGTGGAACTGGTGCGCGACCTGCCGCGCAACCTCGCCATCGCCACCTTCTTCGATGCCGGCAACGCCTTCAACAAGTGGGGCGACCGGCTTGAATATGCCGCCGGCATCGGCGTGCGTTATCGGCTGCCGGTGGTGTCGATCGGCCTCGATGTGGCCAAGCCCCTCTCCACCAGCGGCAACTACCGGCTGCACCTGAACATCACCCCGAAGCTATGAGCCGGCGACGCAAGATCCTGCTGGTGATCGCGGGCATGCTGGTGCTGGTGCCCACCGGCATCCTGTACTGGGTCGCCACCACCGAGGCCGGACTGCAATTCCTGGTGGCGCGGCTGCACAAGGTCGGCCCGATCACCCTCACCGTCGAGAACATCCGCGGCACGCTGACGCAGGGCATCTCGATCGACTTCCTGCGCGTCGAACATCGCCTCTCCGACGTGCGCGTCGAGCAGGTCAGCGGCCGGGTCAGCCTGTGGCCGCTGCTGCTGCGCCAGCATGTCGAGATCCCGCAGCTCACCGCGCAGCGCGTGACCGTGCAGCTGCTGGACGACCCGGTGCAGCGCCCGCAACGCGAGCCGCGTTTCCTGCCGCCGATGCTGCGCATCGATGGCGACGCGGTGAAGGTCGGCGAGATCCTGCTGGTCCTGAAGAACGGGCGCGAACTGCTGTTCAGCGACGCCGCCGGCCGGGTCACCGTGCAGCACAAGCAGATCCGCGTGCGCGAAACGCAGGTGGACTGGGAGGACTGGCACCTCAGCGGCAACACCCGCCTGCGCGCCGCGCGCCCCTATGAAATGGATGGCCAGGTCGATGCCACCTGGCGCCCGGACAACCAGCCTGAATGGCTGATGAGCACCAGCTTCGATGGTCCGCTGGATGACCTGCCCTATCGCCTGACGGTGAACGAACCCTTCCCGGCCGATGTCACCGGCAACGCCGACCTGATCAACGGCTGGCTGATCGCCGGCCACGCGCTGGCGCGCGACTTCGACCTCACTGACTTCGGTGGCAGCGGCGCGCTGGGCCTGATCTCCGGCGAACTGGATATCGAGGTGGATGCGGATGGCATCCGCGCCAGGGGCCAGGTCACGCCGCCGGGCCTCGAGGCCGGCGCCTTCGACGTCGATTTCAACGGCGACTACCGCGACAAGCGCCTGACCATCCGCGAGACGCGCCTGCATCATCCGCCGTCCGGTGCGCGCGCCACCGTGCGCGGCACTGTCGACATCGAAGCGGGCGCACAGCGCCTCGCGCTGGGCGGCACCTGGACCGATTTCCGCTGGCCATTGGCGAGCAACGAACCGGCCTTCACCAGCCCGCGCGGACGCTACACCCTGAATGAGGTGAAACCCTGGCTGGTGGAAGCCGAGGGAGAGGTGCTCACCGATCTGGTCGAAGAGGCCATCCCGGTGCAGGCCCGTGGCCGCCTCGACGGCGAGTCCTTCCAGATCCAGGAAGGTCGCATGACGCTGTTCGAGGGCGATGCCCGCCTCACCGGCGAGGCGCGCTGGAATCCTTCCGAGAGCTGGCAGGTGCAGGGCCGCATGACGCAGATGGACGCCGCGAAGCTGCGCGGCGACCTGCCCGGCCGCGTCGACTTCGACTTCCGCGCCGGCGGCGCGCCGTTCGGCGAGGAAGGCAGCCTCGAGCTGGCCATCGCGCGCCTCGAAGGCACGCTGCGCGGCCAGCGCACCACTGGCAATGGCGTGATCTCGCGCGCCGGCGGCAGCACCGAATGGCGTTTTGATGGCGTGGATGTATCGGTGGGCAACACGCGCGTGCGGCTTGATGGCGGCATGGGCGAGACCCCTGACCTGGCCTTCGACATCCAGACCCAGGATCTGAGCCTGCTCGATCCGGACGCGCGCGGCGCGGTGCAGGCGCGCGGCCGTTTCGCCGGCACCAGCGAGCGCCCCATCCTGCGCGTCGAGGGACGCGGTACCGACTTCGAATGGCGCGGCACGAAGCTGGCGGCGCTGACCGCCGACATCGACATCGACCTGTCGCGCGAGCCCGGCCGCGCCACCGGCTCGCTGGTGCTGCGGCAGCTCTCCGACGGCGTGCGCACCGCCGACGCCTCCATCGCGCTGGAGGGAGACGGCGATACCCAGCGACTGACCGCCACGATGGACGCCGCGCCGGTGAAGGTGCGACTGGAAGGCCGCGGCGGCATGCGCAATGGCATGTGGCAGGGCCAGGTCAATCTGCTGACCATCGAACAGAAGGACCGCCTCGCGCTGCGCAATGAATCGGCCACGCCGCTGTATGTGAACCTGCGCGAGGTCACGCTCGGCCAGCTGTGCCTGATGGGTGAGCAGGAACGCCTGTGCGGCAGCGCGCGGCGGCAGGCCACCGGCAACTGGGATGCGAACTTCTCCGCCGACATGCTGCCGCTGTCGACGCTGACCGCGGGCCTGAGCCAGGAATTCCAGTACGAAGGCACCATCGACCTGCGCGGCGAACTCAGCGGTCGCCCCGGCGAACTGCCCACCGGCATGGTGTCCGGCCGCCTCACCGACGCGGCCGTGCGCCACAACGTCGGCAGCGGCCGCGAGCAGGGCATGTCGCTGGGCACCGGCGCCATCGATGCCGTTGCCACCACCGAGAGCTTCTCGATCGACGTCGGACTCGACGCCGACGAGGCCGGCAGCATCCAGGGCCGGCTCGAAGGAGACCGCCGCGGCGCAAGCTGGCGCGAGCACCCGATCCGCGGCTCGCTCGACGCGCACACAGACAGCCTGTCGCTGGTGGACATCTTCGTGGTGGAGATCGACCGCGCCAGTGGCCGTCTTGCCACGCGCGTGGACATCGGCGGCACGCTGGGCGCGCCCACCTTGAACGGCACGCTGCAGCTGCGCGATGCCGCGATCGACCTCTACCAGATCAACCTGTCGCTGCGTGAGCTGGCGCTGGATGCCAGCTTCGACACCAACGCGCTGCGCCTCGATGGCAGCTCGCGCATGGGCGAAGGCGTGGCCCGCTTCGATGGCCGCCTGAGCTGGCGCGACCGCCAGCCTTACGGCAACCTGAAGGTGAAGGGCGAGCGGCTGCAGATCGTGAACGTGCCCGAAGCGCGCATCCTCGCCTCGCCCGACCTCGACTTCGAGGTGGCCGGTCGCCGCATTGATGTCACCGGCGAGGTGGTGCTGCCCTATGGCCGCATCGAACCGGCCGACCTGACCAGCGCCGTGCTGTCTTCCAGCGACGAGATCCTGGTGGGCGACGAGCCGGTGGATCCCTCGCAGCGCTGGAACATCTACAGCAACATCCGCCTGGTCGTCGGGGATGACGTGCGGCTGGAGTCGCTCGGCCTTGCGGCACGTCTTGGCGGCGCGCTGGAAGTGCGGACCGACCCGGTGCAGTCCAGCCGTGGCGTGGGCGAACTTGCCATCTCCGACGGCCGCTACCAGGCGCTGGGCCGCCTGCTCGACATCGAACGCGGTCGCCTGATCTTCAACAATGTGCCGCTGAATGACCCGGGCATCGACCTGCGCGCGCAGAAGGTGTTCCCGGATGCCACCGCCGGCGTGAACGTGCGCGGCAGCCTGCGCGCGCCGCGCCTCACCTTCTATTCAGAGCCGTCGCTGCCGCAGTCGCAGATCGCCTCGCTGATCCTCGCCGGTGGCTCGATCGAATCGCTGTCGGACAGCCAGGCGCCCGGCGCCGCGCGCAACGACCTGCTGGCGCAGGGCGGCGCCATCCTCGCGCAGCGCGTCGGCACGCAGGTGGGCGTGGATGACGTCGGCATCGAATCGGACATCCACAACCAGGCCAGCCTGGTGCTGGGCAAATACCTGTCGGACCGCCTCTATATCTCGTATGGCATCTCGCTGGCCGAGGCCATCAACACGCTGAAGCTGCGCTGGACGATCTCGGATCGCTGGACCATCAAGACCGAGGCGGGGCAGGAACGCAGCGCCGACATCGTCTACACGCTGAAGAAGTGAGCGGTCAGTCCGGGGAGTACAACCACTCCTCGATCAGGCGCCGGGAAATGGTCTCCGGCGGCGGCAGCTTCACCTCGCCGGAGGCGATCCGGGCGCGCGAGAACCAGCGCGCGTCCTCCAGTTCCCCGTCATGCAGCACCGGCGTGCGCCGTTCGGCCAGCGCCATGAACCCCAGCATCAGCGAAGAAGGAAACGGCCAGGGCTGCGAGGAGCGATAGGCCAGCGCGGTGCACGAAATGCCCGCCTCCTCGTGCAACTCACGCCGCACGGCATCCTCGAGCGATTCACCCGGTTCGACGAAACCGGCGATGGTGGAATAACGCCCCGGCGCCCAGCTGGCCTGTCGCCCCAGCAGCGCATGACCGGCGCCGTCATGGGCCAGCACGATGATGGCCGGATCGAGCCGCGGGAATCCCGATTGCCCGCAGCGCGTGCAGCGACGCGCATGGCCGGCACGCTCCGGCACCGTGTTCGAACCACAGCGCGGACAGAAGCGATGCGAGGCATGCCACAGATGCATCGCGCGCGCATAGGCGGCGAGGCCCGCCTCGCTGGCCGGCAGCTCCGGCACCAGCGGCCGCAGCTCGGCGAAAGTCTCCCCTTCGCGCGGCACCGCCAGCTCATCGGGCAGGTCCACCAGCACGCAGCGACGCTGCTGGTACCAGCCCAGCAGCACCGCGCGCTCGGCATCGCGGGCGGCGGAGACGCGCGGGTCATCGACGCCCAGGAAGGCCAGCCGGGACAGCGCACCCTCGCCGCCCGGCCGCACCAGCGCCGCGCCGGCGCGCATGCCGAGGAACAGCGTGCCCGCATCGCGCAGGGCGCGCTCCAGCCAGTCCTGCTCCAGGCGCGCTTCCGCGCGTCGGTCAAGGAAGGAGCCGGTGAACAGGTTGTCCGGGGTCACACCCCGGATGGTAAGCAATCCCGGGCTCCCGCACCGCAAGGTGGACACTCTCCCGGTAAGTGTCCTATTGTACTGATACACCAAGGCGCCCATGTTCATCCTCAATCCCCACAGCAGCGTGCCCATCTACCAGCAGCTCATCGAGCAGGTGCGGCGCATGGTCGCCAGC
>CAYNEX010000118.1:2797-7926 GCA_964396335.1 uncultured Steroidobacteraceae bacterium | reverse complement strand
AGCCCGGGCGCAAGCCCGAGATCGGAAAAATTCATGGATTTCCTTTGTGGGGAACCGAGCTCGCGAAACTGAGGGTTCCGGTCGTGGATCAGACCGGTGGCGATCCGGCAAAGACCGACGGACTATAGCACAGGCGGAGGGTGACTGCCCCCGGAATAGGCCACTGGATCGCGGTTCTGGGGCCCGGGGCCGTGACGGGGCTAACATGGCGGGCACAAGACCGCTCGCGAGTCGCCCTGCCACAACCAACCAGAATGGAGAATCCTGGCATGAACCGCTTGTGTCGCCTGTTGCTGATCATCCTCGCGCCCGCCTATGGCGCCGCCGTGCTTGCACAGGCACCGGCCCCGTCCTTCCCACCCGGCACCACGCCTGCCACCACCAATGTGGTCGGCCAGGACTGGCCGCGGGTCGATGCCGAACGGCGCGTGCACTTCCGCATCCGCGCGCCCGGCGTGCAGAGCATCCGCGTGCTGGGGACCGATCTCACGAAGGGCGAGGATGGATTCTTCACCGGCGTGACCGCGCCCCAGGATCCGGGCTTCCACTACTACCAGCTCACCGTCGATGGACTGGCGGTCGCCGATCCGCACAGCGAGTCCTTCTATGGCGCGGGCAATGTGCGCAGCGGCATCGAGATCCCGGAAGCAGGCGTCGATTTCTACCATATCCGCAACGTGCCCCACGGACAGATCCGCACGCACTGGTACCACACTGCCAGTGGCGAGGTGCGGCAGGCCTTCGTCTACACGCCGCCGGGTTACGACACCAGTCCGGATCGGCGCTATCCGGTCCTTTACCTGCAGCACGGCATGGGTGAGGACCGGCGCGCATGGCCGAACCAGGGTCGCACCAATTTCATCCTCGACAACCTGATCGCCGAGGGCCGCGCGGAGCCGATGATCGTGGTGATGGAGGATGGCGGCATCACGCCGGGTGTGGCGGTTGGCCCCGGACCGGGCCGCGGCGGTCCGCCGGGCGCGGGTGGCCCTCGTGGCGCAGGTGGTCCTCCTGGAGCCGGTGGCCCTGCGGGCGCGCGTGCCGGTGGTCCGCCCGCAGGCGCTCCTCCTGGCGGCCCACGCGGCGGCATGGGTGGACCCGGGCCGGCGCTGGACATGCCCTTCACGCGGCAGATCATCACCGACGTGATCCCGATGATCGATGCCAGCTACCGCACCATCGCCGACCGCGAGCATCGCGCGATGGCCGGCCTGTCGCTGGGCGGCACGCAGACCTACCAGATCACGCAGGCCAATCTCGACAAGTTCTCCCACATCGGCATCTTCAGTGCGCCGTTCGGCTTTCCCGGCGTCGAGACCGGCTACAACGGCCTGCTGAAGCAGCCGGCGGAGTTCGCGAAGCAGGTCAAGGTGTTCTTCGTGAGCATGGGATCCAAGGAGGCGCCCAGCACCGGGCGCGCCATCCACGAGGAACTGGAGAAGGCTGGCGTGAAGCACACCTATCTGGAAACGCCCGGTACCGGGCATGAGTTCCAGACCTGGCGCAAGAGCCTGCACGACTTCGCGCAGCTGCTGTTCAAGGACTGAACCCATGCAGAACTTCACACGCAGGGCATTCACCGGCATGGCGCTGGCGACAGGCAGCCTGTCGCTGCGAGTCGGGGCTGCGCAGTCTGCGCCCGTCATCGGACTGACCGGCGCGGCGGGACGACTGGGCACCCAGGTGGTGGAGGCGCTGCTGCGCAGCGTGCCGCCACAGCGGATCATCGCCATCGCCCGCAATCGCGACGAGCAGACCGCACACCTGGCCAGCCATGGTGTCACCCTGCGCTTCGCCGACTACGATTACCCGGAGCAATTGCTGCAGGCCTTCAGCGGGGTCGAGCGCCTGCTGCTGATCTCGTCCACCGGTTCGAATCGCGTGGCACAGCACGGCGCGGTGGTGACCGCGGCCAGGCAGCGCGGGGTCAAGTTCCTCGCCTATACCAGCTTCCTGCGTGCGGACACTTCACAGCTGAGCGTGCGCGCCGACCACCTGGCCACCGAGCAACTGCTGGCGGCGTCCGGTCTTGAATGGGCGGCGCTTCGCAATGGCTGGTATACGGAGAACTACGAGGGTGATGTGGCCAGCGCATTGCGCAGCGGCGAGATCACCGCGGCCACCGGCGCCGGCCGGATCTCCCCCGCCACGCGCGCGGACTACGGTGCTGCGGCAGCGGCCGTGCTGATGGACACCGGGCGGCCATCCGGACAGCTGCACGAACTGGCCGGCGACACCTCGTTCACGATGGAAGAGCTGGCTGCCGAGATTGCGCGCCAGTCCGGTCGCCGCGTGGTGTACCGCAACCAGACTGAAGCGCAGTTCCGCGCCGCGATGGCTGCGCGCGGCTTGCCCGAGGCGGCGATCCAGAACAGCTGGGCCTCACAGGTTGCCATTGCCGGGGGCGCATTGTTCGATGACAGCCGGCAGCTCAGCCGCCTGAATGGACGCCCGACCACGCCATGGCAGCAGAGCGTGGCGGCCATGCTGGCGCAGCATCAGCGGGGCTGATCGATCGCGGCGGGCAATCAGGTCGTGCCAGACCAGACGGAGCCTGCATGGCTTCGCGCACTTGCTGTTGGTGCAGGGCTTCTTGGCCCAATCCGAACGGCGAGGACTCCCTCGCCACCCGGGACAGGTCCGCGGATGCCAGGACCCTGTTCAGTGTTGCAGGTTCAGCGTGAAAACGACCTCGAAGGCGGAATCGGCGCCCTCGATGACTTCCAGCGTGCCCAGCAGCGCGCCGTTGTCGGAGGTTCGCCTCCAGTTTGATCCGGCGCCCCACGCGCCGTTCCAGGCTGCATCGCGTGTCCAGCCCTGCGTCGAGAGCTGCCGCGACAGCTCCAGTGCCAGCGACGAAGCGGTTTCCTCAGTACTGAATACGCGTGTGCCGGTGCGCTGGTGGTTGTTGCTGCCACCGCCGCCGCCGCCGTTGGCCACACGCACGCCCTCCGGGAAGGTGAAGCGTGGCATCAGGTTCCTCGCTCCGGCCAGGCCCATCGGCCCCATGCTCTGGCGCGGATCAGGCGCATTGCAGGGGCGCGGCTCCTGGATGTAGCCGCCCTGGATGGATGCGACGCGGCGATTGTTGTGATCGCGCACGACAACCGCGCGCCGCTCACCATTGCGGCAGACCATCACGAACTGCCTCTGCGTGGGTGCGGAGAACGTGGGTTGTTCTCCCATCTGCTGCTGTGTCTCCAACGCCCAGCCTTCAGCCGCGAGCGCCAGCACCAGTTCATCGAGTGCCCGCCCGGACGGCAGCGTCGTATGGAACGCGGTGATGGTGTTGCCATCGCTGCGCACGGAAGTGCCGATCAGCGCCAGTTCCGAGGGCACTTTCAGGTTCGCAAATTCCGGCGGCAGGGTGCGCGATGCGGTGGCCACCATATTCGGCCTGCCCAGGAAGACCAGCGCATTGAGCACATCCCGGTCGGCATCACGCAGCAGGTCCTGGGCCGAGGCCGCGCCCGCCATCAGCAAACCGGCCATCACGGCAATGATTCGTCGCATGATGACCTCCTTCATTCTTTCGGGCCGGCACTGAGCACTGCGGTGCGCACGGCTTCACTGCTGGCGAGGATCTGCAGTGTCAGCAGCAACGGGGGCTCGGAGCCGCGTGCCCGGCTCCAGCTGGACCCGGCAGAAGCTTCGCCACTCCAGGTGGCATCCGGCTGCCAGCCCTGCGCCTGCATCTGGCGTGCAAAATGGCTTGCCACATTGGCAACGGAGTCATGCGAACTGAAGTCCATGCGGAATGTGGCACGCTGGCTCGACGGGCCACCTCCGCTCCAGCCGCCGCCCCGCATCACAGCGGTCCTGCCGGTGGATGGATCAACCGGCAGTTCGAGCTTCGGCAGCTGGGTGGTGTCCGGCCCCATGGCGACGGATCGCGGCATGCGCGCATCGCAAAGGCCATTGTTGCCGCGCTGGACCTGCACCACCACATAGGTGGCCCCGTCCAGGGAATTGGCGACCACGGTGGCCGGCCTCTCGCCCAGGCACACCAACTGGTCCGGCGCCGGCTCGTCCGGTCTGATGAAGACGCCCGCTCCCATCGTCGGCCTTGCCGGCTGCAGCTTCCCGCCCGTCGCCAGCAGGGCATCGACCATCAGTTTGC
Organism: uncultured Steroidobacteraceae bacterium; assembly: GCA_964396335.1. Classification (GTDB taxonomy): domain Bacteria; phylum Pseudomonadota; class Gammaproteobacteria; order Steroidobacterales; family Steroidobacteraceae; genus ZC4RG30. Next base: position 3,806 of record CAYNEX010000118.1, on the reverse strand, counting down.
CCGCGGCGTCCGGTGCCACATCGGTCCGCCATGCCGCGGCGATGGTCCTCGGGGCCGTCGTGTCGAATGGTTGCCCAACCACCCGCTCGGAGCTGCCGATCCAGCGCAGTTGCCGCGGGATGCGCACCTCCGACAATTCCGACGGCACTTCCTTGCCGAGCGTGAGGGTCTGCTCACCGCCGAGCAGCAGGCTTCGCACGATATCGGCATCAATGCCGGCAATCCGCTCCTGGGCCATGGAGCCTGTCGCGAGAAGTGAGCCCAGCGTGAGGGCCGCGAGTCTGCGCATGCGTGACCTCCGATCTTCCCTGAACGTCCTGATGCTACTCAATGTCTCTCCTTCAGGGGCGGAGTCCCGCGCGGCGGCACCGACTCCTGCGGCCGCCAGTTCGTCAGCACCTGGTTCGACATGTTCCGCATCAAGGGTATTTTATTATTTTATATTCAATAACTTATACAAAATTGACGGAATCGCGCTACCATGCTGGCCATGAAGACAGCCGGCAGGCCCCCAAGGCAGGGCGTGAGCAACTGGGCGCCCTTCTTCGAAGCAGTGGATGAAGCGCGGCGTACCCGCCGCTTCGATGCACTGCGCTCGCTCTATTCGCGCTCCCGTCGCACGCGCGAGCGCGCGCTGCTGAACGCCACCGCCTGCGCCCTGGCTACCGAGTTCAGGCAGGCCCCGCCCTGGTGGGCGATGCATCCACTGACATTGCCCGAGCCCTGGTTCGTGGCAGGTGTCGAGAACCTGAAGGCCACCGCGCTGGTAGAGAGTCCGCTTGCCTTCCGGCGCAACAACATCTTCGTACTTGGCAACTTCCTGTCGCGGGCGTAATGCATGACACAGGAAGAGATCCTCGAGGCCTTCCGTGCGCTCAACGATGAGCTGGCGCGGGAGGGAATCAAGGGCGAGGTGGGCATCGTCGGGGGAGCGGCCATGGTACTGGCCTTCAATGCGCGTGAATCGACCCGCGATGTCGATGCAGTCTTCGAGCCGTCCAGCAAGCTG
>CAYNEX010000118.1:0-2697 GCA_964396335.1 uncultured Steroidobacteraceae bacterium | reverse complement strand
CAGCAGCGAAGACGCCCTCACCACGCCGGGGGTGCCGCGGATCTCGCCCACGCCGCGTGCGATCAACAGGATCGCGGCGAGCGTCGTGCAGCACACGATCAGGATGCTCAGCCACGAACCATCCATCAGCAGGGCCGGATCGTAGGCCCACAGGAAGGGCAGCAGCGCCGCCATGATCGACATGCGCATGCCGATCCAGCCGGTGCGCCACATGTCGGCATTGGCGATGCCGGCGGCGACATAGGCGGACACGGCCACCGGCGGGGTGAGGAAGGACATCACGCCGAAGTACAGGATGAACATGTGCGCGCCCATCGGCGTGACGCCCATCTCCACCAGCGCCGGTGCCACGATGGCGGCCAGTACCACGTAGATGGCGGTGGTGGGCATGCCCAGGCCCAGCACGATGCACAGCACCGCGGTCAGCGCGAGCATGGCCAGTAGACCCCAGTCGGCGCCGATCTGCACCAGGATCACCGACAGCGATTGCCCGAGCCCGGTCAGGCTCATGATGCCCACCACCATGCCGGCCGCACCCGCCACCAGGATCAGCGGGATCAGGATGCTGCCGCTGCCGAAGACGAACTCGCTCCACTCGGCGCGGCTGCGCAGGCGCCTGCGCACCAGCGCCAGTCCCAGCAGCATCACCGATGCACCCATGGCCGAGTACTGCGCACCGAAGCCCTCGAAAAACAGCAGGTAGACCAGCAGCATCATCGGCAGCACGAAGATCCAGCCGGTGCGCAGCGCGGTGCCGAGCCGCGGCAGCGCGGATTTCGGCAGGCCGGAGAGGCCCATGCGGGCGGCCATCGCATCCACCTGCAGGTACAGGCACAGGAAGTAGAAGATGGCCGGCAGCATGGCGGCCAGCGCCACCGCGCCATAGTCCACGTTGAGGAACTCGGCCATCAGGAAGGCGGTGGCGCCCATCACCGGCGGCGCCAGCACACCGCCGGTGGAGGCGGTGGCTTCGACCGCGGCGGACTGCTCGGCGGTGAATCCCATGCGTTTCATCATCGGGATGGTGACCACGCCGGTGGACATGATGTTGCTGACCGGCGAGCCGGTAACACTGCCCATCATGCCCGAGGCCGCTACCGCGATCTTCGCCGGTCCGCCCCGGCGCCTGCCCATCAGTGCCATGGCGGTGTCGGTGAAGAACTGCGTGGCGCCGCTGACTTCCATCAGCTTGCCGAACACCACGAAGGCCAGCACCACCGAGGCGATGATGCTCACACCTGGCCGGGAATGGCGCTGGTGTCGGAATAGAGGTACATCACCAGCAGTTCCGGCGTGATGGTGTCGGCCTGCATCGGGCGCGGCAGCAGATAGCCCAGCAGCGCATAGACCAGCATGATCACCAGCAGCACCGCGATCGAGGTGCCGCAGGACTTGCGCACGCCCTCCATCATCAGCACGATGCCCAGCGCGCCGGGAATGAACTTGCCCAGCGTGTAGCCCTCGATGTCGAACATCCAGCTGGCATAGTTGATCGCCAGCCACAGCCAGCAGCCGATGGCCATGAAACCCAGCACGGCATCCAGCGCGCCGGCCGTGCGGCGATAGGGCCAGCGCAGGAAAGCTGCCGCCGTGGCCACACCCAGAAACGGCCCCAGCCATTCCGGCTCGATCAGCGGCAGGCCCAGCCGCGACGGCACGTCCATGGCCCACAGCAGGCCGCCGAACAACAGGATGAAGGTGTAGATGCGGAACAGGACGGTCAGCCAGGTGGAGCCCGCGATTTCATCCGCGGCCACGGTGCGGAATGCCGGCAGCGCCTGCTGCAGCGCTGCCCAGTTGCGATGGATCGTGCTGACCACGCAGCACGCTGGAATTCAGGTACACGTCCATGCGCGCCACGCGCGTTGGCACAGAGATGCCGGGCGTGGCCGGTCCCGGCTGCATCTCGATGGCGTCGAATCCGGGCATCTGCGTCAGCGCCTCCTCGTGGGGACCCAGCGGCAGGATGCGCAGGCCACCGGGCACGGTGGCATTGGCTTCGCGGAAGGCCGGAATGCCCAGCAAGGTGCTGGCGGCGGCCACCCGGCCTTCCACCAGCGCCCGGATGGCATCGGGCACACCGGCCACCGTCACCGCGTCCACATCGTCGAGCGTGAGCCCGGCCGTGGCCAGCGTGGCGGCATTGATGATGTCGAAGGGCACGTTGGCGCGGAAGCTGGTCACCACCGGCCGGCCGCGCAGGTCGGCCATGGTCTGGATGCCCGAGTCCCCGCGCACGAAATACTGCAGTGGCGAGCGGGACACCAGCATCACGGCCCGCAGGTTGTCCAGCGGCCGCGCATAGACCAGCTCGCCCCGATAGGCCGCGGCGGTGTCGGTGGAGTTGTTCAGGCCGAAGGCAGCTCGCCGCGATGCATCTGCGGGATGTACAGCGAGGAGCCGGTGTGCGGCCGGGCGGTGGAGGCCACATCCAGCTCCCGCTCGAGCACGGTGCTGAGGCTGGTGCCGATCTGGTTGTACGCGGTGCCCGACGGGCCGGTGGCAATCGCGATGCGGTGCAGGCCGTCGCCCGGATCGCGCTGGGCGCAGCCGCAGGCCAGCACCAGCGCCAGCAGGGCCGGCAGGGCCGGCAGGGCTCGGAGCAGTCTCACATGCCCCCCGGACGTATCGTTCTTCGAAGATGGCGGGTATTGTGCGCAGGTTTCCGCCAGCGGGCAAAGGAATGCCGCGCGGCGG
>CAYNEX010000117.1:2171-8029 GCA_964396335.1 uncultured Steroidobacteraceae bacterium | reverse complement strand
CGGTGCCTCGGCTACCTACGGCTCGGGCGCGATGGCGGGTGTGGTGAACCTGGTGCTGAACAACCGCATGCAGGGTGTCAACGTCGACCTGGACTACGGCTTCAATGAGGCCGGCGATGGCGGCGACCCGCACGTGTCGATCTCCGGTGGCCGCTCGTTCTTCGATGGTCGCGGCCACGGCCTGTTCGGCATCGAATGGCAGAACCAGAGCGCGATCCGCGACTGTGCCGCGGCCCGCGACTGGTGCCGTGAATCGCGCTTCATGTTCAACAACTCGGCCGGATCGCAGCAGGACGTGAATGCCCTGCTGAGCCCGCTGCCCGGTTATGGCGACATCGATGGTGATGGCATCGGTGATTTCCCCGCGCACTTCGAGATGCTGGGTGCCCGCCGGCAGCAGCACGCGCCCACCGCGACGGTGCGGCACGCCAACTCGCTGATCACCTCCGGGTTCCGCTTCAGCGATGACGGCACCGACATCGAGGAATATGCCTATGGCTTCCGCGGCGGCACGGGCGGCCAGGGCGTGGGTGGTGACGGTCCGCTTGTGACCGAGGGCACGGTGATGCGCCCCAGCAGCGAGCGCAAGACGCTGTTCACCAACTTCGAGTTCAACTTCACCGAGCGCACCACCGGTTACTTCCAGGGCAACTATGCCAAGACGGAGGGCCGCAACCGCAATACCTACACGACCGGTGACTATTGCGTGCGCTTCCACACCGGCGGTTCCGGGCTGACACTGGGTGGCACGGCTTCTCCGGGCGATGTCATCACCTACGGTGGCGGCGGCATCGGTTCCACGTACATTACCGCCACGGGCGAGCAGTACCTGAGCGGCACCCTCGGCGGGACCCAGCGCCATCCGGTGCATAACCACCCCGGATTCCTCGAGCACATCGGTGTCAGCAGCACGCCGGGCTTCCTGAACAACGGCAACAACGCGCCCTGGTGGTACACCGTCGGCATTCCGGCGGATGGCTATGACGGCAGCGAGAACCCGCCGAACTTCCCGTTCGTCAACGCCCATGGCGAGTGGCTGCGCGTCGATCGCAATGGCGTGGCACTGTGGGTCCTCGAGGCCATCCACATCGATCCCGGCGCGACCGAGTTCATCGACTATGGCGCGCCGGCCACGCTGCCGCAGCTGGGCCGCAATGCCTACGCCTTCCTGTACGGGCTGAGCCCGGAGGCGCTGTACCAGCTGCAGCGCGGCGCCGGTGGCGTGGTGTCCTCGCCCGGTTCCAACTACCACTCGCTGCAGAACCCGGTCACCGGCCAGGTGCTCAGCGGTTTCAATCCCGGCATCGGTGGCCAGACCTCCGGCGTGGGCGGCCTGTGGGGCGCGAACCCCTGCGGCGGCTACACGGCCGTGCGCAAGGTCTGGAACCCGCAGCTGCAGCAGTGGACCGACCAGGAGTCGGAAACCATGCGTGTGCTGGCCGGCGTGAAGGGCCGCTTCGGCGGCGACTGGCGCTGGGATGCGTATTACCAGTACGGCAAGACCGACAGCAGCTCCACGCAGAACAACATCGCCACCTCGATCCGCCTGAACATGGCGATGGACTCGGTGGTGGATGACCGCCAGTACCTGGCGGACGGCTCGCCGAACCCGAACTTCGGCCTGCCGGTGTGCCGCATGGTGCGCGACGGCCTGCCGCAGCTGGACTATGAGGGCGTGCCGATCTCCGAGCCGGAGAACCTGCGCAAGCTGATGGAAGGCTGCGTGCCGATCAATGTCTTCGGCACCACGCCGTGGCTGACCGACTGGGTCAGCCCGGTCAACGGCCGCGTGATGACGGCCGAGGAGCGCCGGCTGATGCAGGAACAGGCCATCGACTACGCGTTCGTGGAAAGCACGTCGCGCGGTGGCACCAGCCTGCAGGTGCTGTCGTTCAACGCCTCCGGCACGCTGTGGAACGGCCTCGGCCATGGTCCGCTGTCCGGCGCCTTCGGCCTGGAGGTGCGCGAGAACAAGACCGACAACAAGGGCACGCCGGGCATCACGACCATCTACGAGCGTGCTGACCTCGCCAGCGTCTGGTCGGATGCCTTCAGCGGCAAGAACCGCGTCACCGAAGGTTTCGCCGAGCTCGACCTGCCGCTGCTCAGCGGCCTGGAGGGCATCAACCTGCTGTCGGTGAACACCGGCCTGCGTTATGCCTCGTACTACAACAAGGGTGGTGCGGGCACCACCGGCCAGTCGAACACGCAGAACATCTTCAACTGGAAGTTCCAGACGGTGTTCGAACCCTTCGACTTCGCGCGTTTCCGCCTGACGCGCTCGCGCGACCTGCGTGCCGCCGGCTACCGCGACCTGTTCCTGAACCAGCCGAGCCAGCCGGACCAGCACACCGGTCGCAACCCGTGGCGCGAGCGCACGGCGTTCTCGGCCGAGAACCAGCAGGAGCGCTGGGGCCAGGTGCGCGTGGGCAACCCGGACCTGAAGTCCGAGAAGAGCGACACGCTGACCGTGGGCATGGTGCTGTCACCGGGCGGCTGGGCGCAGGGCATGCGCCTGTCGGTGGACTACTTCACCATCAGCGTGAAGGACGGCATCACCACCCGCTTCAATGCCCAGAACCCGATCCTGGCGTGCTGGGAGCAGAGCGGCAACGTCGAGGCCCAGTACCTGGACAGCGGCGAGGTGGATCCGGACTTCCCGGGCGTGAACGGCCGGTTCAACGAGAACCTGCAGCCGTGCAAGGACATCACCTTCTCGACGCTGCCGGATGGCACGCGTGACCTGGGTGACATCCTCTCCTACAACGCCTCGCGGCCGGAGAACGCGCTGCCGATCAAGCGCCGCGGCATCGACGTGTCGGCGAACTACACCTTCCAGCTGAGCCGCCTCTTCGAGCGCGCGCCCGGCTCGATGTCGTTCACGATCCGCGGCACCCGCGCGCTGGAGGCATCCGGCTTCCAGCACATCGCCTTCGGCAACATCGGCGACCAGCAGCCGGGCTTCTGTGCCAGCCGCGGTGGCGTGCTCGAGCTCAATGCGCCGGTGGACGGCATCCAGGGCGGCAACTGCCTGGTGCCGGTGGACATGGTGGGCCAGATCCGCAGCAGCGTGTTCGTGCCCGGCGTGGCCGCATCGCCGAAGTGGAGCGGCAACATCATCACCTCGTACCGCGTCGGCAACCTGTCGACCAGCCTGTCGGCCCGCTATATCGGCGGCGCCCGCCTGGACAACACCTGGTGCGACGAGAGCCAGTTCGAGCGTGGCCTGTGCAGCAACTACAAGAACGAGGACGGGCAGTTCCTCAACGGCAGCGTGGACCGCAACTGGGTCGATTCCTACTTCAACTTCGCCCTGAACGGCTCCTATGACGTGAAGGTGCCGAACCTGAAGCAGATGCAGGTGTTCGGCTCGATCAACAACCTGTTCGACAAGAGCCCGCCGTTCTCCGGCGGGGGCATCTCCGGCGCCACTGCGCAGTACCACGACATCTACGGTCGTTCGTACCGCATGGGCGTGCGGATGCGCTTCTGATCCAGACAGGTGCGGGGGCGGGTGCCGTGCACCCGTCCCCGGGACGATCCAGAAAGGTTTTTGGGGGTTTCATGATTTCGACATACAAGAGTTCCGCGCTCCTGGCGATGGCCGCGCTCGGCTTCATCGTGACGGGCTGCGATTCGATCAAGGACGTGCGGCGCGAGCCTTCGACGCAACCGCCGGGCCACACCGGCGTGCTGGAAGGCACGATCGCGGGCCTGGCCCCGGTGCGCGGCGTGGTGCTGAACGCCGGCATGGAGGTCGAGGGTTACAACAACGAGCGCGTGTTCTTCGGCGCGCTGGGCCCGGACCAGCGGCCGATGACCGTGCCCTTCAGCTATGCGGCCGTGCCGATCGGCACGCCCTACAGCTTCAGCGTGGTGGAGCATCCCTTCGGCAAGATCTGCACGATCGAGAATGCCTCCGGCACCGTGGGCAGCGGCAACCCGGGGCCGGCGGTGACCTGCGAGGATGATCCTTCGGTCACCCGCTACACCATCGGCGGCACGGTGGATCCGGCGATTGCCAGCCTGCCGGAGTTCACGGTCACGCTGACCAGCAATCGTGACCACGGCACCGAGAGCATCAAGCTCAATGGTGCGACCAGCTTCCAGTTCGAGAGCCGGGGCATCAACCCGACGCTGAGCCCCGCGTACACGGTGGCGGTGCAGCAGCTGTTCCAGTGGATCATGACCGCGACCTTCGTGCAGGACGGCCAGACCTATCACTGCCGCGTGGTGATGAGTCCCACCAACAACACGCCCAGCAATACCGGCTACAGCTCGGCGCAGGCCAACTTCCCGGCCGCGCCCGCCGGCAGCGCGGTACTCTCGGGCACCAACAGTGCCAACATTCCCGGCCCTTCGGGCAATGTCACCCGGCATATCAAGGACTGCCTGTTCCCGATCGAGGCGAACGTGAAGTACAGCGCTCCGCCGGGTGGCGCCGACCAGCCGATGGGCGAGGGTGGCGTGACACTGGCCCTGCGGCAGATCGCCGATGCGGAGGCGCCTGCCGATGCGGAACCGGTGACCATCACCGAATTCACGCCCGGCAGCGACCGCGTGGTGCTGTGGAACCTGCGCTCCTTCCCCGGCGCGGCCTATGACCTGGTGGTCACGAAGCAGCCGGCGGGCCAGACCTGCATCGTGCGCGTGCTGAACAACCAGGCCTCGATGGGCAACCTGATCTGGCTGTCCAACCCGCTGGTGACCTCGCAGTTCACGCCGAACGATGCCAATGTCGCCAATGGCGTGTCGGTCCGCTGCCGCAACAACCCGTCGCCGGAGAAGGCGCTGGCCGGCGTGTTCCGCAACATCAACGAGAACACCTACGAGGAAGCGCCGTTCGTGCGCATCCGCGACCGCCAGTTCCTGACCTTCTTCGACGATGGCACGTTCATGTATGGCTCGAACGGCAATGCCACCGGCCGTCGCGGACTGGAATATGGCTTCTACGACTATGATCCGGTCGCGCGCACGCTGGATTTCAACGTGTTCCTGGATGCCAGCACGCTGGCGGGCACCACCGACGAGCAGCCGGCCAGCCTCAGCAACACGCTGGGTTACGGCACCATCCCGGAAATGAGCCCGCGGCGCCTGGGGGCCAATGCGGCCTCGGCACCGAACGGCGGCGTGGCGCGCGCCACCAACGTGACGGTGAGCAATGGCTCGCCCGCCAGCATCTCGATGACCTTCACCGGCACGCCGATCAACTCGACGCTCACCGGCGCCGGTGCGGGCAATCCGCTGCCCGATGCCGTCGAGACTTCATACACGTGGACGTTCTCCGAGCCGGACCAGGTGCCGGGCACGATGACGGGTGCCTGGATTTCGGACGATCACCGCCGCTTCTGGGTGTTCGACTATGACAACTACTCCGGCTTCCACGCCGGCGTGAACGGCTCGATCAACGTGCAGGACGGCTGCTTCGTGTTCGGCGACCCGATGGCCTCGAGCAGCTACTACACCCGCCGCGGTGGTTCGACGGGCTGCATGACCTCCACCGGCAATTCCACCGGTGGTCGCGGCCAGCGTTACTTCGAGTATTACGAGACCGGCTTCGCCGGCATCATCTTCAGCGCCCCCGGTGGCGAGCCGCCGGGCTTCTTCGGCATGTTCCCCGGTGCGGTCAGCGCGGCGGATGGCCGTCCGCCGCAGCCGAACATGTTCACCATCCTGCCGGGTGACCCGGAGACGCTGTCCGCGCAGCGCATGGTGAATGGCGAACCGTTCCGCGACCCGGCGATCTTCCGGCGCGCACAGGTCAAGCTCGACTGATCTGGATCCCCCTCCAGCGGTCGGGCCGCAAGGCGCGACCGGCGGGCTTGGGAAGGGCGGGTGAGAACCCGCCCTTCTTCTTT
>CAYNEX010000117.1:0-2071 GCA_964396335.1 uncultured Steroidobacteraceae bacterium | reverse complement strand
TGTTTGATGCGCTGCAGCAGCAAAGCCGCCTGGTCGCCGGCAGTGTGAACTGTGCTTAATTCCCGTCCTGCGCGGTTGTCTCGTCGGGGCTTCTTGTGCATATTCGTCGGCATCGTCCGATCACGAAAGCGTAAATGAACCTGATTTTTTTCTCCCGCCGACGGGGACTTGCGCATCACCTGCGCCTTTCCCACCCCGTCGTGATGACGCTGGCGGGGGTGGTCGGGCTCGGCATCCTCGGCAGTGTGTTTGCCCTGGGCATGCAGTTCGGATCCCAGGGTCTTGATCGCCAGGCGCAGCTGGCCGAAGTGGCCCTGGTGCGCCAGACCGTGCAGGACCGCCTCGACGCCGTTTCGGCCCGCATGGGCGAGCTCAACGCGCATGTGATCCGCCTCGATGCGCTGGGCAAGCGCCTCACCGAGATGGCGAAGATCAGCACCGGCGAATTCAACTTCGATTCCGAGCCGGCGCTGGGCGGGCCGGAAGACGACCTGCCCGCCGGTCGCGGCAGCGCCCACATTCCCGACCTCACCAAGCTGATCGACGACCTGGAGCGCCGCCTGGAGCAGCGCGACTCGCAGCTGCTGGCGCTCGAGAATGTCATCCTGTCGCGCAGCCTGCATGATGCAGTGCGCCCCGAGGGTCGCCCGGTGGCCAGCGGTTATGTCTCTTCTTATTACGGCACCCGCCAGGATCCCTTCAAGGGTCATGAGGCGAACCATCGCGGCCTGGATTTCGCAGGCGCGCTGGGTTCAGAGGTACTGGCCGTGGCCGAGGGCCTGGTGACCCGCGTCGAGAGCGTGTCCGGCTACGGCAACCTGGTCGAGATCAAGCACGGCGAATATGTCACCCGCTATGCGCACAACCAGAAGGCGCTGGTGACGGTGGGCGAGCGGGTCACCCGCGGCCAGCCCATCGCGCTGATGGGTTCCACGGGACGTTCCACCGGTCCGCATGTGCACTTCGAGGTGCTGCAGAACGGCCGGCACGTGAACCCGTTGAAGTTCATCAACCCCTGATTCCGGGGTCGAGGGCCGGGCGTCCGGCCCCTGTCTATCGTAAAATCACCGTTTGACCGCGTCGGGGGGCCTTGAAACTGCGTCCCGTGGCGGCATCTTTGTCCGGTTGCCAAGTTCGAGGATCCAGGGCCAGTGCTTCAGCTTTTGACGCGTGTTTTTGGCAGCCGCAACGAGCGCATCGTGCGCGGCTATCGTTCACTGGCCCAGCAGGCCGGCCGGTTCGAGAAGGACCTGCAGGCCCTGTCCGACGAGGCGCTCGGCGCCAAGACCGTCGAATTCCGCCAGCGCCTGGCGCAGGGCACCAGGCTCGATGACCTGGCCGCCGAGGCGTTCGCGGTAGTCCGCGAGACCGCCCGCCGCACCATGGGAATGCGGCATTTCGACGTGCAGATGATCGGTGGTATCACGCTGCACGAAGGGCGTATCGCCGAGATGCGTACCGGTGAAGGCAAGACCCTGATGGCGACCTTGCCGGTCTACCTCAACGCGCTGACTGGCAAAGGCGTGTTTGTGGTGACGGTCAACGACTATCTGGCTGAGCGTGACGCCGGCTGGATGGCGCCCATCTATAACTTTCTTGGTTTCACCGTTGGGGTAGTGACGTCAGGCCAGGATCCGGCCGCCAAGCGTGCCGCCTATCAGGCCGATATCACCTACGGTACCAACAACGAGTTTGGCTTCGACTACCTGCGCGACAACATGGCGTTCTCCCGGGACGACCGGTTCCAGCGCGGCCTGCACTTCGCCATCGTGGACGAGGTCGACTCGATCCTTATCGACGAGGCGCGTACCCCGCTCATTATTTCCGGCCCTGCCGAAGACAGCTCTGAGCTCTATCGCCGCATTAACACCTTCATTCCCCGGCTGAAGGCCGCCTCCGAAGAGGACGAAGGTCATTTCACGATCGATGAGAAGACGCGGCAGGTCGAGCTCAACGAGCGGGGTCATGAGCTGATCGAAGAGCTGCTGACCGAAAGCGGCCTGCTGAAAGAGGGCGACAGCCTCTACTCGCCGGCTAACCTTGGACTGCTGCACCACGTGCATTCCGCGTT
>CAYNEX010000116.1:0-8207 GCA_964396335.1 uncultured Steroidobacteraceae bacterium | reverse complement strand
CCCGATGAAATCAGGCCGCTCAGACGCGGCAGGCCAGGGCCGCACCACCCGTCCCGCCGCGGATTCACCACAGCGGAAATCCCTCGTCCCGCCCGACAAACGAATCCTGCCGTCTGCATCAAATCGCCCCCGCACGTTCTTCCGATACTCGCCCTTGCGTTCGTGCAAGGGCCTGCAGAAGCCTTCAGCACGCTCGCCTGAAAGGCAGGGAAACACTTCAGGGGGTATGACGGTGTCAAGGAACACATCCGCGCTGCTCGTGCGCGCTTCGGTGGCGGCCTTCCTCGGCGCGACCGCAATGATCGGCTTCCAGGCGATGTCGTTCGCCGCCGAGCTGGCCGATGACGAGGACGTTGAGGAGCTGGAGGAAGTGCAGGTCACGGGTACCCGCATCCAGGCCCCGAACGTGACGGCATCCAATCCCATCACCTCGATCGATGGCGAGGAGATGCGGCGCCTGGGCATCGTCAACGTGGCGGATGCGCTCACGCAGCTGGTGCCGCAGAACATCTCCAGCTACATGCCCACCATGGTCGGCGACAACCAGGAAGGTTTCGGCGGCGGCGGCATGGACGTGATGGACCGTGGTTCCTACTTCATCGGCAACACGATTGCCAACCTGCGCGGCCTCGACCCCACCTTCGGTTCACGCACGCTGACGCTGGTGGATGGCCGGCGCGTGGTGTCGACCTCCAACCAGGCCGACGTGGTGGACATGAACACCATCCCGTCGAACCTGCTGGCGCGCATGGACGTGGTCACCGGCGGTGCCTCGGCCACTTATGGTTCCGGCGCGGTGGCCGGCGTGGTCAACATGGTGCTGAACACGCGCATGACCGGCATCAACTTCGACATCGACTATGGCGTGAACAGCCGTGGTGATGGCAGCAGTCCGCACTTCTCGCTGTCCGGCGGCACCCCCCTGTTCGGCGGCCGCGGCCACATGCTGCTGAGCGCTGAATACCAGAAGACCAGTGGCATCCGTGACTGCGCCGCGGCGCGCAGCTGGTGCCGCGAATCCCGTTCGCTGTTCAGCAACAGCTCGGGCAGCCAGGAAGACCTGCTCGGCGCGAACGTGCCGCTGACCGGCTTCGAGAACATGCCGGCGCGCTTCGAGATGGCCAACGTGCGCTACGAGCAGCGCTGGGCCGAGGGTGCGCTGTTCCACAATGACGCGCTGGCCACTTCCGGCTACCGCTTCGACGAGTTCGGTGTCGGCGGCATGGAGTATGCCTATGGTTACCGCGGTGGTGCCTCCACCTCGGTGATCAACGGCAGCGGTGACCTGGTCACCAGCACCCAGACGCTGTTGCCGAGCAACGAACGCAAGGTGCTGTTCACCAACTTCGAATACAACTTCACCGAGCGCACCACCGGTTATTTCCAGGCGCGTTACGCCAACACGGAAGCCACCAACCGCAACCTGCAGACCACCGGCACCTATTGCGCGCGCTTCGACTCGCCGGGCCAGGCGAGCACGTTCGCGCCTGCCGGCGCGACGCTGCTGTACACGCAGAACGCCAACAACATCGTGCTGCTGAATGGCGCGCCCTATCCGGGCGAGGGTCGCCTGCGCGATCCGCGCCTGGGCAATGCCACGGCGACCGCGGCGCTGGCCGCACAGCTGGGCTTCCCGCATGCGGCGCAGACCGGCTATTCCACCGGCAATGGCATCGGCCCGGGCGGCGTGCCGTTCCCGGACTCCGCCATCACCTGGGCGCCGGTGGTGCTTGCCGGGCAGGAGATTCCCCTGCGCCGCGGTATCTCGTGGCCGTGGTGGATCCCGGTGGACATCTCTCCGAACCCGCCTTCGCCGGACTTCGACGGCTGGGCGCGTGACCCGGACACCGGTGAGGTGCGGGCCACCGGCAAGTGGGTGCGCGTCAGCTTCACCGCATCGGGCTACGCCCCCGGCGGCGCGTTCTACAACCCGTACCACACCAACGACTTCTGGCTGCTGGAGAGCATCACGCTGAACGAGGCCTTCGACGGCTCACCGCTGGTGCTGCCGCAGGTGGGCCGCAATTCGTACGCCTTCCTGAACAACCTCAGCGAGGAGGCGCTGCACCAGGTGCAGGCCGCATTCGGCCGCAGCTCCACCGCCGGTTCGGGCAATGCCGGCGTGCAGGCGCTGTATGGTGCCAACCCGTGCACGGGCCAGACCGCGATCCGCAAGATGTGGAACCCGCAGATCTGGCGCGAGACCAATTCGGACACGAACACCTACAGCGCCCTGGCGGGCGTGAAGGGGCGCTTCGGCGCCGACTGGAACTTCGATGTGTACTACCAGTACGGCGCCACCGACAGCAAGTCGGTGCAGAAGAACGTGGCCACCAACCTGCGCATGGCGTTTGCGCTGGACGCGGTGATCGATGACCGGCCCGGTTCGCCGACCTATGGCACGCCGATCTGCCGCATCCTGCGCGATGGCGCGCCGGTGCTCGACACGCAGGGACGACCGATCACAGGGCCTGACTCGCTGGCCGCGCTGGCGGCGGACTGCAAGCCGCTGAACCTGTTCGGCACGACCTACATGGACCGCGACACCTTCGGCGACACCATCCCGGCGTACGAAGGCATCTACTACGACGCCGCGGAACTGCAGCGCCAGGCGCTGAACTACGCCTTCGTCGACACGCAGTCCTCGGGCACGGTGTCGCAGCAGGTGCTGGCGGCGAACACCAGCGGCACGCTGTGGCAGGGCTGGGGCGCCGGCCCGCTGACCGCCGCCTTCGGCGTGGAACTGCGCGAGAACAAGACCGACAACGCCGGCACCGCGGGGGACTTCTACGCCCGCGCCGACCTGTCGAATGTGTGGGCGGACGCCTTCGGCGGCCGCACGCGCGTCGCGGAGGGCTACACCGAGCTGAACATGCCGCTGCTCTCGGGCCTGGAGGGCATCAACCTGCTCGCGATCAATGGCGCATTGCGCTACGGCATCTACAACAACAAGGGTGGCGCCGGCACCACCGGTGAATCCGCGACGCAGCGCACGCCGAACTGGAAGGTGTCCGGTGTGTTCGAGCCGTTCGACTGGATCCGCCTGCGTGCCACGCGCTCACGCGACCTGCGCGCCGCGGACTATCGCGAGCTGTTCCTCTACCAGCCCGGCATCCCGGACGAATTCTCGATCCGCAACCCGTGGCGTGAAGGCACCGCGACCAGCACCGAGAACCAGAACGAGCGTTATGGCCAGGTGCGCGTCGGCAACTCCAACCTGAAGCCGGAGAAGAGCGACACCCTGACGCTCGGCGTGGTGTTCTCGCCGGGCGGCTGGGCGCAGGGCATGCGCCTGTCGGTGGACTACTTCGACATCAGCGTGCGCGACGGCATCAATACGCCGTTCAACCTGTCGAACCCGGTCACGGCCTGCTTCGAGGGCAGCAACAACGGCCTGACGGCCGATGCCTTCCTCGACGGCGGCGTGCCGAACCCGCCGAACATGGACCTGGCGGCCTGTCGCGAGCTGACCTTTGCGCCGCTGTACGATGAGAACGGCAACGAGATCCCGGGGTCGATGGACCTGCAGGACCTGCTCAGCTACAACTCGGCGCGCCCGACCAACTCGCTGCCCTATGCGCGTCGCGGCATCGACTTCACGGCCAGCTACAGCTTCCCGCTGAGCCGCGCCTTCGAGACGGTGCCCGGCACGGTGGCGCTGAACCTGCGCGCCAGCCGCGCGCTGGAATCCTCCGGCGTGCAGCAGAGCTCGGGCACCTTCCGCGGCCCGAATCCGAGCGGGGAGTGCGGCGCGGCGCTGGATCGTGCCGACCCGATGAACTATCCGGGCAACGATCCGTCCGTCGGCCAGTTCCGCAGTGACGTCGCCGGACCGTATGTGGTGAACCGCTACCAGTGCGTGGACCTGGTGGGCCAGATCCGCAGCAGCGTGTTCATTCCGGGTGTGGCGGCGACCCCGCGCTGGACCGGCAACATCACCGCCAGCTACCTGCTGGGTGATTTCACCGGCGCGGTGCTGATGCGCTACATCGGTGGCGCCAAGTTCGACAAGCGCTGGACCGACGACCCGAGCGACCCGCGTTATTACACGGTCGATGGCGCGATCAGCAACGCCACCATCGACAACAACCGCGTGAAGCCCTACGCGCGCTTCGACATCAACCTTTCTTACAACCTGGATGTCGCGAACATGAAGCAGTTCCGCATCTTCGGCGCCGTCAACAACGTGATGGACAAGTCGCCGCCGTTCACCGGTGGCGGCATCTCCGGCGCGACGGCGGGTTACCACGACACGCTCGGCCGCGCCTTCCGGCTCGGTCTGCAGGCCAAGTTCTGAGGGGATGGCATGAACAACTACAACAATCGCACCGCAGTCTGGGCCGTGGTGACCGGTGCGCTGGCACTGCTGGCCGGCTGCGACGCCGTCAAGGACGTGCGCAGCGAGCCGGCCACGGAACTGCCCAAGCAGCGCGTGACGCTGACCGGCACCATCAATGGCCTCGGCGGCGGGCGCGCCATCACGTTGCGCTACCACCCGAGCGCCGCCCCCACCAGCTTCATCGGTGCGGATCCCGCCGTTCCGACCGATGAGCCCGAGCCGATTCCGTTCTCCTTCGGCGCGCTGGAGGAGGGCACGCCCTACAGCGTCGAGATCACCTCGCAGCCCTACGGCAAGCAATGCCAGCTGTCGAGCGGGCAGAGCGGCACGCTGGCCATGGGGCAGGCGGCGCATGTGGTGATCGACTGCGTCCCGAACATCCCGCGCCATGACCTGGTGGTGACGATTCCGCCGACACCGGAGGTGTTCAGCGGCCTGCCCGGGGCGAAGATCACGCTCTACACCGGTGAGCAGATGCGCGAGGCAACCGTGACGCCCGGCCAGACGCAGGTGACATTCCCCGATTCGATGTGGAGCGCCGCGGGCCAGCCGGCCGCGTTCACTTATACGGTGAGTGCCAGCTTCATTGATCCGGATGGTCGCGAAAGCCGCTGCCGCGTGACCAATGCCACCGGCTCCAACCCGACCAGCGACGTGACCAATGTGATCGTCGGCCTGTCGGCCAATACCACCGAGCGTGCCTGCCAGTTCACGATGCGCGGCTCGGTGGAATACAACGCGCCGCCGGGCGGGATTGCCGAGACCGGCGCGCTGCCGGGCGGCCTGCTGCTGGAAGTGCGCGATACGCAGGGCAATGTGCGGGCCAGCCACGAAGTGAGCGAATACGGCATCTTCACGGTGGGCGGGGAGGCGAACCCGACGCTGTTCTCCAGCAATGTCTCCGCCGTGTATGACGTCGTGGTGGCGCGCCAGCCGGAGGGCCGCGCCTGCGTGGTCGGGGATGGCGGGGCGGTGTCGTTCTATCGCAGCGGCACCTTCAATCCCAGCAATGTCGAGCCGCTGGCGCAGCCGGGCGCTGCTCCCAACACGCGTGCCTGGGGCACGCGCCTGAACATCTTCTGCCGCGCGCTGCCGGCGGCGGAGCGGGTGCTGGCCGGGACGTATCGCCTGACCAGTTCCACATGGACACCGGCAGCCACCGCCTCGGTGCCGAATCCGGTGCCGATCACCGCGCGTTACGACAACTACGACTGGACGGTGCAGAACGTCGGCAGCAGCAACATGCTGACCTTCTTCGACAACGGCACCTTCCTGTATGGCTCGCATGGCTACCAGTCCGGATCGCTGCCGGACTTCACCGCCGCGTCGCTGTACACCGTGCAGGTCGAGCATGGCTTCTATGACTACGACCCGGTAACCGGCACGCTGCAGTTCACGCTGATCACCGACACCAACCCGAGCATCGTCTATCCGACCTCGTTCGGCGCGATCTCGAACGTCGTGTGGAATGCGGCGCGGACCGGCACGCCGGGCCTGAGCGCGGCGCCGGGTGCCATCGAGACGGGTGTGCCGGTGGTCGGTGGCGGCATCGGCCTGTGGACCGCGGTGATGAACAACGTGCAGAAGAGCACGATCACCTTCGGGCATGGCCGCAATCCGACGCAGCAGCTCAGTCGCATCACCGGGCGTTTCGGCTCATCGCCCTCGCTGGACTGGGAACTGACCGAGCCGCAGTCGCTGCCGGGCGAGATGACCGGCACCTGGGTCTCGAAGGACTACCGCCGCTTCTGGGTGTGGGATTACCTGACCTACTACGGCACGCACGTGGGCGTGGCCAACGGCGCGCCGAGCATGAATGACGCCTGCTTCACGATGGCGTCCGTGGAGGCCTCGCACGGCATCTACACGCGCCGCGGCACCAGCACCGGCTGTTATCCCTACAACCGGCCGGCGCGCGGTACCGCGTACCTGTTCGGCTTCTCCGAAGCGGCGGACTTCCACCTGACGGACACCACCGTGTCGACCAACACCTTCGTGGGTGTGGCTTCGCTGGGCACACGCAGCCCTCCGGCCGGACAGATGTTCCCCGACTACCTGTCCGGCAGCCGCCTGGTGCCGCAATTCGGCACCGCGGCGCTGGCGGTGCTGCCTGGTTTCGTTGGCCGCATCCCGGGTGGCCAGAGCGCGGCCGACGGCCGTTCGCCGTCGCCGGTGCTGTACCTGATCGCGCCGGCGGCGAACTTCGCGGCCGAGGTGGCATCCAGGCAGTTCACCGACATCGGCGAACCGGCGTCGCGTTACTTCGACAACCTGGATGAAGTGGGATCCTTCGACTGGTGCCCGACGGAAGTGCTTGGAATCCGTGCCTCGCTGCACGGCAATCCGATCGATTTCCCCATGTATTTCTGTCGCACACGCGCGCCGTAATCGCGCTCGCGCACGGCGCAACTTCGCCATGAAGGGCAGGCCGCATGGGCCTGCCCTTTGCCTTTCCGGGTCACCTTGGCGGACACCCGCTCCCCACATAGACGACTGGTTATGAGTTGTCCGGCGAATTGGGATTAGTCAATACTCGGTCCCTCGCTGATCAACCCTTGGTTCCGATGGAGCCAAGTCGGATCGGCAAGAAGAGCAACATTCATTCGTTTGGGGGGAAAACACGGTGTCGAATCACACTGAGTGCGCGCCGCTCGTGCGCGCGTCGGTGGCCGCCATTATTGGCGCCGCCACGCTGGTCGGCTTCAGTTCGCAGGTCTTCGCGGCCGAGCTCGATGAGGAGGAAGAGGACGTTCTCGCCGAGGTGCAGGTGACCGGTACCCGCATCCAGAATCCCAATGCCGCTTCGGCCAACCCGGTCACCTCGATCGACGCGGAGGAAATGCGTCGCCTGGGTATCGTGAACATCG
This sequence comes from uncultured Steroidobacteraceae bacterium, assembly GCA_964396335.1. GTDB lineage: Bacteria > Pseudomonadota > Gammaproteobacteria > Steroidobacterales > Steroidobacteraceae > ZC4RG30. The sequence goes on along the minus strand of CAYNEX010000116.1, from coordinate 1,001 downwards.
CCGACGCGCTCACCCAGCTGGTGCCGCAGAACGTGTCCACCTGGACCGACTTCGCGGTGTCCGACCTGCGCGGCGGCCCGGACGTGGCCAACGAAAGCGCCGACCGTGGCCAGTATTTCATCGGCAACACCATCGCCAACCTGCGCGGCCTGGACCCGGCCTTCGGCTCCCGCACGCTGACCCTGGTCGATGGCCGCCGCATGGTGTCCACCTCCAGCCAGGCCGACGTGGTCGACCTGAACATCATTCCCTCCAACCTGCTGCAGCGCATGGACGTGGTCACCGGCGGTGCCTCGGCCACCTACGGTTCGGGCGCCGTCGCCGGCGTGGTGAACCTGGTGCTCAACAACAAGATGCAGGGCGTCAACCTCGACCTGGACTATGGTGTGAACCATGCCGGCGACGGCGACAGCCCTCACGTGTCGTTGTCGGCGGGTACCTCGCTGTTCGGTGGCCGCGGCCACATCCTGGTGGGTTCCGAGTGGCAGAAGACCGCGGCGATCCAGAGCTGCGCCCAGGCGCGCGACTGGTGCCGTGAATCGCGCACGCTGTTCACCAACAGCTCGGCCTCGCTGCAGGACCCGCTGGGCGTGCTCAGCGGCCAGCGTGCCGGCTTCGAGGACTATCCGGCGCGCTTCCAGCTGGACAACATGCGCTACAACCAGTTCAGCCCGAACGGCGTCATTGTCGTCAGCGGTCAACCCAATGCCACAACGGCCTATCGCTTTACCGCCGACGGTACGGGTATCGAAGAGTATGCCCTTGGCTACCGTGGAGGCGTGGGCGCCGATACAACCAACACCCAGGTTGTGAACGGCGACGGCCCCCCGATTACCGACGGCACCTCGATGCGTTCGGAGAACGAGCGTCGCACGCTGTTCACGAACTTCGAGTTCAACTTCACCGAGCGGACCACCGGTTACATCCAGGCCAACTACGCCAAGACCGAAGGCACGAACCGCAACACCTACACGACCAGCACGAACTGCATCAAGTTCGGC
>CAYNEX010000115.1:0-8437 GCA_964396335.1 uncultured Steroidobacteraceae bacterium | reverse complement strand
TGGCAGGACAAGCAGGGCAACGACCGCTACACCACCGAGATCGTCGCCAGCGACATGCAGATGCTGGGTGGCCGCGGCGGCGGCGCCTCGCAGGAGACCCGCGACTACCGCGAGACCGGTGGCGGACGCAGCAGCTCGGCGCCGGCGCCGGCGGCGGCCGGTCCGTCGGCCGATTTCGACGACGACATCCCGTTCTGAAGGCCTCCGGCCTCAGTGCGTCATGGCATACATGATGTAATTGATGCCGAAGCGATAGCCCAGTGCCGTCATCGCCTGGGGGTAGTCCGGATCATCGGCGTGCTCCCAGGAATCGCCCATGTCCATGTTGAAGTTCATCACCACCATCAGGCGGCCGTGGTCGTCGAGGATGCCCTTCCACATCGGCGGCGTGCCGTCCGGATCCACCCGGATCTCGCCGCTGCGGTCGCGGTAGAGATGCCGCTTGCCGGGGATCTGGGTGCGCTCGCTGATGTCATAGACCACGTGCAGCAGCGGATCGTCCCCGGTGAGGTCGATCACCGGCAGGTCCGGGAACACCCGGCCCATCGCCTCCATGAACACCTCGTATTCATAGTCGCCGTGGAAGTCATCGGCGATCAGGAAGCCGCCGCGCAGCAGGTATTCGCGCAGCGCAGCCGCCTCGCGGTCGTCGATGTACCAGCGGCCCACCTGCTGGGCGAACAGCAGCGGATGTTCGAACAGCTTCTCGTCGGTGGCCCACAGGTGGATGCTGTCGTCGGCGGTGTGCAGGCGGGTGAGGCGCCGCACGCCCTGGGTGAAGTGGTATTCGGCCTCCGGGTAGTCGATGCGCCACCAGTCCCGCCAGGCCCGTCCGCCGCCCATGCCGGAGCGGTAGATCAGGCGGGCCAGGTGGAACTCGTGCTGGGGCACATCGGCCGCCGGGCCGCTGCCGGCCGGCCGCGAGGACTGGGCTGCCAGGCCCAGCCCGGCCATCGCCGCCGACAGCAGGGCGGCGGCCGCCATGGCGCCCGGGGGCCGGAGTCGCTGCAGCAGGGTGGGGCGGCTCATGCCCCGACTATATCGATCGCATCCCATTGTGCGTCGCACAATCGTTAGAATCCGCAGTCCTGTCCTGTTTGCCAGGTGTCATGTCCGGACGCTATTTCATCAAGACATTCGGCTGCCAGATGAACGAGTACGACTCCTCGCGCATCGGGGATGTGCTCGCCGCCGCCGAGGGACTGGAGCCTGCGCCGGACGAAGCCTCGGCCGACATCCTGCTGATGAACACCTGCTCGGTGCGCGACAAGGCCGAGGACAAGGTGTATTCGCTGCTGGGCCACTGGCGCCTGCTGAAGAACGAGCGCCCGCACGTGATCATCGGCGTGGGCGGCTGCGTGGCCAGCCAGGAAGGCGATGCCATCACGGCGCGCGCGCCCTATGTCGACCTGGTGTTCGGTCCGCAGACCATCCATCGCCTGCCCGACATGCTGGCGCAGCTGCGCCGCAGCGGCCGGCCGCAGGTGGACGTGAGTTTCCCGGAGATCGAGAAGTTCGACCACCTGCCGGCGCCGCGCGCCGAGGGTGCGACCGCGTTCGTCTCGATCATGGAAGGCTGCAGCAAGTTCTGCTCCTACTGCGTGGTGCCCTACACCCGCGGCGAGGAAGTCAGCCGCCCGGCCGCCTCGGTGCTCGAGGAAGTGCGTGGCCTGGTCGCGCAGGGCGTGGGCGAGATCACGCTGCTGGGCCAGAACGTGAATGCCTATGAAGGCGAACGCGAAGGCGCATCGCCGATGGACCTGGGCCAGCTGATCCGCGCCATCGCGGCGATGCCGGGCATCGAGCGCATCCGCTTCACCACCTCGCATCCGGTCAACTTCAACGACTCGCTGGTCGAGGCCTTCGCGCAGACGCGCAAGCTGGTGAACCACCTGCACCTGCCGGTGCAGAGCGGCTCCGACCGCATCCTGGCGCTGATGCGCCGTGGTTACACCGCGCTGGAGTTCAAGCAGAAGCTGCGCAAGCTGCGCGCGGTGCGCCCGGACATCACCCTCTCCACCGACCTGATCGTGGGGTTCCCCGGCGAGACCGAGCGCGATTTCCAGCAGACGCTCGACCTGACAGCCGAGGTCGGCTTCGACCAGTCCTTCAGCTTCCTCTACAGCCGCCGCCCGGGCACGCCGGCCGCGTCGCTGCCGGATGATGTGCCGCCGGAAGTGAAGTCCGAGCGCCTGGCGCGCCTGCAGGCGCTGCTGGATGCGCAGTCGCGCGCCATCTCCCGGCGCATGGTGGGCACGGTGCAGCGTGTGCTGGTCGAACGTCCCTCGAAGCGCGATGCGCGGCAGATGGCCGGCCGCACCGAGAACAACCGCTGGGTGAACTTCAATGGCGACGCGCGGCTGATCAACCGTTTCGTGGACGTGGAGATCACCGAGGCATTGAACAACTCACTGCGTGGAAGGTTGGCGGGCAGCCAGCGCACGGAGCTCTCCGCTTGAAGAAACGCGACGCGGCAGCGACCCAGGCCCTGGAAATCGAACTGCTGCCCGAGGACAACCATCGCCTTGCCGCGCTGTGCGGGCCGCTGGACCAGAACCTGCGGCTGGTGGAGCAGCGCCTCGGCGTGGAGATCCGCCGGCGTGGCAACCAGTTCCGCATCGGCGGTGATGCCGCGCCGGGCGCCGCGCAGGTGCTGAAGGACCTGTTCGACCAGACCGGCGGCGGCAATGCCGTCGACCTGCCCGATGTGCACCTGGCGCTGCGCGAGCACGAGATCGGCGAGGACACCGGCCGCGATGCCGTGCGCGCCGCGCCGGTGGTGCCGCTGCCGGGAGATGATGCCGCGCGCGTGCCGCGCGGCCTGATCCGCGCGCGCGGTGAACACCAGAAGCAGTACATGGCCAACATCCACGGCCATGACCTGACCTTCGGCGTGGGTCCGGCCGGTACCGGCAAGACCTATCTGGCCGTGGCCTGCGCGGTGGAAGCGCTGCATGCCGAGCGCGTGCGCCGCATCGTGCTGGTGCGCCCGGCGGTGGAGGCCGGCGAGCGGCTGGGTTTCCTGCCGGGTGACCTGACGCAGAAGGTCGATCCCTACCTGCGGCCGATGTACGACGCGCTGTACGAAATGATGGGTTTCGACCGCGTGGCGCGTTTCATCGAACGCAACATCATCGAGGTGGCGCCGCTGGCCTTCATGCGCGGGCGCTCGCTGAACGAGTCCTTCATCATCCTCGACGAGGCGCAGAACACCACGCCGGAACAGATGAAGATGTTCCTGACGCGCATCGGCTTCGGCTCGCGCGCGGTGGTGACCGGCGACCTGACGCAGACCGACCTGCCGGCCGGGCGCCTGTCCGGCCTGCGGCATGCACTCGACGTGCTGCCGAAGGTGTCGGGCGTGGCCATCTCCTATTTCGATGCCAGCGACGTGGTGCGCCATCCCCTGGTGCAGCGGATCGTGCGCGCCTATGAGCAGAGCCCGCCGGTATGAGGCCGAAGATCCCGCTGATCGTGGAGTGCCGCATCCCGCCGCGCACCCGCACCCCCTCCGCGCGCCTGATCGCGCGCTGGGCCGCCGCGGCGCTGGGTCCGCGCGGCCATGGCCACGAGATGGCCGTGCAGGTGGTGTCACCGGCGCGCATGCGCGTGCTGAACAAACGCTATCGCGGCAAGGACAAACCCACCAATGTGCTGGCCTTCCCGGCGCAGCCCACCGGGCAGGTGCGGCCGAAGCCGCTGGGCGATGTGGTGATCTGCGCCGCGGTCCTGCGCCGCGAGGCGCGCGCCCAGCACAAGAGCGAGACGGCGCACTGGGCGCACCTGGTGGTGCATGGCACGCTGCACCTGGCCGGTTACGACCATGAGGATGATCGCGACGCCAGCCGCATGGAACGGCGCGAGATCGCGATCCTGCGCCGGCTGGGTTACGACAATCCCTACACCGAAGTGGAGGCAGCGGCGCGCAGCCGCGCAAGAAAGGATCGATGAGCGAGGAAGACGACAGTAGAAGCAATTCCGTGATGCGGCGCATCCGCCGCCTGACCGCCCCGAAGGATCGCGCCGCGTTGCGCGAGGTGCTTGCGGATGCGGCCAGCCATGGATTGCTCGACTCCGACGCATTGTCGATGGTCGAGGGCGTGCTCGACGTTGCCGACCTGCAGGTGCGCGACATCATGGTCCCGCACAACCAGATGATCACCATCCGCGAGGATGACCCGGCGCAGCGCATCCTGTCGGTGGCCATCAATTCCGGCCACTCGCGTTTCCCGGTGCTCGATACCGATGGCGAGCATGTGGTGGGCATCCTGCTCGCCAAGGACCTGCTGCGCTTCTACACGCTGGGCAACCAGGCCCGCTTCGACCTGCGCGAGTGGATGCGCAAGGCGCTGTTCGTGCCCGAGTCCAAGCGCGTCAACGTGCTGCTGAAGGAGTTGCGCATCGGCCGCAACCACATGGCCATCGCCATCGACGAATACGGCAGCGTGGCGGGCCTGGTGACGATGGAAGACGTCATCGAGCAGATCGTCGGCGAGATCGACGACGAATATGACGTCGAGGACGAAAAGAACATCCGGCGCGAGGGCGAGCACCAGTTCCAGGTGCGCGGCTCCACGCGCATCGACGAATTCAACGACTATTTCGGTTCCAACTTCCCGGACGATGACTGCGACACGGTCGCGGGCCTGGTCACCTCGCATTTCGGCCGGCTGCCGCGCCGCGGCGAATCCGCGCTGCTGGATGGCTACGAATTCCGCGTGCTGCGTGCCGACCGCCGCCGGGTCGAGGCGCTGCGCGTGATCGTGCCGTCGAACGGGGATGCCGAACCCGATGCCGTCGCTGCCAGCGGCAAGAGTGGCTGAAGCACCCTCTTCATCGCGCCTGCTGCACTGGCGGCCGCGGCTGATCGCGGCGGCCGCCGGCGTCGCGCTGTCATTCGCCTTCGCGCCGTTCGGACAGTGGTGGCTGGCGCTCGTGATGCCGGCGCTGCTGATGGCGCTGTGGGCGCGCGCTTCGACGCCGCGTGAAGCCGCCTGGCGCGGCTTCTGGTTCGGCTTCGGCCTGTATGCGGCCGGCACCTGGTGGCTGTACATCTCGATCCGCGGCTTCGGCGGCGCACCGCTGCCGGTGGCGTTCGCCGTGATGGGTTCACTGGTGGCCATCATGGCCGGATACCAGGCGCTGCTCGGGTATGCAGTGCGGCGCTGGTTCGCGCCGGAATCCGTGGCGGCAAAGCTGCTGTGGATGCCGGCCGCCTGGGTGCTGCTGGAATGGTGGCGCGGCTGGTTCCTCACCGGCTTCCCGTGGATGTCGCTGGGCTATTCGCAGACGGACACCTGGCTGGCCGGCCTTGCACCGGTGGGCGGCGTGCCGCTGGTGAGCTTCGCGCTGCTGCTGGGCGCCGGCGCCTTGCTGGTGCTGTGGCAGCAGCGCGGCGCGTTGCGCGCAGTCGCATTGGTGGCGCTGGTGCTGCCGTGGACGCTCGGCCTGTCATTGCGCGACATGGCCTGGACCGAAGAGGCCGGCCCGGCGCGCAGCGTCGCGATCGTGCAGGGCGCGATCCCGCAGGACATGAAATGGCTGCAGTCCGAATCGAACCGCCAGGCCATCCTCGACCGCTACGAGTCGCTGCATCGTGAGGCGCTGGGCGCGGACCTGATCGTCTGGCCGGAGTCGGCACTGCCGGACTTCGCCAACTTCTATTCGCGCTACATCAGCGCGGTGTGGTCGTCCGCGCGCCAGCAGGGTTCGGACGTGATCCTCGGCGTGATGCGCATCGAGCCGGGCGAAGCGGGCGTGGCGGAAGACCCGGCCTTCAATTCCATCCTGGCGCTGGCCGGAGATGAACCGGTGTTCTACGACAAGCGCCAGCTGGTGCCGTTCGGCGAGTTCTTCCCGGTGCCGCAGTTCGTGCGCAGCTGGCTGCGGCTGATGAACCTGCCGTTCTCGGATTTCACGCGCGGCGCGCGCCACCAGCCGCCGTTCGAGGCCGGCGGGCTGCGGCTGGCGCCGAACATCTGCTACGAGGATGCCTATCCGGCGCTGCTGCGGCCGGCCATCCTTGAATCCGATGCGATGGTCACCGTCACCAACGATGCCTGGTTCGGCCGTTCGCCGGCGCGTTACCAGCACCTGCAGATCGCGCGCATGCGGGCGATCGAATCGCGCCGCTTCCTGGTGCGGGCCGCCAACGACGGCGTGTCGGCGCTGATCGGCCCGGATGGCCGGATCATCGCCCGCGCGGCCGAGTTCGAACCCGCCGTGCTGCGCGGCGAGGTGCGCGCCCGCACCGGCGCCACGCCCTACCTTGCCGGCGGCAACCTGCCGGTGCTGGGCCTGGCGCTGCTGCTGCTGGCGGTTCCCCGGGCCGCCACGGTCTTGAGATTGCGCCGGGCAGCCCGCACACAGGCCTCCAGCGCCGCCTGACACGCCAGCGAGGCCTCCCGGCCCTTAAACCTGCGTCATGTGGGGTCCCGGGAGGAACGCGTCGCGGCAGGATTGGGTCTATTCTTCAAAGACTGGTTTGCGGAGGCTTGTGTCTATGTCCGTGAAGAATTCGAGCGGCAGGCTGCTGCTGGCCCTGGTCAGCGGCGCAGTGTTGAGCGCCTGCTCCCCGAGCGCGTCCACTGCGGTGCCGCCAGTCGAGGCCGGCCCGAATGTGCTGCCGATGGCCGCGCAGGCGATCGCCGCCACGCCGCCCGCTGCGGCCGCGCCGGTGCAGCCGCTGGTCTCGGGCCTGCCTGATTTCAGCGCCCTGGTCGAACGCTATGGCCCCGCGGTGGTGAATGTGCGGGTCGAGGCGCGGCCGCAGGGCCGCACCACGCAGCAGCAACAGCCGCAGCTGCCGCCCTCGATGGAGGAATTCCTGCGCCGCTGGGGCATGCCCGACATGCCGAGAGATCCGGGCGAGCGCATGCCGCGTCGCGGCGAGGGCTCCGGCTTCATCGTCACCCCCGACGGCTACGTGATGACCAACGCGCATGTGGTGCAGGGTGCCAGCGAAGTGACGGTGACGATGTCGGACCGTCGCGAGTTCGAAGCCAAGGTGGTGGGCTATGACGAGCGCACCGACGTGGCCGTGCTGAAGATCGACGCACAGAACCTGCCGACGGTGAAGATCGGCGATCCCTCGAAGCTCAAGCCCGGCCAGTGGGTGGTGGCCATCGGTTCGCCGTTCGGCATGCAGAACTCGGTGACCGCCGGCATCGTCAGCGCCACCTCGCGCGACCTGCCCTATGACGGAGACCAGGCACCGCCGCCCTTCATCCAGACCGACGCCGCGGTGAATCCGGGCAACTCCGGCGGCCCGCTGTTCAACCTGCAGGGCGAAGTAATCGGCATCAACTCGCAGATCTACAGCCCCAGCGGCGGATATGTGGGCCTGTCCTTCGCGATTCCGATCGACATCGCCGACAACGTGCGCGACCAGCTGGTGAAGACCGGCAAGGTGACCCGCAGCATGATCGGTGTCCGGATCCGCGGCTTGACCGCGGCAGATGCCGAGAGTTTCAAGCTCGATCGACCGCGCGGCGCCCTGGTGGTCGAAGTGGATCCTGAAGGCCCGGCCGGCAAGGCCGGTATCCGCCCCGGTGACGTCATCCTGTCGGTCGACGGCCGGTCGATCGAGTCGAGCTCCTCGCTGCCGACGATCGTCTCCTCGATGGCGCCCGGGACCCCCGCCGACCTCGAGGTCTGGCGCGAGCGCGAGGGGGCGTCCCGCAAGGTGACGGTGAAGGTGGTGGAACTGGTCACCGCGCAGGCCCAGCCGGCTTCGCTGGAGCGGGGCAGGCAGCAGCGGGCCGAGGAGCCGCCGACGGTCGAGAAGACCTCGCTGGGCTTCAGTGTGCGCCCGCTGACGGCCGAGGAGCGCAAGCAGCTGAACACCCAGGGCCACCTGGTGGTCGAGCGCACCGAAGGCGCCGCTGCGGGCAGGCTGCAGCCCGGTGACATCATCATCGGCGTGGCCGGGACCCCGGTGAAGTCGGTGGCCGAGCTGGAGGCCAAGGTGAAGGACGCTCCGCGCCATGTGGCCCTGCACATCCAGCGCGGCAACAGCTCGGACTTCATCACCCTGCGCAAGCAGTAGGACCCCCGGCGGGGGCGGTCGGGACCCCCGGGCTCATGTATCCTTGTGAGCCCTTTCCCGACCGCGCCCTATGCAAGAACGCTACGATCCGGCTGCCGTAGAGGGCAGCGCCCAGGCGGCCTGGCAGGCCGCCAACGCCTTTGCCGCTGACGAATCCGCCCCCGGAGAGAAGTACTACTGCCTCTCCATGTTCCCGTACCCGTCGGGGCGGCTGCACATGGGCCATGTGCGCAACTACACCATCGGCGATGTGCTGGCCCGCTTCATGCGCATGCAGGGCCGCAACGTGCTGCAGCCGATGGGATGGGACGCCTTCGGCCTGCCGGCCGAGAACGCCGCCATGCAGAACAACGTGCCGCCAGCGAAGTGGACCTACGACAACCTCGATTA
>CAYNEX010000114.1:0-8461 GCA_964396335.1 uncultured Steroidobacteraceae bacterium | reverse complement strand
GCGAATACAGCCAGTACTGCACGGCGCCGGCCAGCAGGCCATCGGCGATGTCCCAGAGGTCGGCGTCCTTGTCCTTGTCTGCCAGCTTGTTGCCCAGATCCACTGCCTTGGCAAAGGCTGACTCGAAACTTTCAGGGGTAGCGCTCATAAGAACCGCCACTATACCTGAACCCCCTCTGGCGGGGGTTGACCGTAACTGCCGCTGCAGATACTGTGGGAAATGATGAGCAACGAGAAACTCTCCATTCCCGACTTCTACCGCGGCGACAACTGGTCCGCGGAAGAATCCATTGGCTACCTGCTGCGCACCACGGTGTCCACGCTGATGCGTGCCGCCGAAGCGGCGATGCGCCCCTACGGGCTGACATCGGTGCAATGGGCGCCGCTGATGATCATCTCGCGTGGCGGCAACCCCACGGCTGCGAGCCTGGCGCGCGACCTGAACACCGATACCGGTGCGATGACGCGCATGCTGGACCGCCTGGAGGCCAAGGGCCTGCTGATGCGTACGCGCAGCGCCACCGACCGTCGTGTGGTCGAACTGTCCCTGACCGAGCAGGGCCGCGAGCTGACCACCAAGATCCCGCATCACCTGGCGGCCGTTTACAACAGCCACCTCGCCGGCTTCAGCGTCGAGGAATTCAACCAGCTGAAGCACCTGCTGCGCCGGATCATCGCCAACCGCGATACCAGCGTCTGATTCCCTAGCGGTACCCCTGCGCCTGCAGCGAGAACAGGCGCTCGTACACCCCGCCCTTCTGCATCAGGCTGTCGTGATCACCGCGCTCGACGATGCGTCCACCGTCGAGCACGATGATCTCGTCAGCCATGCGCACCGTCGAGAAACGGTGCGAGATCAGGATGGTCATGCGCCCCTGCGCGAAGTCGCGCACATGGCGGAACACCTCCGCCTCGGCCTCCGCGTCCATTGCCGCGGTGGGTTCATCGAACACGCGGATGTCGGCATCCCGCCGCATGAAGGAACGCGACACGGCGATCTTCTGCCACTGCCCGCCTGACAGTTCCCGTCCGCCCTGGAACCACTTGCCCAGCTGCGTGTGGTAACCCTGCGGCAGGGTCTCGATCATGGTGTCGGCCTCACCCTGTTCGGCCGCCTCGCGCCAGCGCGCCTCGTCCTCGAAATGCGGTTCATCGCCTGCGCCGATGTTCTCGCCCACCATCATCTGGTAGCGCACATAGTCCTGGAAGATCACGCCGAAGCGCCGGCGCAGCGCGTCGACGTCCCATTCGGCCAGGTCGCGCCCGTCGAGCGTGATGCGACCGCCGGTGGGCACGTACAGCCGCGTCAGCAGCTTGATCAGCGTGGTCTTGCCCGAACCATTGGCACCCACCAGCGCCAGGCTCTTGCCGGGCGGCAGGTGCAGCGTCACGCCATGCAGGGCCGGTGATTCGGCGCCCGGATAGGTGAACGAGACATTCTCCAGCCGCAGGCCGTCCCGCGGATCCGGCCCCGAGGTCGCCGTGCCACCCGGGGCGCGCGGCGGCGTGTCGAGGTATTCGTACAGCGTCGAGAGGTACAGGTTGTCCTCGTACAGGCCGCTGATCGCACCCAGTGCCGCGCTGACCGCGCCCTGCCCCTGGCGGAACAGCATCAGGTACATGGTCATCTCGCCGATGGTGATGGCGCCACGCACCGCGCTGATCGCCACCCAGCTGTAGCCGGCGTACAGCGCCACCGTGGCCAGCAGGCCCAGGCCGAAGCCCCAGGTGTCACGACGGATCGCCAGCTTTCGCTCCTGCGCGAACAGCTTGCGGTGGATGGCCTGGTAGCGGTCCAGGAAACGCCGCCCCAGCGCATACAGCTTGACCTCCTTGGCGTGGTCCTCGCGCGAGATCACCGTCTCGAGGTAGGCCTGCATGCGCCGGTCGGGCGAGCGCCAGCGGAACAGCCGGTAGGCCTCGTTCGAGAAGCGCGTCTCGGCGATGAAACCCGGCAGGCCGGCCAGCAGCAGCAGCAGCACCGCCCAGGGCGAGAACTGCCACAGCAGCACGCCGAAGCTGACCAGCGAGACGATGTTCTGCGCCAGCGTGAAGCTGCGCTGGACCAGCGACAGCGGCCGCGCCGAGGCCTCGCGCCGGGCGCGCGTCAGCCGGTCATAGAACTCTGAATCCTCGAAATGCTCCAGGTCGAGCGTCAGCGCCTTCTCGAGGATCATCGAGTTGACGCGGAAACCCAGCTGCTCGCGCAGCAGGGTCGAGGCCAGCGAGTGCCCGCGGCTGGCCAGCGCCAGCAGCGCCACGACCAGGCCCTCCAGTGCCACCAGCTCCAGCACCGGCGCCAGCGCCCCGTCGCTGCCGGCGGCAGCCACCACCGCGTCCACGATTCGCGCGCCGATGAAGGCCACCAGTGCCGGCAAGGCGCCCAGCAGCAGCGTCAGCACCGCCAGCCACAGGGTCAGGGAACGGCTGGTCGCCCACACCAGCTCGACCGCCTTGCGGCCGTAGGCGAAGACCTCGAGGAACTCTCGCGGCAGCTGGTGCAGCGCAAGCTTCTCGGTCGGCGGCGGTGCGGGAGGGATCCGGGCCATGGGGATGGCCCCGAGTTTATGGGAAACGGACGGCGGAAACTGCTACTCTCGCGGCCCGTTTTTTTCAAGGCCCTTTGCCGGCCCGGGCCGGCGAGCCCGCAGCACACATGCATCGCCCCATCCGCAACATCGCCATCATCGCCCACGTCGACCACGGCAAGACCACGCTGGTCGACTGCCTGCTGAAGCAGTCCGGCACCTTCGCCGCCCACGAGAGGGTGGGCGAGCGCATCATGGATTCCAACGCCATCGAGAAGGAGCGCGGCATCACCATCCTGGCGAAGAACTGCGCCATCGACTATGGCGGCGTGCGCATCAACGTGGTGGACACCCCGGGCCACGCCGACTTCGGCGGCGAGGTGGAGCGCGTGCTGTCGATGGTGGACGGCGTGCTGCTGCTGGTGGACGCGGTCGAGGGCCCCATGCCGCAGACGCGCTTCGTCACGCGCAAGGCGCTGGGCCTGGGCCACAAGGCCATCGTGGTGGTGAACAAGATCGACCGCCCGGGCGCCCGCCCCGGCTGGGTGATCGACCAGACCTTCGACCTGTTCGACAAGCTCGGCGCCACCGACGAGCAGCTCGACTTCCCCGTTGTCTATGCCTCGGCCCTGCAGGGCTGGGCCAGCCTCGACGCCACCGCGCAGCAGCCGGACATGAGCGCGCTGTTCGAGGCCATCCTGAAATATGTGCCGGAGCCCAAGGCCGACGCCGAAGGCCCGCTGCAGCTGCAGATCTCGACGCTGGACCACAACTCCTACGTCGGCCGCATCGGCATCGGCCGCATCCGCCGCGGCCGCGTCAAACAGGGCCAGACCGTGGCGCTGCGCTACGGCGATGAGGACCGCGGCACCGGCAAGATCGCGCAGGTGCTGGCATTCAAGGGCCTGGAGCGCGGACCGGTCGATAGCGCCGGCGCCGGCGACATCGTCGCCATCACCGGCATCGAGGACGTGAACATCGGCATCACCGTGTGCGATGTCGACCACCCCGACGGCCTGCCGCCGATCGCCGTGGACGAGCCCACGCTGGCGATGATGTTCCAGGTGAACACCTCGCCGCTGGCCGGCCGCGAAGGCAAGTTCGTCACCAGCCGCCAGATCCGCGAGCGCCTGCATCGCGAACTGGAGCGCAACGTCGCGCTGCGCGTGGAGGACACCGTCGACGCCGACGTGTTCCGCGTCTCCGGCCGCGGCGAGCTGCACCTGACCATCCTGATCGAGAACATGCGGCGCGAGGGCTACGAACTGGCCGTGTCGCGTCCGCAGGTGCTGATGAAGACCATCGACGGCGTGCTGCACGAGCCGTACGAGTCGCTCACGGTCGACGTGGAAGAAGCCCACCAGGGCGGCGTGATGGAGGCCCTGGGCCAGCGCCGCGCCGAGATGCGCGACCTTTCAACCGACGGCCAGGGCCGCGTGCGCATCGAATACCGCGTGCCCGCCCGTGGCCTGATCGGCTTCCAGGGCGAGTTCATGAACCTGACCCGCGGCACCGGCCTGATGAGCCATGTGTTCGACGGCTACGGCCCGATGAAGGGCGAAGTGGCCGAACGCCGCAACGGCGTGCTGATCAGCAACGAGAACGGCGAAGCCGTGGCCTATGCCCTGTGGTACCTGCAGGAGCGCGGCCGCATGTTCGTCAGCCCCGGCGACAAGCTCTACGAGGGCATGATCATCGGCATCCACAGCCGCGAGAATGACCTGGTAGTGAATCCGATCAAGACCAAGAAGCTCACCAACATACGCGCCTCGGGCAAGGATGACGCGGTGCTGCTGACCCCGCCGATCGAACTGACGCTGGAATACGCGGTGGAATTCATCGCCGACGACGAACTGGTGGAGGTCACGCCGGAGTCCATCCGCATCCGCAAGCGCTACCTGTCGGAGAACGACCGCAAGCGCCACTCGCGTGCCGCGGAGGCCCAGACCGCCTGATGACCCCGGTCGCGCGCAACATCCTGATCGCCTGCATCGCGGGCTTCCTGCTGGACAACTACGTGCTGGCAGGACTGAAGGAGACATTTGCGCTGTGGCCGCTGCATGGGCTGCCGGTGCTGCCCTCCTTCCAGCCCTGGCAGCTGGTCAGCTATGCGTTCCTGCATGGCGACTTCATGCACCTGTTCTTCAACATGTTCGCGCTGTACATGTTCGGCTCCTCGGTGGAGGAGCTGATGGGCTCGCGCCGCTTCCTGGTCTACTACCTGGTGTGCGTGGTGACCGCGGCGGTGGCGCAGCTGGTCGTGCAGCAGGTGATGGGCGGTTTCCCGCGGCCCACCGTTGGTGCTTCAGGCGGCGTGTTCGGGCTGCTGCTGGCCTACGGCCTCGCCTTCCCGCACCGCAAGCTGATGCTGATCTTCCCGCCCATCCCGATGCCGGCATGGCTGTTCGTGACCCTGTACGGACTGCTCGAGCTGTACCTGGGATTCACCGCGCGCGGCAGCAGCGTGGCGCATTTCGCCCACCTGGGCGGCATGGCGGGCGGCTTCGCGCTGATCCTCTACTGGCGCGCCCAGGCACGCAACCGCTTCAGGCGCTGACCACCCGGTTGCGACCGCCCTGCTTGGCCCTGTACATGGCCTTGTCGGCGCGGTCGAAGGCCTCATTGTCGGCATCGCCCTCGCGCAGTTCCGTGACGCCGCAGGAGATGGTGACCCACACCGGCTTGCCGCGGAAATGAAAGCCGATCTGCGCGATGTTCTCGCGCATGCGGTTGGCCAGCCTGACGCCGTCCTCGAGCGAGGTGCCGGGCAGCAGCATCACGAACTCCTCGCCGCCATAGCGGGCCACGAAGTCCGAGCCGCGGATGTTCTTCGAGAGGGATTCGGCCACCACCGACAGCACCTTGTCGCCGGCGCGATGGCCGTAGCTGTCGTTGATGGCCTTGAAGTGGTCGATGTCCCAGGCCAGCAGGCAGGTGGGCTGGCGGAAGCGGCGCCAGCGGTCGCATTCGGCGGTATACCGCTGGTCCCAGGCCAGGCGGTTGCCGATCCGCGTCAGCGGATCAAGCAGCAGCAGGCGCTTCTCGCTGCACAGCCGGGCCTGCAGGCGGCGGGCCTCCGATTCCATCTTGTCCATGCGCTCGCGCAGGCTCTCGGTGCGCGCGATCGCCTGGCGGGCGCGCTCCTCCTCGCGCAGGCGGAACAGGTGCAGGTGCTGGCTGATGGCATCCAGTCGCGCGCGCAGCTGCTCGCGGATCTGTGACAGTTCGGCCGCGCCGGCCACGCTCTCGCCGATGGCCTGCATCTCGCCGGTGATCTGCGTGTTCAACGTGGCGGCCGAGGCATTGCGCGCTGTCTCGTCGGCGCCCTGGCCGGCGATGTAGCGCGACAGCGAATCGAGCCGGTCGAGCATCTGTCCCATCAGGGATTCCAGCTCGCGGCGGGAGTTCTCCAGCTCGCCGATGCGCTGCAGGACCAGCGCCGAGACCTTCTCGACCAGCTGCAGGCGGCGTTCCTCCGGCAGCGACTCGTCCAGTTCGGATTCGATGGCCTTCGCGGCGTCGGCCAGCTGCGGTTCGCGCGCCAGCTCCTCCAGCAGCTGCGACAGCACGGCGCGCAGGCTGGCTTCCAGCGACACGGTCGCGCCGGCATGTTCGGGCCGCGCGTTGCGGCGGCGGTCGATGTCGACCACCACCTCGCCCAGCATCCGGCCCAGGGGTTCGATTTCCTCGAACGGCGCCATGCGGCGCGTGGCATCGCGCAGGCTCTGCAGGGTCGAGTCCAGGTGCGCATCCTGCCCCTGCGCCACCACGCACAGGCGCCCGACCAGCCGGTAGAGAACTTCG
The DNA here is from genome assembly GCA_964396335.1 of uncultured Steroidobacteraceae bacterium. Lineage (GTDB taxonomy): Bacteria > Pseudomonadota > Gammaproteobacteria > Steroidobacterales > Steroidobacteraceae > ZC4RG30. Next base: position 2,129 of record CAYNEX010000114.1, on the reverse strand, counting down.
CGCTGGTCGCGGTTCTGGCGCCCTTCCTGTTCTACGGCCTTGACGGCGTCGTAGTACTTTCTTCGCCAGTCTTCCTGATCGGCAAGGCCGGGTAGCATATCGGGGGAAATCTATCCTTGCCGTAACACCGCGCGGCGTGCACGGTTTGCGCTTTTCGGAACTGGCGCGACGGCAATCCGTGATCCAGCGCACAAGGGAGAAGACAATGCAGCGCTCCGCAACCGGACTGGCAGCCGGACTCCTGTTCGCACTCGGGATTGCACCGGCGCTGTGTGCCGAGCCGGCCATCGGCATCGCGCCGGTGAAGCTCACCCGGGACGTTTATCACTTCGACACCGCCGAGCAGCATGGCATCCGGGTGGACGTGCTGGTGCGCGGCCTGAACCATCCCTTCTCCCTGGCGCTGCTGCCCGGTGGCGATGCGCTGGTCAGCGAACGGGGCGGCGCGCTGCGGCTGGTGCGCCATGCCACCGGCGGCGGCACGCCGACGCTGGAAGCACAACCGGTGGCCGGAGTGCCGGTGGTCGAATCCCCCTATCGCAACAGCGGCCTGCATGACCTGGCGCTGCATCCGGACTTCGCCCGCAACCAGCTGGTCTATTTCACCTTCAACAAGGCCGGCAATCCGCCGCCGGCCCAGGCCGCGGGCGCCGCGCCGCCACGTCGCGAAAGCCGCGTGGCCCTGATGCGCGCTCGCTTCGATGGCCGCGCGCTCACCGCAGTGGAGGAACTGTTCATCGGCGAGTCGTACAACACCAGCGGCTCGCGCATCGCCTTCGGCCGCGACGGCACGGTCTACATGACCACCGGCGCGCCCTTCGATGAGGCCGCGCAGGATCCGGCAAGCATCTACGGCAAGGTGCTGCGCCTCTCCGATACCGGCAGGCCCGCGCAGGGCAATCCCTTCGCCGGGCGCGCCGGCGCACGCGCCGAAGTGTTCTCGCTGGGACATCGCGACCACCTGGGCCTGACCGTGCATCCTGTCAGCGACGCCGTGTTCAATGCCGAGCATGGCCCGAATGGCGGCGACGAGGTGAACCTGATCCTGCCGGGTCGCAACTATGGGTGGCCCCGTGTCAGCTTCGGCCGCAACTACGACGGGTCGAAGGTTTCGGAATCGCCAGTGGCCGAGGGCATCGAGCCTCCCCACCTGCTGTGGGTGCCCTCGATCGCGCCCACCGGCCTCACCTTCTATGACGGCGAGCGTTTCCCGGCCTGGAAGGGCAACCTGTTCGTGGGCAGCGGGCGGCGCGGCGAGATCCCCGGCACCGGCGGACTGGAACGCGTGGTGATGAACGAGAAGATGGAGGAACTGCGGCGCGAGACGCTGCTGACCGACCTGCACCAGCGCATCCGCGATGTCCGCCAGGGACCGGATGGATTGCTCTACGTGATCACCGACGAGGACGACGGCGCGCTGCTGCGTATCTCGCCGGCGCCACTGCCCGCCCGTTGAACCCCGGCCGCCGGCCACGCCGGCGGCGATGAATCAGGCGGCTTCCGCGCCGAACTGCAGCGCCGCAAGCCGCGCGTACAACGGACTGGATTCCAGCAGCTCGGTGTGGCGCCCCGATGCCACGATGCGCCCGTGGTCCATCACCACGATACGATCGGCCTTCAGCACGGTGGCGAGGCGATGCGCAATGATGATGGTGGTGCGGCTGCGCCCCATCAGCTGCTCCAGCGCCTGCTGCACCAGCCGCTCGCTCTCGGCATCGAGGCTGCTGGTGGCCTCGTCCAGCAGCAGCACCGGCGGGTCCTTCAGGATGGCGCGCGCAATCGCGATGCGCTGGCGCTGGCCGCCCGAGAGACGCGTGCCGCGCTCGCCGAGGAAGGTGTCATAGCCCTGCGGAAGCCTGCGGATGAAGCCATCGGCGGCGGCAGCCTCGGCGGCCGCTTCGACCGCGGCATCGTCGGCATCCTGCCGGCCATAGCGGATGTTCTCGCGCGCGCTGGTGCCGAACAGCACCGTATCCTGCGGCACCAGGCCGATCTGCCGGCGCAGCGCCACCGGATCGACCTGCGAGATGTCGATGCCGTCGAACAGCACATGGCCCTGCTGTGGATCATAGAAACGCAGCAGCAGCTGCAGCAGCGTGCTCTTGCCGGCGCCCGAAGGGCCGACCACG
>CAYNEX010000113.1:0-8499 GCA_964396335.1 uncultured Steroidobacteraceae bacterium | reverse complement strand
TCGACCACGCGCGCGATCAGGTCGTTCTGGATCTGCGACCACTCGATGCTGGTGGATTCGTTGCCGATGTGGTGCCCCATGGTGGAGGCACGCGGCGAGAAGATGGTGAGGTCGGAGCCGCGCTCGCGCTGCAGCTTCAGCTGCGCCTTCTCCAGGCTCTCGCGGATCGCATCATCGCTGACCTTCAGGGACTCGCGCGAGGGGGTCTGGACCGGGTCCTTCAGCGCGGCTTTCTGTGCCTCGCGGAAGTCGACGAAGGGCTGGGGAGCGGTGGTGTAGTGGCCGTGACAGTCGATGATCATCGCGATGCCCATGTTGCTGCAACGAAGAGCCGCGAATGATAGCCCACCCGCCGGGCCCGGTGGCGGGCTGACCACCCCGGCCCGATGCGGTATGGTGCCGCGCCTATGAACAGCATCACCTCCCCTGCCGCCGGACGGCGGCCCATGGGCCAGGGTCCGGCCTCCATCCACCCCATCGGTTTCGGCTGCATGGGCCTGGTCGGCTGGTACGGCCAGCGCGATGATGACGAGGCGCGTGCCACGCTGCTGGCCGCCGTCGATGCCGGCATCGACCACTACGACACCGCCGCCAGTTACCAGGTCGGCGAGAACGAGAAATTCGTCGGCGCGGTGCTGAAACCCTTCCGCCAGCGCCTTTTCATCGCCACCAAGTGCGGCCTGTCGCGCAGCCCGGATGGCGGCGCGATGGTGGACAACCGGCCGGAAACCATCCGCCAGTCCTGCGAGGCCAGCCTCGCCCGCCTCGGCACCGATTACATCGACCTGTTCTACCTGCACCGCATCGATCCCACCGTGCCGATCGAGGAATCGACCGGCGCGCTGGCCGAGCTGGTGAAGGCCGGCAAGATCCGCTACGCCGGCCTGTCCGAATGCAGCGAGGCCACGCTGCGCCGCGCCTGCAAGGTGCACCCGATCGCGGCGGTACAGAGCGAATATTCGATCTGGTCGCGCGACCCGGAACAGGGTGTGCTGGCCGCCTGCGAGGAACTGGGCGTGACCTTCGTATCCTACAGCCCGCTGGGGCGGGGTTTCCTCGCGGGCAATTTCCGCCGTTCGGCCGAACTGCCGGAAAACGACCACCGCCGCAGCCATCCGCGCTTCCAGGAGGAAGCGGCCGCCCACAATGCCCGGCTGGTGGAGGCCATCGGCGAGATTGCCGCCGGAATGGGTGCAACTTCCGCGCAGGTGGCGATCGCCTGGGTGCTGTCGCGCTCACCGCGCGTGGTCACGATCCCGGGCATGAAGTCGCGCAAGCACCTGGGCGACAACCTCGGCGCCGCGCAGGTGCGGCTGACGGATGCGCAGGTGGCGAAGCTGGATGAACTGGCCGCGCTGGTGACCGGCGAACGTCATCCGCCGGCGATGATGAAGATCCTCGACCGCTAGCCTTGTGCAACAACGGCGCGCCTGAATGCGCGCCGTGTTGCGGCCGGACGGGAGCCGAAGGGCTCCCGTCAACATCGGCGATCCCTTACAGCGACTTCTCGATGCGGTCCAGGGTGCGGTAGGCAGGCAGCACCTGCTTCACGCTGGCATTGGGCTCGCGCCCTTCCTTGATGGCGGCGAAGAACTCGCGGTCCTGCAGTTCGATGCCATTCATCGACACATCGACCTGCGACACGTCGATCTGCTCGTTCTTGCCGTTGAACAGGTCGTCGTAACGGCAGATGTAGGTGCCGTTGTCGCAGATGTAGCGGAAGAAGGTGCCCAGCGGGCCATCGTTGTTGAACGACAGCGACAGCGTGCACACCGCGCCCGAGGGCGTCTTCATCTGGATGCTCATGTCCATCGCGATCTTGAGGTCCGGATGGAACGGACCCTGCACGCCACGCGCCACCGAGGCCTCTTCGCCGGTCTGGTACTGGAACAGGTCGACGGTGTGCGCGGCGTGGTGCCACAGCAGGTGGTCGGTCCAGGAACGCGGCTTGCCCAGCGCGTTCATGTTGGTGCGCCGGAAGAAGTACGTCTGCACGTCCATCTGCTGGATCTTCAGCTCGCCGGCGAGGATCTTCTTGCGGATCCACTGGTGGCTGGGATTGAAGCGGCGGGTGTGGCCGCACATGGCGACCAGGCCGGTCTTCTCGGCCGTGCGCACCACGGCCTCGGCGTCGGCCAGGTTGTCGGCCAGCGGGATCTCCACCTGCACGTGCTTGCCGGCCTCCATGCACTGGATGGCCTGGCGGGCGTGCATCTGGGTGGGCGTGGCCAGGATCATGGCCTCCAGGCCGGGCTGCTTCAGGCTCTCGGCAAGGTCGCCCGTGTAGTGCGGGATGCCGAATTTCTCGGCCACTTCGCGGGTGGATTCCTGGTTGCCGCCGGTGAGGGTGATGACCTCGATGCCGGGGATGTTGCGGATCGCCTCCAGGTGCTTGATGCCGAAGGCGCCTTGTCCTGCAAGACCAATTTTCATGTGGTGAACCTCGAACGTTGAAGGGGTATCTTAACCGAATGATCGATTTCAACGCCCCTTACCGGCTGCTCATCGACGGTGAGCTCCGCGATGCTCCCGCACAGCTCCCCGTGGTCAATCCGGCCACCGGCGAGGTGTTCGCCCACTGCCCCGCCGCCGGCGCCGCCGAGCTCGACGCCGCGGTCGCCGCGGCCCGCCGCGCCTTCCCGGCCTGGCGTGACCGCTCCTGGGAGGAGCGTGCCGGCTGCATCGCGCGCATCGCCGAGGCGCTGGACGCGCACAAGGAGCCGCTGGGGCGCCTGCTCACGCAGGAACAGGGCAAGCCGCTGGGCCAGTCGCGCGACGAGATCGCCCGCGCCGGCACGCTCTCCACCGGCATGACGAAGATCCGGATCGAGCCGGAAGTCATCCTTGACAATGCCGAACGGTTCATCGAGCTGCGCTACCGCCCGCTGGGCGTGGCCGGCATCATCACGCCGTGGAATGCGCCGGTGAACCTGGCCGCCGGCCCGCTGGCCTCGGCGCTCTACACCGGCAATTGCGCCATCATCAAACCCTCGCCGTTCACGCCGCTGACCACGCTGCGCATCGGCGAGCTGCTGCGCGACATCCTGCCGGCCGGCGTGGTGAACATCCTGTCCGGCGGCGACGAACTGGGCGCGCTGGTCACCGCACATCCGGGCATCGACAAGATTTCCTTCACCGGCTCGGTGGCCACCGGCAAGAAGGTGATGGCCAGCGCAGCCGGCACGCTCAAGCGCGTCACGCTGGAGCTGGGCGGCAACGACGCCGCCATCGTGCTGCCCGATGTCGACGTGGCCGACGTGGCGAAGAAGCTGTTCTTCGCCGCCACGGTCAACAGCGGCCAGGTGTGCATGGCGGTGAAGCGCATCTACGCGCACGAAGACATTTACGACGCGCTCTGCGCCGCGCTGGCCGCCGAGGCGCGCAATGCGAAGCTGGGCGACGGGCTTGATCCGTCCACCACACTGGGCCCGATCCAGAACCGCCGCCAGTTCGAACGTGTGTGCGAACTGAAGGCCGAGGCCAGCCAGCGCGGCGCCGCGATCGAAGGCAATGCGCCCGGCGGCGGCGGTTATTTCGTCGCGCCCACCGTGGTGACCGGCCTTGATGAGGCCGACCGGCTGGTGGCCGAGGAGCAATTCGGGCCGGTGTTCCCGGTGCTGAAGTTCCACGACGTCGAGGACGCCATCGCCCGCGCCAATGACACGCGTTATGGCCTGTCCGGCTCGGTGTGGAGCCGCGACACGAAACGCGCGGCACAGATCGCCGCGCGGCTGGAAGTGGGCACCGCGTGGGTGAACCAGCATCGCATCACCGCTGCCAATGTGCCCTTCGGCGGCGCGAAGGAATCCGGCATGGGGCGCACCTATTCGCGCCTCGGCCTCGAGGCCTACCTCGAGCCGCAGGTCATCAGCGTCCTGAAGGCCTGACCACCGGACGGGTGATAGGCTTGCGGAATGAGATTTCCACGCCCGCAAGCCTGCCTCCCTGCCGCCACCTCCACAGCCTCCGTGCGCCGCCCCTCCCTGCTGGCGGCCCTGTTGCTGGGCCTGCTGGCCGCCTGCGCGGGCCGCTCGGCCCTGCCGCCGGAATCCCCGCCGGCTTCCTCGCCTGCCGCGACCACCTGGAAGCTCTCCGACCAGGCCATGGTGGCCGCCGCCGACCGTCGCGCGGTGGAAGCCGGCCTCGACGCGCTGCGCCGCGGCGGCAGCGCCGTGGATGCCGCCATCGCCGTGCACGCGGTGCTGGGACTTGTGGAACCGCAGAGCTCGGGGCTCGGCGGTGGAGGTTACATGGTGGTGCACGACCGCCGCAGCGGCAGCACCATCGCCTTTGACGGCCGCGAGACGGCGCCAGCGGCGGCCACCGCCGATTACTTCACCGTCAACGGCCAGGAACTCAATTACCTGCAGGCCATCCAGTCGGGCCGCTCGGTGGGCGTGCCAGGCGCCATCGCGCTGTACAAGGCCGCCCATGACCGCTTCGGACGCCTGCCCTGGGCCAGCAATTTCGACGCGGCCATCCGTCTCGCCGAGGAAGGATTCATCGTCTCGCCGCGCCTTGCCAATGCCCTGGGGACGCGTTTCCAGAACGGCCCGCTGGGCCGCAATCCGGAATCCGCCGACTATTTCTTCCCCGGTGGACGCCCGCTGGCCGTGGGTGACCGCCGCACCAACCCCGCCTATGCCGAGGTGCTGCGGCGCGTGGCCGCCGAAGGGCCTGCCGCCTTCTACACCGGCCGCATCGCCGAGGACATCGTCGCCGCGGTACGCGCGGGGGAGATCCCCGGCGCGATGACGCTCAAGGACCTGGCCGACTATCGCGTGCTGGAGAAGCCGGCGCTGTGCGGCCCCTGGCGCGTGTTCATCATCTGCTCTGCGCCGCCCTCTTCCTCCGGTGGCGTGGCGATGAACCAGATCATGGCGCTGTACGACAGGATCAGCACCCGCTCCGGCGCGGCCACCGAGGCGGAAAAGCTGCGCGATTTCGTGCTGGCGCAGCAGCTGGGTTATGCCGACCGCGACCATTACGTGGCCGACCCGGAGCAGGTGCCGGTGCCCGTGCAGGACCTGCTGGATGCCCGCTACATCGAGGCGCGCGCCGCCAGCGGCTTCAAGCCCGGGGATGCGCCGCAGCCGGGCGACCCCGGCGCGCTGCTGCATGGACGGCCCATCATCGACCAGTGGGGACGCGCCAGCGGCCCGGACCAGCCCGGCACCACGCATCTGTCGATCATCGACTTCGATGGCAATGCCGTGTCGTTCACCGCCACGGTCGAGGGACCGTTCGGCTCCTCGCGATTCACGCATGGCTTCGTGCTGAACAACCAGCTCACCGATTTCACGCGCCCGCCCGTGCTGGGTGGCAGGCCGGTGGCCAATGCGCCGGGTCCCGGCAAGCGACCGCGCTCATCGATGTCACCCACCATCGTGTTCGATGACCGCGGCGATGTGCACATGGTCACCGGCTCGCCCGGCGGCAACTCCATCATCGGTTACGTGACCAAGTCGCTCCTGGCCGTGCTCGACCTCGGATTCCCGGCGCAGGAAGCCGCGGCGCTGCCCAATATCGTGGCGCGCGGCCCCGCAGTCAGTGTCGAGACCATCGGTGAACGCGGCCGCGCCTGGTCCGACACCTTGTCGGCAGCGGGATTCCAGGTGCGCGAGGTTTCCGGCGAGAACTCGGGCCTGAACCTGATCGTGGTGCGTCCGGATCACCTCGAGGGCGGCTCGGACCCGCGGCGCGAAGGCGTGGCGCTGCAGCTGCGCCGCTAGGCCCCAGGCTGCTTGTCGCCACGGTCCTTGCGCCGCGCCACCGCGGCGCGGATCAGCAGCATCGCGGTGATCGGCGCCGACATCACGATGAACACCGAGATCAGCAGCTCGTGCACCACCGGACGCTTCAGCAGCGCCGAGGACACCAGCATCGAGGCGATCAGCACGGAGCCGGCGCCCAGCGTGTTGCCCATCGCCGGCGGGTGCATGCGGGCGAGGAAGTCGCGCATGCGCACAAGCCCGATGGCGCCCACCACCGTCAGCGTGCCGCCGATCACCAGCAGCAGCGCCGCCGGCAAGGCCGCCCAGGCCGGGACGTCGATCTCGCTCATGGTTCAATCACCTCGCCGCGCAGCAGGAACTTCGCCAGCGCGATGCTGCTGACGAAGCCGAACAGCGCGATCAGCAGCGCCATGTCGAAGTAGACGCTGGAATGCGAGCGGATGCCCAGCATCAGCAGCGTCAGCATGCCGTTGATGTACAGCGTGTCGAAGGCCAGCACGCGATCCTGCGCGGAAGGCCCCAGGAACAGGCGCAGCAGCGCCAGCATCATCGCCAGCACGAAGCACAGCGACGCATAGAGGGCCGCGATGTCCAGCAGCTGGTTCATCATTCGAAGATCCTCATCAGCCGGCACTCGTAGCGGTTCTTGATCAGGTCCACCCAGTAGGCCTCATCCACCAGGTCGAGCACGTGCAGGCGCAGCGTGCCGCCATCGGGCGAGACCCCCACCCACACCGTGCCCGGCGTCGAGGTGACGATCATGGACAGCACCGCAAGGCCATGCGGGTCGCGCAGGTTCAGCGGGATGTCGACGAAACTGGTGTTGATCTGGCGATTGCCGTGCAGGCCCAGCACGATGCGCGCCACGCCGATGTTGGAGCGGATGATGTCTTCCAGCACGATGAACAGCAGCGCGAAGGCGATGTCGATGCGGTGCACGCGCGCATGCAGCGGACGCAGCGTGGACCCCGCCCAGGCCAGCGCGGTACCCAGCAGCGCGCCGAGCACGATATGGCCGGGCGCGACGGTCTGGTTCAGCAGCAACCACAGCACTGTCAGGCCCAGCACCAGCGTCGGGGAAACGCTGCGGGTGAAATTGCGGATCATGGCGCATCCCCCGTTGCCGGCCCGCCTTCGCGCTGCGCCAGCACCACGCGGATGTAGGTGTCCGGCTGGTGCAGCGAACGCGCCGCCGAGGCCAGGTACTGGGTCACCGGGCCGGTCCAGATGCTCAGCGCAAGGCAGGCCATCACCAGCAGCGCCACCGGCGCCGCCTCGAGGACGCGCAGCCGCGGCGTGACGCGCGCCGCTCCCCAGAACAGCCGCATGCCCACGCGGCTGAGCGCGATCACGCCGGTGAGGCCGGACAGCAGCACCGCCGCGCACAGCAGCCACACGGCGGGACCGCCGCCCAGTTCCGGCGCCACGCGCACCGCGGTGGACAGCACCGCGAACTTGCCGACGAAGCCCGGCAGCGGCGGCAGGCCGGTGACCAGCAGCACGCAGCAGACGAACATCAGGCCGAGGAAGGCCATGGTGGCCGGGATCGGGATGCCGATCTCCTCGTCGTCATCGCGGTACACCGAGGGTTCCTTGATGCCGTAGGCCACGTAGATGGGCTGGGTGTCCGAAGCGTTGTCGTCATCCGGGTCATTGGACGGGTCGGTGATGCGCGTGCGGTCGGTCATGCCGGTGAGCATGAAGAACGCCGACGAGGTCAGCACCGACACGATCATGTAGTACATCACCGGCGCGGTCAGCGAATCGTGCTGCAATCCCAGCGCGGCCAAGAGGATGCCCATCGAGGCCATCACCGAATAGGCCACCAGCCGCGCCAGGTGCTTGGCGCCCAGCATCGCGATCGAGCCGGTGACCAGCGTGGCAAGGCCCAGGTAGAACAGCGCCTCGCCCAGCGACTCGTCGGCCTTCAGGATGGTGCCCACGCGCAGCAGCGCATACAGGCCCACCTTGGTCATCATCGCGAAGGCCGCCGCCACCGGCGCGCTGGCCAGCGAGTAGGCGCCCGGCAGCCAGAAGTTCAGCGGCCAGCTGGCCGCCTTGATCAGGAAGGCGATGCCGAGCACGGCGGCGCCCGAATCGAACAACGCGCGATCCGCGGCGGTCAGCGCCGCCGCGCGGCCGGAAAGATCGGCCATGTTCAGCGTGCCGGCGATGCCATAGATCATCGCCACGCCCACCAGGAACAGCACCGAGGCGGCAAGGTTCACCACGATGTAGTGCATGCCGGCCTTGACCCGGTTGGGGCCGCCGCCCTTCAGCATGAGTCCGTAGGAGGCGGCCAGCAGCACCTCGAAGAACACGAACAGGTTGAACAGGTCGCCGGTCAGGAAGGCGCCGTTCAGGCCCATGGTCAGCAGCTGGAACAGCGAGTGGAAAGGCTGCCCCGGGCGGTCCCAGCGCGAGATCGAGTAGATCATCGTGGTGAGGGACACGATGGCACCCAGGGTCACCATCACCGCGGCCAGCCGGTCGACCACCAGCACGATGCCGAACGGCGCCATCCAGTCGCCGACCGCATAGACGCCGACACCGTCCTGCCAGATGAAGGACGCCGCATCGCTGGTCAGGAACAGCAGCACGCAGCCGATCGCCAGCTGCGCGGTCACCGAACCCAGCGCCAGCGCGATGCGGATCGGACGGCGCGACTCCTGCAGGAACAGCATGGCCGCCGCCGCCACCAGCGGCACCAGGATGGGCAGCACGACGATGTGGCGCAGCAGGAACTGCATCACGGCGGCTCCCT
>CAYNEX010000112.1:0-8532 GCA_964396335.1 uncultured Steroidobacteraceae bacterium | reverse complement strand
GACCCATGCGGCCGCCCTCGAGGCGGCCGTATGCTTTCCGCCCCTCACAAACGGCGACGGCCCGCCCCGGCCGCCGATATCCTTGCCACATGCTCGGCAAGCGCAACATCTACCTGATCGGCCCCATGGGCACCGGCAAGACCGCCGTGGGCAAGCATCTCGCCCGGGTGCTGGCCATGCCCTTCGTCGACAGCGATGCCGAGGTGGAGCGCGCCGCCGGGGTCGACATCCCCTACATCTTCGACGAGGAAGGCGAGCCCGGCTTCCGCCGGCGCGAGCACCAGGCGCTGGTGGAGCTGTGCGCCCGCGAGCCCATGGTGCTGGCCACCGGCGGTGGCGCCGTCCTGGACCCGGCCAACCGCGAGCTGCTGAAGCAGTCCGGCGTGGTGGTCTTCCTGCAGACCTCGGTCCAGCAGCAGCTGCAGCGGGTCGGCAATGGCCGGGGTCGCCCCCTGCTGAAGGGCGGCCGTGAGGGGCTCAGGGAGAAGCTCGAGCAGCTGCGCATCACGCGCGATCCGCTGTACCGGGAGACCGCCGACGTGATCATTTCCACCGACGGGCGGCGGGTGCCGCGCGTGGCGGAGCTGATCCTGCGTGAACTGGGCCTGCGCAAGGCCACAGGAGATGGTGCACGGCGGCGCGGCGAAGGAACGGCCGGCCTATAATTCCCCGGTGCTCAGTCTCAACGTTTCCCTCGCCGAACGCTCCTATCCCATCCTGATCGGTCCGGGTCTGCTTGCCGATGGCAGGCATCTGGCCGAGCTGCTGCCGGCGCGCGACCTGCTGCTGGTCAGCAATACCACCGTGGCGCCGCTGTATGCCCAGCGGGTGCTGGATGCCCTGGCCGACCGCCGTATCGTCGATGTGCGCCTGCCCGATGGCGAGCAGTACAAGACGCTCGAGTCGATGACGCAGGTGCTCGATGTGGCCATCGCCAACCGCTTCGGCCGCGACTGCATCGTCGTGGCGCTGGGCGGTGGTGTGGTCGGCGACCTCGCCGGCTTCGCGGCCGCCTGCTACCAGCGCGGCGTGAAGTTCGCGCAGCTGCCCACCACCCTGCTGGCGCAGGTGGATTCCTCCGTCGGCGGCAAGACCGGTGTGAACCACCCCGGTGGCAAGAACATGATCGGCGCCTTCCACCAGCCCTGTGCGGTGGTGGCGGACACCACCACGCTGCGCACGCTGCCGCCGCGCGAGCTGCGCGCGGGCCTGGCCGAGGTGGTCAAGTACGGGCTGATCTTCGACCTGGCCTTCCTGGAGTGGATCGAAGCCAATGTCGAGAAGCTGCTGCAGCTGGATGACGAGGCCATGGCCCACGCCATCTACCGCTCCTGCGAACTGAAGGCCGATGTGGTCCGCCGCGACGAGCGCGAGACCGGCGATCGTGCGCTGCTGAACCTCGGGCACACCTTCGGCCACGCCATCGAGACCGTCACCGGCTACACCGAGTGGCTGCACGGCGAGGCCGTGGCCGCCGGCATGGTCATCGCCGCGGACATGTCCGCGCGCCTCGGCCTGCTGCGCGATGAGGACGTGCGCCGCGTGCGCGACCTGCTGCAGCGCCTGGAGCTGCCGGTGGAAGCACCGAAGTTCGGTGCCCAGCGCGCGCTCGATTGCATGCGCGTGGACAAGAAGGTGAAGTCCGGCCGCATCCGCCTGGTGCTGCTGGAGAAGCTCGGCGCAGCGCGTTTCACCGCGGATTACGCGGACGACGCGCTGCAATCCACCCTGGCAGCGCACTTCGGCTGAATGCACATGCTGGCCCGGTACGCATCGCACGACGAGCGGTCCAGAGGGCGCAGGTATCCGGAGCCGCCGCCGCAGTACCGCAGCGAGTTCCAGCGCGATCGCGATCGCATCGTGCATTCCAGTGCCTTCCGTCGGCTGGTCTACAAGACCCAGGTCTTCGTCAACCACGAAGGCGACATGTACCGCACGCGCCTCACCCATTCGATGGAGGTGGCCCAGATCGGGCGCAGCGTGGCGGTGGCGCTGGGGCTCAATGAGGTCCTGACCGAGGCCATCTGCCTGGCGCATGACCTCGGGCACACCCCGTTCGGCCATGCCGGGCAGGATGCGCTGAACGAATGCATGCGCGAGTACGGCGGCTTCGAGCACAACCTGCAGTCATTGCGTGTGGTCGATGAGCTCGAAGAGCGTTATGCCGCATTCCCGGGGCTGAACCTGACGTTCGAGTGCCGCGAAGGCATCCTGAAGCATTGTTCGCTGAACAACGCCCGCGAACTCGGGGATATCGGCCGACGGTTCATCGAGCGGCAGCAGCCCGGCCTCGAGGCGCAGCTGGCGAACCTTGCCGACGAGATCGCCTACAACAATCACGATGTCGACGACGGCCTGCGCGCCGGGCTGCTGGAACTGGATCAGCTGCGGGAGATCCCGATCTTCGGTCGCCAGCTGGCAATTGTGGAAAAGCAGCATCCGGGCCTGACCGGCCGCCTGCTGGTGCACGAAGTGGTGCGCCGGATGATCAATGGCATGGTCGTCGACCTGATCGAGCGCAGCAGCGAACTGCTCGCGGAGGCTGACCCTGCCGACAGCGACGCCGTGCGCGCCCATGATGGCCCGCTGATCCAGATGGGCGAGGAGATGCGCGCCGGCCACCTTGAGCTCAAGCGTTTCCTGCGTGAACACCTTTACCGCCACTATCGCGTGCGGCGCATGACGCGCAAGGCGCGCTCCGTGGTCACGGACCTGTTCCGCGCCTTCATGGATGACCTGCTGCTGATGCCCGACGAGCACCGCGCCGTCGCACAGCGGCTGGAGAGCGAGCAGGGCGCCGCCGGTCGCGCGCGCGCCGTGGCCGACTACGTTGCAGGCATGACCGATCGCTATGCCATCGTCGAGCATGAGCGCATCTTCCTGCCCGCCCACAGGAGTTGAAGAATGCGTCTACGCGATGCCGCCCGCGCCCAGCTGATCTTCTCGTTCCGGAAGATCCTGAAACCGATGATCCGCATCCTGCTGCGGGCGGGAATCCCGTACCAGGAATTCCGCGAGGTGCTGAAGGGCGCGTATGTCGAGGCTGCGGTGCGCGACGGCATCCGCGGACACCAGGGGCCGCTGACGCGGGCGATGATTTCGGATTACACGGAAGTGCCGCTGGCGGATGTGAATCGGTTTATTGATGATCCGAAGTTGTTGGCGCCGCCGGAGTCGACTAACGCAGCCGTGGTCTCCGAAGTGCTCTTTCTATGGTGCACGGATCCGGATTACATAGGTCCCTATGGACTGCCGTTAGAACTCGACCTCGAAGAGACTCCTGGGAAGAATCTCAGCACCCTTATCTTTCGAGCCGACCCCTCCGCAAATCCGAAGGCGGTGTTGCGGGACATGGTCGAGTGGGAGGTCGTAAAGCCAGTTGGCACTCGTCACTATCGCGCCACGGCTAGGACGATGGTGTTTACGGATGTGCTCACCCCGCAGGCCTTGGAGTACTTCGGATCCGCCATAACTGATCTGGCGAACACCATCTTGCACAACATCAGATCGGATGTCGGACACAAGCGACTGCAGCGCTCTGTGATTGAAGATGAGTTGCCGGATTACGTGATGCCGGAATTTGAGGCCCTGTTGAAAGAGAAGGTTCAGAAGTTGCTGAATGATGTTGATGACTGGATCAGCAGCAACAAGGTCCATTGGACTGAACCCGGGAAGCTTGTGACTACTGGCCTCACCGCGTTCCACCACATCGCCGAAGATTACGACTTTACGCCGCTTTCTTCGTATATCGAAAGAAGGAAAGGGGATACCCCTGCGGCTTGGACGTCCATTCCCAAGGACAAGCCGCGTGTAGGAGAAACTCCTACTCCTGAATAAGTGCCCTTTACATATCCCTTGACGAAAGGGACTTCCATCACATATTTTCGGGAAACGTTACATAAGCTGTCGCTTGTGTGACGGATTTCACGGACCGGCGAAAGACCGGGACTGGATTGGTTTGTGTGTGGGAGTCAATTATGTCTCGTAAAGCTTTCTGGACTATCGCGGGTTCGTTGATCGCCCTGTCCAGCTTCAGCGTGGGCGCTGTGGCTGACGAAAAGCACGATGCGATCTCGGGATCCAACATTCAGATTTCCTCTGTTGCTACGGGCACTTCCGACGCCCTGCGCCAGATCGGCACGGGTGGTAAGGGCAGCCGTCAGATTGGTACCGGCGGTAAGGGCGGTCGTCAGATCGGCACCGGCGGTAAGGGCGGTCGTCAGATCGGTACCGGCGGTAAGGGCGGTCGTCAGATCGGCACCGGCGGTAAGGGTGGTCGTCAGATCGGCACCGGTGGTAAGGGCGGTCGTCAGATCGGCACCGGTGGTAAGGGCGGCTGATTAGGCCAGCCTGAGTCATCTCGCGAAACGCCGCCCTAGGGCGGCGTTTTCGTTTCTGTGATCGCATTTCTGCATCCAGCGAGTAGAAACTACCTATTCGCATGCCCATTCCTCGAAGAAAAATGCAGATATGCGAGTCGTTACCGACCACACCTGAAGCCTGAGATGTCCAGAAGTCGAAAGGCTGGAGTCGAGGACGCGGTCGTGGCTTTCATGGCGCAGTTCGCGCGATATCTGATTGCCGCGGGCGTTCCGATTAAGCGATTCGAGGCGATTTCCAGGCTTGGCTACTACCTGGCGGCATCCGAAGAGGCCAAGTTTGGTAATAGGCGTGTCAATCAATCTGCGGTAGCGGCTATGACTGGCCTAACTCGTGTGCAAGTCAGGCGGTTTGCGAAGCAGCGGCAACCTGTCCCAAACGAAGCCAGGGACCGCATAGATTCAGTATTGGAAGGCTGGACCACCGATCCTGCATTTCTCGATCTGAGTTCAGGTCCTAAACCACTACGGCAGGCTGGGAGCGGAGTGACCTTCGCGACGCTTGTGAAGGCGTACGGTGGGGACGTGCCAGCCAGGGCCATTCTCCGTGAACTTGAAAGGCACGACCTGGTGTCTATAGACGAGCGGGTTGTTTCGCTGAAAGCATCTGCTGCTTCCAAGAGGGCCGCGGAATATCGTCTTCGCACGATCGCGCGCGCGCTGGCTGATCTCGTTGGAATCGAGTCGCGGGCGAATATCGTCACTTCAAGAGTCCGGGCGGTTCAATTGGAAGCCCTGTATCCGACTGCAGGATCGAAGGGTCGAATTCTTCTCGAGAAGCGCGCCAGTGAGGGCATGAAAGCCTTCCTGAAGGGATTCGAGGCCGCTGCGGAGGCGGCGGCTGCAACGTCGCCTCCGACTAGACGGCGCAGTTACGATCGGTCCAAAGCGAAGCTGGTCCTGATCATGGAAGAGCCAATAAGCAAGACTGGGAAAAGAAAGGGAGAAGCGGGTGGCATCAAGAAGAATTCCAAAGAATCTGCAGCGCAATCTTCTTTCCAGCATTCTTCAAGTGATGGTTGATGCCGGTCATAACGAAGAGGAAATCCGGGATTCTTTCAATTTCGCTCTCTCAAGCGTTCTTCGTCGAAGGAAGGGGGCGGAGAGGAAATTGTTATCAGCCAGTCGATATCGAGACGGTGGTGACCTGTCGGCGGATCTGCTCCGTAAGTGGCATCGGGACGGGCGATATCTCGATGGGGTGTTTGCAAAGCCTAAACCCTTACACCTCACCGATGGACGTCTAAGCATCAGAGCGATCGCTCTAGACCTCAATCCGCGGGCAGATGTCGACCAGTTAATAAACTTCCTCTTGACCTCAGGTCTGGTTCGAAAATGCGCGAATGGTAAGTACCTGCCCACTACCGAAATCGGCGCGATTTCGCAAAGTGACCAGTTTGTCGCCGAGCACGTAGCGAAATCGATTGTGAGATTTGTTGGTACTGTGCGGCGGAATGCAGAGAAAGGGGTTGTGGGCCAGTCTCTGATTGAGCGATTCGCTTATGTCTCTGATCTGAATCCCGAGGAAATGGATGGCTTCAGTGAGTTCACCAGATCGCAGGGGCATGCATATCTGCAAGTTGTAGATGACTGGATGGAGCAGAGACGCGTCAAAAGTAGAGATGTTGCCAATGGGAAGACCAAGAAAGGAGTTCTTGCTGGTCTCCACATCATTGCATACATGGACAGCGGGTCAGGACCTGGGCGCTCAAGGTCCGTTCGCGCGGCCAAGGGAAGTGAGGGTAGTGACGGGGGAGGGCCGACTTTAGGGCGCTAGCTGACTAGCCGGCTTCCCTCAACGCCCGCCTAAGAATCTTCCCCACATTGCTCTTAGGCAGCTCATCCCTGAAATGCACCTGCCGCGGCACCTTGTAAGAGGTGACATGCTTTCGCATGTACGCGACCAGGTCTTCCTCCGTCAATGACGGATCCTTCCTCACCACATACAGCGCCACCACTTCCCCGGACCTCTCATCCGGTACCCCGATCGCCGCGCTCTCGAGCACGCCGGGGTGGTGGGCCGCCACATCCTCGATCTCGTTCGGATACACCTTGAAGCCGGACACGGTGATCATGTCCTTTTTGCGGTCTTCCAGGAACACGAAGCCGTCCTCGTCGATCCGGCCGATGTCGCCGGTGCGCAGCCAGCCGTCCGGCAGCATCACCTTTTCGGTTTCGTCGGGGCGGTTCCAGTAGCCCTGCATCACCTGTGGCCCGCGGACGCAGATCTCGCCGGACGCATTCAGTCCCAGTTCGCGGCCGTCGTCATCGCGGATCGACACTTCGGTGGACGGCACGGGAAGTCCGACAGCGCCGGTGAATTCGCGATCCTTCAGGCGGCACACGGCCACCACCGGGGAGGTCTCGGTCAGTCCCCAGCCCTGGCTCAGCGGCTTGCCGGTGAGTTCCAGCCAGCGCTTGGCGACGGCCGCCTGTACGGCCATGCCACCGCCGACGGTGGCGACCAGCTTGCTGAAGTCGATGCGCTCGAAGCCGGGCGTGTTCATCAAGGCATTGAACAGGGTGTTCACGCCCAGGAAGCAATTGGGCGGATGCTTCTGCAGCAGCTTGACGAAGCCTTTGAAGTCGCGCGGGTTCGGCACGAGGATGCCGATGGCACCCCGCCGGATGCCGAGCAGGCAGTTCGCGGTCAGCGAGAAGATGTGATACAGCGGCAGCGCGAAGTAGAACGTGGCGTTGTCCAGCGCGATCTGGCTGAACCAGGCCTCGGACTGCAGCACATTGGCGACCATGTTGCCGTGGGTGAGCATGGCGCCCTTGGCGACGCCGGTGGTGCCGCCGGTGTACTGCAGGAAGGCGAGGTCCGAATGGTCCAGCGCCACCGGTTGCGGTGAGCGTCCCTCGAATTCGCGCAGCGCGTCGGCAAACCGCACCGCGCCGGGGATGCTCCACTTCGGCACCTGTCGCTGCACATGCCGCAGCACGAAATTGACGATGCCGCCCTTCAGTCCGGGCAGCAGGTCGCCGACGCCGGTCACCAGCACATGCTTCAGCTGCGTTTCGGGCAGCACTTGCTGCAGCACATGCGCGAAGTTCTCCAGCACCACGATGGCGCTGGCACCGGAATCGCCCATCTGGTGGCGAAGTTCATCGGCCGTGTACAGCGGGTTGGTGTTGACCACCACGAGCCCGGCGCGCTGCGCGCCGAACATCGCGATCGGATACTGCAGCACGTTCGGCAGCATCAATGCGATGCGGTCGCCTTTCTTCAGACCCTTCGACTGCAGCCAGGCGGCGAAGGCCGCGGACAGGCGGTCGACCTCCCGATAGGTCACGGTGTGACCCAGCAGCATGTACGCGGTCTTGTCCGCGTGCTTCTGCAGGGCGTCGCAGATCAGGTCCTTCAGCGACGCGTACCGCGAAGGGTCGATGTCGTGCGGGACTTCGGGCGGATAGGACTTCAGCCAGACGCGCTCGGTCATGCCTCAGCGCTCCAGCAGCGGCTGCAGGTGCGGCCAGACGTTTTCGAGCAGGCGCGGCTGGCCTGCGGCATTGGGATGCATTCCATCGGCTTGCATGTACCTCTGGTCGAGCGCCACGCCTTCGAGCAGGAAGGGAACCAGCGGCACTTTGAACTCCTTCGAAAGCTCCGGATAGATGGCCGCGAAGCTGTCGGCATAACGCTGGCCATAATTCGGCGGCATCAGGATACCCACCAGCAGCAGTTTCGCCTTGCGCTGCTGCACGCTTCGGATCATCGCGGCGAGGTTGTCCTTCGCACCCTGCACGGGCAGGCCGCGAAGTCCGTCATTGGCGCCCAGTTCGAGGATCACGAGGTCGGGCTGGTGCGTTTCGAGCGCGCGTTCGATCCGGCTGCGTCCGCCGGCCGTGGTCTCGCCGCTGCTGCTGGCGTTCACCACCCGGTAAACGTACCCTTGGTCCTGGAGCCGTTTCTGCAACTGTGGCACCCAGCCTTCCTCGGTCTTCAGGCCGTAGGCCGCGCTGAGGCTGTCGCCGAAGACAAGCAGGGTGCGCTCTTTCGGAGCGCCGGCGGCGGCAACCCCTATCGACAACAGCGCGAGCAGCAGTATCCGGATGGAGTGCAAGACCGTTCTCGAAGCCAGGGAACTGACCCGAAAGGTTAACAGTCCCGAGGGCGAACTGACCATTGTCCGCAATGTGTCGTTGCGCA
>CAYNEX010000111.1:0-8842 GCA_964396335.1 uncultured Steroidobacteraceae bacterium | reverse complement strand
CGTTGGCGCCCGGCTCCACCTTGGCGGTGTAGATCACCGCGCCGATGCCGGTGGTCACGCCGCAGCCGATGTAGCAGATGGTCTCGAACGGCGCGTCCTCGCGCACCCTGGCCACCGCGATCTCGGGCAGCACGGTGAAGTTCGAGAAGGTCGAGCAGCCCATGTAGTGGTAGATGGTCTCGTTGCCCAGCCGGAAGCGGCTGGTGCCATCGGGCATCACACCCCTGCCCTGCGTGCTGCGGATCGCCGTGCACAGGTTCGACTTGCGCGACAGGCAGGTCTTGCAACCGCGGCACTCGGGCGTATAGAGCGGGATCACATGATCGCCCGGCTTCACGCTGGTGACGTTGCGGCCCACCTCGCGCACGATGCCGGCGCCCTCGTGGCCGAGGATGGACGGAAAAATCCCTTCCGAATCCTTGCCCGACAGCGTGTACGCATCGGTATGGCAGATGCCGGTGGCCTTGATCTCCACCAGCACCTCGTTCGGGCCCGGACCATCCAGATCGACTTCGTGGATCTCCAGCGGCTTGTTCGCGCCGACGGCCACGGCTGCCTGGGTCTTCATGATTGCCCTCCTCGATGAATGTCAGAAATCAGTCGGTCTGCGGCCCGAAGCGCAGCGCCTGCGTGGCCAGCCGCACCTCGATCAGGAAACACAGCAATGCGCCCACCAGCGCCCCCATGCAGACCACGAACAGGATCGCGATCGCATGCGCGGTCGGGATCGAAACGAATGCGGCGGCGAACAGCAGCGCCACCACCATCGCCACCAGCAACGCAGCCACGGTGCCCAGCGTGATGGCGCGGTTGACCAGGCGCGCGCGGCGGCTGGTGAGGCGCAGCACATCGTGGATGTGCGCGATCTCCTCCGCGTCGGCGCTGCGCAGCTTCGTCTCCAGCCCGCGGGCACGATCGACGATGCGCGCCAGCCGCGAGGTCAGCATGGCCAGCAGCACACCGACGCCGTTGAGCAGGAACACCGGGCCCAGTGCCAGCGTCATGGCATGCGAGACGTCGGTGATTTCCAGGGCCGAGATGCTGAGCGGATTCACGTCGAATGCTCCGGGCTGTTTTCCAGCAGGCGGCTGACGCGCGCGAGGTCCTCGGGGGTGTTCACGTCCGGCCCCGGTTGCGCGATCGCATCGGCCACACGGATCGCAAGGCCATGTTCCAGCGCGCGCAGCTGCTCGAGTCTCTCAAGGGTTTCCAGCGGCGTCGGCGGCAGCAGCGACAGCCGCCGCAGTGCCGAGACGCGGTAGGCATACAGGCCGATGTGCCGGCGCGCACCCTGCGCGCTGCGCTGGCTGACGATGCCGGCCGGCGCCGAATCGCGTCCCCACGGGATCGGCGCGCGGCTGAAGTACAGCGCCCTGCCCTGTGTATCGGTGACCACCTTGACCGTGTTCGGGTCCATCAGCGCCTGCACGCTGCCGATGCGGCTGGCGAGCGTCGCGATCGCGGCATCGACGTGGGTTTCGAGCAGGCCGGCCACCTGTCCGACCAGCTCCGGCGGCATCAGCGGCTCATCGCCCTGCAGGTTCACCACGATGTCGTCCTCGCCCCAGCCGGACTGCAGCGCCACCTCGGCGATGCGGTCGGTGCCGGACACATGCGTGAGCGAGGTCATGCGTGCCGGGGCGCCGAACAGCGCAGCGGCCGCCAGGATGCGTTCATCGTCGGTGGCGATCAGCGTCTCGGCCGCACCGGACGCCTGCGCCACCTCGTAGACCCATTGCAGCAGCGGCTTGCCGGCGATCTGCTGCAGTGGCTTGCCCGGCAGGCGCGAGGAAGCAAAGCGGGCCGGGATGACGACGCGGAACATCGCGGGGTGGTCAGCGGTCCAGCAGCGGGTCGTCGGCGGAAAGGACGCGGGCCTCGTTCTCGAGCATCACCGGCACCCCATCGACGATGGGGAAAGCCAGGCGATCGGCACGGCAGATCAGCAGGCCCTCCTCGCGCTTGTGCAGCACCGGGCCCTTGCACAGCGGGCAGGCCAGGATTTCCAGCAGTCTTGCGTCGAGCATCAGGTCCTCCGTATCGACAGCACGCGTTCAACGAGGCGCGCGCCATCGGGGTCTGGCAGAACCGCCGACACCTGCAGGAAATACAGGTCATCACGACCGGCGGCCAGAGTGCTGCATTTTACGGCATCCTTTTCGGTCATGACGATCCAGTGGCCGTCGCCGAAGCTGAGGTCTGCCGCGTTCAGCGGGTGATGGTCGGGCAGCGGATGCCCGATGGGCAATGCGCCCAGTTCGCGCAGCGTTGCGAAGAATCGTTCCGGATGACCGATGCCGGCGACGGCATGCACGGTGCGACCCTGCAGCTGCTGCAGCGGGATCACCTGCCCCGTGGCCAGCGAGACCAGTGCGCCGGGCACCAGCTGCATGCAGACAGCCGCGCGGCCGGCCGGCAGCAGGCCATGCCGGTCGGGACCATGCATCACCACCACGTCGGCCTGCTGCAGCCGCGCCGCCGGTTCGCGCAACGGCCCCGCCGGCAGCAAGGCGCCATTGCCGAAACCGCGCCCGCCATCGATGAGGAGGATCTGGAAGTCACGCGCCATCGCCAGGTGCTGCAGGCCGTCATCGGAAATGATGAGGTCGCAGCCCTGCTCCACCAGCAGGCGCGCCGCCTCGGCACGACGCGCGCCAACGGCCACCGGACATCCGGCTCGCCGCGCCAGCAGCACCGCCTCGTCACCGACGCGACCGGCACCATCTTCAGGCATCACTCGATGTGCCGCGCGCTGGCTGCCGCGATAGCCCCGCAGCACGATGCCCGGCCGGCGCCCATGTCGCCGCACTTCTGCCGCCAGCCACAGCACCAGCGGCGTCTTGCCGGTGCCGCCGGCGGTGAGATTGCCCACCACCACGGTCGGCACGCCGGCATGGCGGGAACGCAGCAGGCCGGCGGAATACAAGCCGCGGCGCAGGCCGATGATGGCGCCATACAGCCAGGAGAGTGGCTGCAGCAACGGGTGCGGCCGTCCGCCATACCAGGCGCGTTCGAGCCGGCTGGCGCGGTCCGCCTCAGGCATTGAACTGCAGCTGGCAGAGCTGGCTGTACAGGCCGCCGCGCGCCAGCAGCTGCTGGTGCGTACCGGATTCGATGACGCGGCCCGCATCGAGCACCACGATGCGGTCGGCGGTCTCGACCGTAGCGAGCCGATGCGCGATGACCAGCGTGGTGCGCCCCCGCTTCAGCCGCTCCAGTGCCTCCTGCACATGCCGCTCGGATTCGGCGTCCAGCGCCGAGGTGGCTTCGTCCAGGATCAGCAGCGGCGCATTGCGCAGCAGTGCCCGCGCGATCGCGACGCGCTGGCGCTGGCCGCCGGAAAGCAGGCTGCCGCGATCGCCCACGCGCGTGTCCAGTCCATCGGCCAGCTTCGCGGCGAAATCCATCACATGCGCGGCCTCGACAGCGGCCAGCAGGGCCGCCTCGTCCACTTGATCCATACCGAGGGTGATGTTCTCGCGCAGCGTGGCATCGAACAGCTGCACGTCCTGGCCGACGAAGGCGATCTGGCGGCGCAGGTCGGCAAGGCGGTATTCGCGCAGATCGATGCCATCGAGCAGAACGCCGCCCTGCTGCGGGTCATACAGGCGTGGCAGCAGCGCCACCAGCGTGGACTTGCCGGCACCCGAGCGGCCGACCAGCGCCACGGTTTCACCGGGCGCGACGTCGAATGAAACATCGTCGAGCACCGGCGCCTGCGCGCCGGCATAGCCGAAACGCACGGCCTTGAAGCGGATCGCGCCTTCCGCCCGCTGCAGCGGCCGCGTGCCCCCGGCCGGCTCGCGCGCCAGGTCGAGCACTTCGAAGATGCCCGAGCCGGCCGCGATGCCCTGCTGCAGCGGACCGCCCACATTCACCAGCCGCCGCAGCGGCGACATCAGCAGCATCAGCGCCGTGATGTAGCTGACGAATTCATTCACCGGCACCTCGGCAACGATCACCTGCCGCAGCGCCACGCCCAGCACCAGCGCCAGGGCCAGCGCGGCCACCATCTGCACCACCGGGTTGGAGGCCGCGCGGGCGCGCAGCAGCCGCTGGTGGTTGCGGCGGTTCAGTTCGTTGACCGTCTCGAAGCGACGCTGTTCGGCGGCCTCGGCATTGCTGGTCTTGACCAGGCGCTGCGCGGCGAGCGATTCCTGCGCCACGCGGGTGAAATCGCCCATCGACTGCTGGATGCGGGCGCTGTGCCGGCGGAAGCGCCGGTTGATGCCCCCCAGCACCCAGCCGATCACCGGTGCGGCCACCAGCACCAGCAGGGTGAACTGCCAGGACTTCCAGAACAGGAACCCCAGCAGGCCCAGCAGCACCAGCGAGTCACGGATGATCACGGCGATGGACGTCGTTGCCGCCTCGGCCACCTGCTCGGCGTCATACACCAGCCGCGACAGCGCGCGTCCGGCCGGCTGCGCGTCATACCAGGCGGTGGGCAGGTGCATGTACTGCGCGAACAGGTCGCGACGGATGGCCTTCACCACATGGCGGCCGACCCTGGCCGGGTAATAGGTGGCGATGAAATCGCCCAGCCCGCGCAGCAGGAACAGCAGCAGCACGCCCAGCGGCACACCCCAGACCACCCGCGGATCGGGCTCGACGAAGGCGTGCTTCAGGAAACGGTCGACGAACCAGGCGGTGCCGGCATCGGTGGCGGCATACAGCGCCATGCCGAGCACACCGATCAGGAACTGGCCACGCCAGGGCCTGGCGTATCCGAGCAGCCGTCCGTAGACGGCGCGTGCCTCTGCCGCGGACGGCAGTGGCGCGGTCATGGCGTCGCGTCGGCCTGGACGGTGGCGATATCCAGTTGCGCGAAGCCCATGCGGCCGAGCACGTCCATGGCGGTGACCACCGACTGGTGCGTGGCGCGCGCATCGGCGCGCAGCACCACGCGGGCATCGCGCGCCTCGCCGGCCACTTCGGCCACCGCGCGGCGCAGCGTGTCGCGGCTGGAGTTGGCCAGCTCGCGTTCATTGACGCGGTAGCTGCCCTGCTCGGTGACCGTGACCACGATGCGTTCGGCCGGGCCCTGGCGTGGCGTCTCGACGGCGGAAGGCAGCTGCACCTTCATGCGTCCCTCATCCACGAAGGTCGAGGACAGCATGAAGAAGATCACCAGCATCAGCACCACGTCGATCAGCGAGATCAGGCTGATCTCCGGATCCTCCCTGCGCGGCTGCTTGAGCTTCAAGCCTTCTCCCGGGGCGCGGCCATGCGGTCGTTGAGCGCGTCGGCGAAACGCACCACGTCCTTCTCGATCTGCACCACGATGCCGTCGACCTTGCCGCGCAGGTAGCGGTAGGCGACGAACGAGGGGATGGCCACCATCAGGCCGAAGGCGGTGGTCAGCAGCGCCTCGGAGATGCCGCCCGACAGCGCGCGCGGGTCACCCAGTCCACCGGAATAGATGGCATTGAAGGCCTTGATGATGCCGGTCACCGTGCCCAGCAGGCCCAGCAGCGGCGCGACACCGGCAATGGTGCCGAGGGTGTTCAGGAAGCGGTCCAGTTCATGCGCGACGTGGCGGCCGGCATCCTCGATGCGCTCCATCATCATCTCGCGCGGGCGATGGCGGTGCTGCAGGCCGGTGGCGAGGATCTTGCCCAGCGGCGAGTTGGTTTCGAGCGCCTGGATCACCTTGTCGTTGACCTGGCCGTTCTCGACCAGCGTCCAGATGCGCCGGGTGAGGTCCACCGGCATCACGCGCCGCTGCTGCAAGGTCCACAAGCGCTCGGCGACGATGGCCGCCGAGATGATCGAGCACAGGGCAATGGCCCACATGAAGGGCCCGCCGGCCTGGAACAGTTCCCACATGGGGGCGCATCATAGCCGATGACCGCGGCGCTGGCGGATGCCCTTCTCATCCATGACCAGTGCCAGCGCCCGACCCGGCTGCGGCTGCAATGCCATGTCCTTGTCGCCGAGGCGCAATTCCACTTCACCGCGCGCCACACGCACCAGGCAGCTGCGTCCATCCGCGCGCGGTTGCACCTCGAAATGAAAGTCCTCCCATTGCCATTCTTCCGGCTGGCAATGCTCCATTTCCGGAGGCGCCGCGCGCACCGGCGGCAGCAAGGTGCGTTGCACGTCGATGCTGGCGGCCCCCAGCGCCAGCGCCGCCTGCGTGTCACGCGTCAGGCTGCCGGGCAGCCACAGCGCCAGCGTGTCGTGGCCGGAATCACGCAGCAATGGCAGCACATGCCTGGCGAAGGCGCGGCCGCGCGCGCCGAAGCTTTCTCCGGTGCCCCACAACAGCAGGTGCCCACGCGTGCGCAGCAGTACCGTGGCCGCGCTGGTATCGGGCACGTCGATCCACAGCTCGCCGCGGCGAGGTCCCGGCTCACGCAACAGGAACACGCAGGCCAGCAGCAGCAAGGCCGCGCCCCGCCGCAGCGGATGCACCGGCAGCAGCGCCAGCAGCACCGCCGGCGCCGCAAGCAGGTACCAGCTGTATGGCACGCGCGCATGCCACAGCGCACCGGGCAGTTCCGCGCACCAGGTAAGGAAGGGCCACAGCCACACGCACACCCATGCGGCCAGCTGCACCAGCAGGTCGCCGCACCAGCCGCCGACACCGAATGGCAGCAGGTATGCCCCGGTGGCCAGCAGGATGGGTGGCACCAGCAGGAACGTGAACACCGGGATGGCCAGCGCATTGGCCAGCAGGCCCACCGCCGAGAAGGTGCCGAAGATCGCCACGGTCACCGGCAGCAGCGCGATGCTGACCAGCCATTGCACCCGCACGGCGGTGCGCAGCGGCGCACCGGGCACCAGCCGCGCGCCGGCCAGCATCACGATGGCACCGACCGCGAGGAACGACAGCCAGAAGCCGGCCGACAGGGCCGCGAACGGATCGAACAGCAGCACGGCCCACACCGCCGCGGCCACGCTGGCGGAAGGCGGGCTGCTGCGCGCGCATTCGCGCGCGACCAGGAACGCGGCCAGCATCACCACCGTGCGCTGCGCCGGCACCGAGAATCCCGACAGCAATGCATACAGCAATGCCAGCAGGATGCCCACCGCCGCGGCGAACAGCTCGCGGCGCGGCAGGTAACGGCCCACCGGCAGCCGCCGCCACAGACGGCGCGCAGCGGCCATGCTCAGCATCGCGAAGAAGGTGACATGCATGCCGGAGATGGCCACCAGGTGGGTGATGCCGGTGGCATTGAAGACCTGCCATTGCCCTGGACTGACTTCGCCGGTGACCCCGACCGCCAGCGCCGCCAGCAGCGAGGCCGCCGAAGGATCGGCCACCTGGTCGGCGATGCGACGCGCCAGGCGCGAGCGCAGGCCGTCCAGTCCGCCGGCATCAGTGGCCAGACGCTGGTTGAACGGCCCCTCCACCAGCCGCGCCTGTGCATGGATGCGGTCGCGCATCAGCAGCCGGCGCTGGCCGGCGTCGCGTGGCGGATCGAAGCGCAGCGCCAGTTGCCACAGTTCGCCCGGCGCAGGGGCGTCCAGGGCGGCCGGCATCCGCACCCGCCAGCGTTGCCGCGGCCAGTCGGCCTGGCGCGGAAAACTGATGTGGGCATCGAACTGCCAGCCGGACGCATCCAGCGCCGGCACGCCGGCGACGCGCGCCTCCACCATCACCCGTTCGCCCGCCTCCAGCGGCGGCAGCCGTGTCACCTCGCCCACTGCGTGCAGCGCAACGGCCGCCCCCACCCCGGCCGGCAGCAGCCAGCGCAGGCGGCGCCAGGCCAGGGCCGGCAGCAGGGCCAGCGCCGCCCAGGGCGGCAGGCTCTGCCAACCCGCGGGCAGCCACAGCACGGTGAGGATTCCTGCCAGCAGCAGCAGACTGCGCATTCGCGCTCCATTAACGATGCGCAAGACGCGATGCGCCGGCGCGCGGCCCTGCTAGTCTTGCGCCGCATGCCGCGTCAGTTGTTCGTCAAAATCAGGCCCGTCGCCCAGAAACTGCGCAGCACCCGACTGTTCCGGATGCTTGGACCGAAGATCGGCGACCCGCGCCTGTGGTCGCTGAACCGCCGCGCCATCACCATGGCCTTCGGCACCGGCATCGCGATCAGCTTCATCCCGTTGCCGGCACAGCTGCCGCTGTCACTGCTGGCGGCGATGATCTGGCACCTGAACGTGCCGACGCTGGTGCTGACCTCGGCCATCGTCAATCCGGTGACGGCCGTGCCGGTGTACTACTTCGCCTACCGGGTGGGTGTCTTCCTGCTGGGCAGTGATCCCGGCGGCTTCCATTTCGAGCTGAGCTGGACCTGGCTGCAGCATGGCCTGGGCTCCATCTGGAAACCCTTCCTGTTCGGCTGCCTGGTGTGTTCGGTGGTCGGCGGCTACGGCTCCTACCGCATCATGGAGCTGCTCTGGCGCATCAGCACGATGAACCGCAAGACCGCGCGGCGCGCTGCCGCCGCGCAGAAGCGTTACCCGCCGCTGTAGGGCGGATCAGCCCGGGACGGCAGCGCCTTCCTGCAGGCGCCCGGCATTGAGCACCAGCCGGCGCTCCATGCGGCCGGCCAGCCGCTCATCATGCGTCACCACCACCAGGCTGGTGCCATGCTCGCGGTTCAGCTCCAACATCAGCTCGAACACCTGCGCGGCATTGATGCCGTCGAGGTTGCCGGTGGGTTCATCCGCCAGCACCAGCGCCGGCTCGGTCACCAGCGCGCGCGCCACCGCGGCACGCTGGCGTTCGCCGCCGGAGAGCTGGTGCGGACGATGGCCGAGCCTTGCGCCCAGCCCCACCCTTTCCAGCAATGCACGTGCACGCCGCTCGGCTTCCGCCGGCCGCTCACGCCGCACCAGCAGCGGCATCGCGACATTCTCCAGCGCCGAGAATTCCGGCAGCAGGTGATGG
>CAYNEX010000110.1:0-9060 GCA_964396335.1 uncultured Steroidobacteraceae bacterium | reverse complement strand
TAGCGGTCGAAGACGTAGAGGAGGATGTCGAGAACGGTGCCGTTCATTCTTTATAGGACGCGGTTGTACGTTGCCCCGGGGCGTGGCTCGACCCGGCCCTCCAGTTCGAGGATGAGCATCATGGAGGCCACGGAGCCGGCTGAAAGGCCCGTCCGCGCCACCAGATCGTCGATGCTGGCTGGTTCGAAGCCGAGCGCATCTAACAGCATTTCGTAATCCTTGTCCAACCGCGCACCGCCGCATGCGCCTGGGTCCGGGGTGCCAAGCCGTTGATCCAGAAGCGAAATTTGCCCGCCCGCAGGGCCTGTTTCGGCGAGGATGTCGGCGGCCCCCCGCGCCAGAACCGCGCCATGGCGGATCAATTCATTGCACCCGGCAGCCAGTGGATTGAGCGGTGAGCCGGGTATGGCGAACACTTCGCGCCCCTGGTCGGCGGCATGGCTGGCGGTGATCAGCGAGCCGCTGCTGGCGGCGGCCTCGATCACCACCACCGCGCGCGACAGGCCCGAGATGATGCGGTTGCGGCGGGGAAAGTGATGCGGGCGCGGTCCGGTGCCGGGCGGGAATTCACTGACCAGCACACCCTCGCGGGCGATGCGCTCGAACAAGGCGCGGTTGTCGCGCGGGTAGCATTCATCGAGGCCGGTGCCGAGCACGGCCACGGTGGCGCCGCCGGCCTCGAGCGCGGCGGCGTGCGCGGCCGCGTCGATGCCGCGGGCCAGGCCGCTGGTGATGGTGAAGCCGGCCTTCACCAGGTCGTGCGCGATGGAGGCGGCGATGCGCCGGCCGGCGGCGGTGGGCGCGCGGGACCCGACCATCGCCACCTGCGACCGCCCCAGCAGCGCCGCATTGCCGAGCACGAACAGCTCCGCCGGCGCGCCGGACACCGTCGCCAGCTGCGGCGGATAGTCCGCCTCGCCGCGGCGGATCAGCCGTGCGCCCGATGCCGCCAGCCAGTCTGCAATGGAGCGGTTACTCGACATCCGCCACAGCCTAGAAAGCAAAAGGCCCGCGCGGGGCGGGCCTTTCTGCAGCAAACGCCGGCTTTCGCGTTACGGCGTGCGGACCACGTCCTTCACGCCCACCGGCACCGTGGTGTCGAGCACCAGGCCGAAGCTCATCTGGTCATAGAGCTTGAACACCAGCACCGTGCCGGCGCGCTCGTCCGGCAGCTTCAGCGTGCCACGGCACACCGACAGGCCGGAGCGGCGGCAGGAGCCGTCGCGCACCGTCTCGCCGGCGCGGTCGATGGCCAGCACATGGCCGACGCGCAGGCCGGCGTCGGCACCGCGGTTCAGCGCCACCACCTGGAACTGGCCGATCAGCGACACGCCATCGACCACCGCCATGATCTGGCCCTGCACATCGTGCGAGGGGGCGTGCGGGGTGATGTCGGAAGCCACCGGGGAGATGTCCTCGCTCAGCAGCAGGTCGCCGGCGGCAATCTCGCGGGCCGAGTCGACGATGCGGGCGCGGCTGAGGTCCGCGACCTGTTCGATCTGCGCGGCGCCGGCATAGACGCCCATGTAGCCCAGCACCCGTCCGGACTCCGGATCCTTCAGCTGGTCGCCGACGCGCAGCACGTTGTAGCGGCCCGGGTCCTGCACGTTCTTCACGTACACGTCGTTGCCCATGGCGCCGATCAGGTGGCGGTCACGCAGCGCGGCCACGCGCGGGGCATTGTCCAGGTCTTCCTTCGACAGGATGCCCGGCTTGCCCAGGAAGGCGGCAATGGCTTCGTAGGGAATGGTCGCGATCGCGCCGCCATCAAGTGCCGAACTGCGCACAAGCGGCGAAACCCGGACCGCGTCGCCGCGGGCCATGGTGATCTGCGGGCGGCCGTCGGCGCCGTAGGCCAGGGTCAGCACGTCACCGGGATAGATCAGGTGCGGGTTCTGCACCGAGGGGTTCACGTGCCAGATCTCCGGCCACAGCCAGGGATCGCGCAGGAACAGCGAAGCGATATCCCACAGGGTGTCGCCGCGCTTGACCGTGTAGCTCAGCGGGGCGTCGGGACGGAGGGCGGGGCCGGGTTCGGGGCGGGCCGGCGCGGGTTCGGCACCGGCGGCATGGCGGGCCAGGGCGGCTTCCACGGCATTGGCCGGTGCCTCGGGGGCGACCGCCACCGGGGTGGACCTTGGCGTTTCGTCAGCCGGAGCGGGGGTGTTCGTGGTCTGACAGCCGCTGGCGATCGTCAGCACAACGAGGGAGGGAAACAGCCCGCGAAGACGGCCCGTGGAACGCCCAAGTGCTTGATTCGAGACCATTTATGCTCCTAAGCCCGCGTTATGTTACACCACTTGGAGGTGCTAAGCGCCCTTACCGCACACTGTTATAAACTCACGGGCGGCCCCGCGCCTGCGCGCCCTGCAGGTTTGCGGACTGCATCACGCGCCGAGGTGGAAATTCCTGTCGCCGGCCGCACATACAGGAAAGATCGGCAGCATTTTCGAGTCCGGAGATTACCCAAATGGCCCGCCTCACCATCCTTGAATACCCGGATCCGCGCCTGCGCACGATTGCCGCGCCGGTGACGCGTTTCGATGCCGAGCTGAAGCAGCGCATCGCCGACATGTTCGAGACCATGTACGAGGCGCCGGGCATCGGCCTCGCCGCCACGCAGGTGGACTGGCACCACCAGCTGATCGTCATCGACACCACCGAGGACCGCAGCGCGCCGCGCGTGTTCATCAACCCGGAGATCCTCGAGAAGGAAGGCCGCGCCGCGGGCCAGGAAGGCTGCCTGTCGGTGCCCGGCATCTATGACGACGTCGAGCGCGCGCAGCGCGTTCGCGTGCGTTACCAGGACGCCGATGGCAACACGAAGGAAGAAGAACTCACCGAGCTGCTGGCCGTGTGCCTGCAGCACGAGATGGATCATCTCAACGGCAAGCTGTTCGTCGATTACCTGTCGGACCTGAAGCGCCAGCGCATCCGCCGCAAGCTCGAGAAGGAGCGCAAGCACAGCGGTGCTCGCAGCCGCGCGGACACCTCCGCCGCGGCGAGGGTGTAACGCCCGACTCCATGAAACTGCGAGTGGCCTTCGCCGGCACACCGGCCTTTGCCGTGCCGGCGCTGCGCGCGCTGGCCGCACACCATGATGTGGTGGGCGTGTTCACCCAGCCGGATCGTCCGGCCGGGCGTGGCCGGCAGCTGACAGCAAGTCCCGTCAAGCAGGTGGCGCTGGAACTGGGTGTTCCGGTGCTGCAGCCGTTGCGCCTGCGCGGTGATGCCGGGGCGCTCGACGATGCGCTGTCGAAGCTGCATGAATGGCGGGTCGACGTGATGGTGGTGGTGGCCTACGGGCTGATCCTGCCGCGCGAGGTGCTCGGGCTGCCGCGCTTCGGCTGCCTGAACATCCACGCCTCCCTGCTGCCGCGCTGGCGCGGCGCGGCGCCGATCCAGCGCGCCATCCTCGCCGGTGACGCCGAAAGCGGCGTCTCGATCATGCAGATGGACGAGGGGCTCGATACCGGTGCGGTGCTGTGCATGCAGCGTGTGCCGATCGGACCGGAATGCACCGCGGCCGAACTGCATGACCAGCTGGCGGCGTCGGGTGCGGAGCAGATCCTGGTGGCGCTCGATGGCGTGGCCGCGGGCACATTGAGTCCCGTGCCGCAGCCCGCCGAGGGCGTGACCTATGCGGCCAAGCTCGCCAAGTCCGAATCGCGCATCGACTGGACGCGCGCCGCGCGCGACATCGACCGGCAGGTGCGCGCCTTCAATCCCTGGCCGGCGGCCGAGACCACGCTGGACGGCGAAGCGGTGAAGCTGCTGCGCAGCCGCTGCGTCGACGATGGCTCCGCGCCTGCCGATGAGAATGTTTCCTTCGCGCCCGGCACCTGGCTGGGTTTCCACGGCGACGCCCTGCACGTGAGTTGCGGGGATGGCGTGCTGCAGGTCCTCGAACTGCAACGCGCCGGCCGCAAGGCCCTGCCGGCGCGCGATTTCGTCAATGCGATGCAGCCCGCGGACCGCGCGGGCAAGGTGTTCCAGTGAATCAACGTGAACGTTCACCGCGCCAGTCCGCGCCTGCCACCACTGCGCCGCCCCCGCGGCGTGACGTGGCGCCCGGCGCCGCGGTGATGGCCGCCGCCGCGCAGGCGCTTGATGCCGTGATCCGCGAAGGCGGCTGCACCGCCGAGGCTGCGCTGGCGCAGGTGGACGTCGAGGTGGCCGACCGCGCCGCCGTGCGCGCCATCCACAGCGGCACATTGCGCTGGTACCTGCGGCTGGCGCCGCTGGTCGAGGCGCTGCTGCAGCCGGGACAGCGCATGCCGCCGGCCGTGCGCGCGGTGCTGACCTGCGCCATCCACCAGATCGAATATTCGCGCGCCCCGGCCGCCAGCGTGGTGAACATCGCGGTGGATGCCGTGCGCGTGCTGGGACGCGAAAGCGCCGACGGTTTCGTCAACGCGCTGCTGCGTCGTTACCTGCGCGAGCGTGAGAAGCTGGTGGCGCGCATCGACCGCAGTGAGCCTGCCCGCCTGGCGCATCCGCGCTGGCTGATCAAGGCACTGCGCAACGCCTGGCCGGAACAGGCCGATGCCATCATCGCGGCCAACAATGAATCGCCGCCGATGAGCCTGCGCGTGAACCTTGCGCGCACCACGCGCGACAAGCTGCTGCAGGATCTCTCCGCAGCCGGCATCGAAGCCGCCGCCGGTGCAGTGGAAACCGCCGTGGTGCTGGCGCAGCCGCGCGACGTGCAGTCGCTGCCCGGTTTCGCTGAAGGCCTGTTCAGCGTGCAGGACGCCGGCGCGCAGCACGCCGCCCTGCTGCTCGACGCGCGCGATGGCGAGCGCGTGCTGGATGCCTGCGCCGCGCCCGGCGGCAAGAGCGGCCACATCCTCGAGCGCGCACCCGGTATTGAATTGACCGCGCTCGATATTGATGCCGGGCGACTGCAGCGCGTGCAGGAAAACCTCGATCGCCTCGGCTTCAGGGCCAACCTGATCGCTGCCGACCTGCTGTCGGTCGGCTGGTGGGATGGCGCGCTGTTCGACCGCATCCTGCTGGATGCGCCGTGTTCCGGCACCGGCGTGATCCGCCGCCATCCGGACATCAAGCTGCTGCGCCGGCCCGATGACATCGACGGTTTCGCCGCCACGCAGATGGCGCTGCTGGAGCGCTGCGCGGCGCTGCTGAAGCCCGGCGGACGCCTGGTCTATGCCACCTGCTCGGTGCTGCCGGCCGAGAACGGCGAGCTGGTGGACCGTTTCCTGCGCCGCTACCGCGAGTTCTCGCGTGTGCAGCCGGACCTGTCGATTCCCACCGCGCCGCGCAATGCCGGCGCTGCGGCAATGACCGATGGCTTCCACTATGCTTGCCTGACGAAGGGAGTCACCGCTGCATGAGGATGAGGTCCGGCCTGCTTGCGCTGCTGCTGCCGTTGTTCACGGTGGCCTTTGCGCACGCGGCGGCGGATGCGTTCCGCGTGCGGGCCGCCTGGGTCAACGTCCACGACGCGGTCTTCGAGGTCAATGCGCACATCGATTACCCGATGGACGCGCGCGTTCAGGCCGCGCTCGATGCCGGCGCCTCGGTGCACTTCGAGCTGCAATGCGAGGTCGACCGGCAGAACCGCTACTGGTTCAACAGCACCCTGGTGGACGTGAAGCTGCGTCGCGAACTGTCGTGGAACGGCCTGACTGAGCGGTTTGTGCTGAAGCAGCAGGAAAGCAGCGAGCAGCAATCCTTCACCACCCTCGATGAAGCGCTCGCCGCCGCCGGTGAAGTGGTCAACTGGCCGGTCGTGGTCGAACCGCAGCTCGATTCCAACTCCACCTACACCATCCGTGTACGCGCCACCTACCGGCGCGGCAGCCCCGCCAGGCTGCGCGCGTTGATGCCCTGGCTGGATGGCTGGAGCCGGAGCACCGAGTGGCACCAATGGCAACTGCCGCACTGAAACGCTGGCGCGGCTATCTGTTGATGGCCATCGGCACCGTGCTGGTGCTGGGCGTGCTGTTCGTGTTCTCGCGCACGGTCGAGAACTCCGCCAAGTACGGCAAGTGGCAGGAGCCGCTGCTGTACGTGACCATCCTCGGCGTGCTGGTGCTGGCGGCGCTGCTGGTCCGCCGCATCTACGTGCTGGTGCGCGACTATCGCACGCATGTGCCCGGCTCGCGCCTGGCCGCGCGCACCGTGATCATCTTCAGCTCGCTGGCCATCGTGCCGCTGCTGGTCCTGTATCTGTTCGCGCTGTCATTCCTGAGCCGCGGCATCGACTCCTGGTTCACCAAGAACCTGGGACAGGGACTGGAACGCGCCATCGACCAGTCGCGCCTGGCCCTGCAGCAACGGCAGCAGGAGCAGGGGCGGCGCACCGCCGAGATCGCCACCGCGCTGTCGGACCTTCCCAATGCAGGCCTCACCGCGGCACTTGAGACCGAACGGCGCGTGGCCGAGGCGCGCGAACTGATCGTGTTCGGCGCCGATGGCCAGCAGGTGCTGGCCTCCAGCGTCATCGACGGACGCGAAGAGGTCGACACGCGCCTGCCCGCCGAGCTGCTGGCCGAGGTGCGCAATGGCAGCACCTACACCAGCCTGGTGACCGAAAGCGCCGACCGCTACGTGGTGAACACCGCCGCGCCGATCCCGGATTCCCGCACCGGCTCGCGGCGCCTCGTGGTGGCCCGTTACGAGCTGCCGCCGGAACTCTCGCAGCTGGCCAATGCCGTGGTCGCCGCGCGCACCGAATACGCCAACCTGCAGGCCAACAGCGGCACGCTGAAGATGCGCTTCCGCGTCACGCTGCTGCTGGTGCTGCTGCTGGCGATGCTCTCGGCGATGTACCTGGCCGTGCGTGCCGCGCGCCGGCTGACCCGTCCGGTGCACGACCTGATCGAGGGCACGCGCGCGGTGGGCAAGGGAGACTTCGGCACCAGGCTGCCGCTGCCGTCGCGCGACGAGATGGGTTACCTCGTCCACTCCTTCAATGACATGACCAAACGCCTGCGCCGCGCCAGTGAAGAGGCGCGCCGCAGCCGCACGCTGGTGGAGGCCGAACGCGAACGCCTGGCGGTGATCCTCGCCGGCCTTTCGACCGGCGTGATGGTGATCGATACCGCGCATCGCATCGTGCTGGCCAATGCCGCCGCCGACGCCATCCTGGGCACGCCGATGGAGCTGCGCCTCGGCATCGAGCTGGATGCGCTGGATGACGACTCGCCGCGCCTGGCCGCCTTCGCGCAATGCGTCACCCGCATGCTCGACGCCGGCAGCGCCGACTGGCAGGAGGAATTCACCGTGCCGCAGGAGCGGGTGCTGCGCTGTGCCTGCGCGCCGCTGGTGCAGCCCTCATCCGGCGGCGAGTCGGGCTTTGTGCTGGTGTTCGACGACATCACCCACATGCTCAAGGCGCAGCGCGATGCCGCCTGGGGCGAGGTGGCCCGCCGCCTGGCGCACGAGATCAAGAACCCGCTGACCCCGATCCAGCTGGCGGCCGAGCGCCTGCGCCGCCGCCTGGCCGGCAAGCTGGAGCGGGACGACGCCGAACTGCTGGACCGCTCCACCCACACCATCGTGCAGCAGGTCGAGACCCTGAAGGGCATGGTCAACGCCTTCAGCGAATACGCCCGCGCGCCGGAGCTCAAGTTCGCCCAGGTCGACCTGAACGAGCTGGTGGGCGAGGCCGCCGACCTGTACCGCGCCGAGACCCGGGTGCAGATCGAGGTGGAAACCGACCCGGCGCTGCCGGCCCTGCGGGCCGACCGCGGCCGGCTGCGCCAGGTCCTCAACAACCTGATTACCAATGCCCTGGAGGCGCTGGAGGGGGCCGCCGAGGGCCGGGTCGTGGTTTCTACCCAACACAACGCTGGACCCCGGGGCGGTTCTGCAGTCATCATGGTGGCTGACAACGGTCACGGATTCGACCAAGAAATGCTCGGACGTGTGTTTGAACCATACGTAACGGGCAAACCCAGGGGCACGGGGCTGGGGCTCGCCATCGTCAAGAAGATCGCCGAGGAACACGGCGGCAGCATCGAGGCGGGCAACCGGCACGAGGGTGGCGCGTACGTGCGCGTCGTACTACCGCTGGAGGCGCATGATTCCGCGCAACCAGCACGAGGGATCGCATGAGCACCGGCAAGATTCTGGTCGTCGATGACGAAGCCGACATCCGCGTCCTGCTGAAGGAAATCCTCTCCGACGAGGGTTACGAAGTGGACGTGGCCGCCAATGCGGGGCAGGCCCGCGCCTCGCGCGCGCGCGCCGCCCCGGACCTGGTGCTGCTCGACATCTGGATGCCCGACACCGACGGCATCACGCTGCTGCGTGAATGGTCCTCCTCTTCGGCCGAGGACTGTCCGGTGGTGATGATGTCCGGCCATGGCACGGTCGAGACCGCCGTCGAGGCCACCCGCCTCGGCGCATTCGATTTCGTCGAGAAGCCGCTGTCGCTGGCCAAGCTGCTGCGCACCGTCGAGCGCGCGCTCGATGCCGGCAAGCGCCGCCGCATCGCCGGCCGTCCGCAGCTGGCGCCGCTGCTGGCCACCTTCGGCAAGAGCCGCGTCGCCCAGCAGCTGCGCGAGGAGCTCACCCGCGTCGCCACGCTGAATGCCTCGCTGCTGCTGGTGGGCGAGCCGGGCAGTGGCCGCGAGGCGCTGGCGCGCTTCACCCATGAATCCGGACCCCGTGCCTCGCGCGGGTTCGTCAGCCTCGTGGCCAGCGCCGTGCCCGAGGATTCCGCCGAGAGTTTCCTGTTCGGTTCGGTCTCGCCGGGCGGCGAGGTCACCCCCGGCCTGCTCGACCAGGCGCTGGGCGGCACGCTTTATATCCAGGAAGTCGAGGATCTCGCCCCGAAGGTGCAGCGCCTGCTGCTGGGCGTGATCGAGACCGGTCGTTTCCATCGCGCCGGCGCCGACGCGGGGCAGGGCGTGTCCTTCAACGCGCGCCTGATCGCCACCGCGCAGCCCGGCGTCGAGCTGCGCGCCGGCGGCGAGGATGGCCTGCGCCGCGACCTGCTGGCGCATCTTTCCGGCGTGCTGGTGCGCGTCCCACCGCTGCGTGAATACGCCGAGGACGTGCCCGACCTGCTGCGTTTCTATGGCGAGC
>CAYNEX010000109.1:0-9239 GCA_964396335.1 uncultured Steroidobacteraceae bacterium | reverse complement strand
TCGGCCGGCATCGCTTCCTGGGCGGAGGCGACGGTGGCGAACAGCAACAGGCAGGTCAGGAGGTAGCGGATCACGGGGCCTTCAGGGGTTCGGGGAAGACCCGCCCCGTGCCGCGCGGCACGGGGACGGGCTGGCTTGCGTCAGGACTCTCAGTAGTTCTGGCCGGAGCAGGTCTTGGTGACCTTGTTGTAGTTGCCGCACTTCAGCTCGACCCAGTCGGCTTCGGTGTCCTTGCTGCCTTCCAGGTAGTCGGACCAGGCGTCGCCCGGCACCGCCGACGGCGTCTTCCACACTGTGTCGAACTGGCCGTCGGCACGCACCTCGCCGATCAGCACCGGCTTGGTCAGGTGGTGGTTCGGCAGCATCTTCGCGCTGCCGATGCCGGTCAGGTTCGGCACTTCCAGGCCGATGATGGCGTCCGCCACGGCATCGGTGTCGGTGGTGCCAGCCTTCTCGACCGCCTTCACCCACAGCTGGAAGCCGATCACGTGGGCTTCCATCGGGTCATTGAAGGTGCGCTTCGGGTTGCCGGTGAAGGCATGCCACTTGTCGATCCACTCGCTGTTGAGCGGGTTGGAGACGCTCTGGAAGTAGTTCCAGGCAGCCAGGTGGCCGACCAGCGGCGCGGTGTCGAGGCCGGAGAGTTCCTCTTCACCCACCGAGAAGGCCACCACCGGGATGTCCTCGGCGGAGATCTTCTGCGCGGCCAGTTCCTTGTAGAAGGGCACGTTGGCGTCGCCGTTGACGGTCGAGACCACCGCGGTCTTCTTGCCGGCCGAGCCGAACTTCTTGATGTCCGCCACGCGCGTCTGCCAGTCGGAGTGGCTGAACGGCGTGTAGTTGATCGAGATGTCGGCCGGCGCCACGCCCTTGGACAGCAGGTAGGCCTCCAGGATCTTGTTGGTGGTGCGCGGATACACGTAGTCGGTGCCCTCCAGCACCCAGCGCTTCACGCCCACCTCGTTCATCAGGTAGTCGACGGCCGGGATGGCCTGCTGGTTCGGCGCGGCACCCGTGTAGAACACGTTCTTCGAGGATTCCTCACCCTCGTACTGCACCGGGTAGAACAGCAGGCCGTTGTTCTTCTCGAACACCGGCAGCACCGACTTGCGCGACACGCTGGTCCAGCAGCCGAACACGACCGCGACCTTGTCCTGCACCAGCAGCTGCTCGGCCTTGGTGGCGAACAGCGGCCAGTCGGACGCCGGGTCGACGACCACGGCTTCCAGCTTCCTGCCCAGCACGCCGCCCTTCTTGTTCTGCTCGTCGATGAGCATCAACACGGTGTCCTTCAGCGTGGTCTCGCTGATGGCCATGGTGCCGGAGAGGGAGTGCAGGATGCCGACCTTGATGGTGTCGCCCGAAGTGGCCGTGGCAGTGGTGCCGGCGGTCTCCGGGGACTTCGAACAGCCGGCCAGCACCGCCGCCGAGGCGACGGCAGCGGCCACGGCCGACTTGATGAAGGATCTTCTGGCTTTCATTGAGTGCTCCGTGATTGGGCGGATCAGAACGTGAACAGGGCTTCGAGGGCGAACTGCTTCGAGTCCACGCCACCGCCCCAGTCATCCGTGCGGAATTCCGCGACCAGCAGCAGGTTGTCGCTGGCCTTGTAGCTCGGCGAGAGGGTGAAGCCCTTGTTCTTCACTCCGAGGTACTCGTCGGTATAGTCGTGGTAGCGGGCGGTGATGCCCCAGTTGCCGGAGGCGTAGTTGGCCATCAGCAGGAAGCCGTCGCCTTCCTGCCCGGCGCCGTAGTCGGCGTCGTTGTACTCACCGGCGAAGGTGAAGCCGCCGATGGCATACGAGGCCCAGAAGTTGATCACGTCGCGATTGGTCTTGTCGTCCGACAGGTAGAAGACCTTGGCCGTCAGGCCCTCGACCGGCATCAGCGCCAGGCCGACCTCGTAGCCGAGCTTGCTGGTGTCGTAGTTGGTCGGGCCGCCCTGGTAGCCGAACACGTCGTTGACCACCGAACCCATGATGGCGAACTTGCCGCCGTCGTACTTGGCCGAGATGCCCTGCTGGTAGTAGCCGTAGAAGGATGCGCCGTAGCCGGTGCTGCTGTACTGGAACAGGCCGGTGGGCTCTTCGGTTTCCCAGCCGCTGTAGCTCAGGAAGCGGCCGGCCTTCATGCTGAACTGGTCAGTGAACTGCTTGGTGATGAAGGCCTGTTCGACGAAAGTCACGTCCTCGTCGCTGAGGTCCGAACCGTTCTCGCCGTACTCGATATCGACCTGGGCGGAGAAGCCGTTCGAGCCCGACCACAGGAAGTCCATTTCGACCTGGTCGACGCCGAAGCTCTTGCTGGACGGCAGGCCATCCTCGTCGTAGTTGAAGTAGGACATGTCCACGAAGCCGGTGACGCTGAGCCCGCTGCCCAGCTCGATCTCGGCATTCGCCGCGGGCGCCACCACGGCACCGGCGATCAGTGCGGCCACGGCGCCGGCGACCTTGTTCTTCGCAAGTCCCTGCAGCGCACTCATCGGTCGGGTCGCGGAGCGGGAGACCAGTTCATTACCCATGGGAAAATCCTTATCGATGGAAGAGGGGTTTTGGGGGGTGACTCGGACAGGTGGATGGCCCGCCTCGTGCAAGGGAGAAACTATGAGAAGCGCATCACGTGGGGTACGCGCCGAATGACGTATGCCCGATAGGCCATTTGACGTAGCCCGGGGTGGATCGGGGAGCAGCGACGGGGCGGGGCACCACAGCGGTGCACCAGAAAGTGGCATGCGCCCGCGACAACGCATCATTCGGGAGCGTCGGCAGTACAACCAGTGGGTGGCCTCCCAGACGATGGAGGACTACGCGCTGCGCTACACCGCCTCGCAGGCGCGGCGGTCGAGCTGGCGCGTGGGCAATACCGCCTTCGGTCCGATCGCCTTCCTGGCCTGCGAGGCCATCGGGGGGGCGATCACCCTGGCCTATGGCTTCGACAATGCCGTCGGCGCCATCCTCGGCTTCTGCGTGCTGATGTTCCTGATCGGGCTGCCGATCTGCGTCAACGCCGCCCGGCATGGCGTGGACATCGACCTTCTGACCCGCGGCGCCGGTTTCGGCTACATCGGCTCCACCGTCACCTCGCTGATCTACGCCTCGTTCACCTTCCTGCTGTTCGCCATCGAGGCCAGCATCATGTCCACGGCGCTGAACCTGCTGTTCGGCCTGCCGATGGCGATCGCGCACCTGATCAGCGCGCTGGTGGTGATCCCGATCGCGCTGTATGGCATCAGCCTGATCAGCCGCTTCCAGATCATCACGCAACCGGTCTGGCTGGTGCTGCAGGTGGTGCCGCTGGCCTACATCGTCTGGCACAACCCGGGCGAGGTCGCCGGCTGGACCGCCTTCGCCGGCGAGCAGGGCAGCGGGCAGGGCATCGACTGGATGCTGTTTGCCGCGGCCTCCGCGATCCTGCTGTCGCTGCTGCCGCAGATCGGCGAGCAGGTGGACTACCTGCGTTTCCTGCCGGTGAAGAAGCCCGGCAACCGCATCGGCTGGTGGACCGCGGTGGTGGGCACCGGGCCGGGCTGGGTGGTG
The DNA here is from genome assembly GCA_964396335.1 of uncultured Steroidobacteraceae bacterium. GTDB lineage: Bacteria > Pseudomonadota > Gammaproteobacteria > Steroidobacterales > Steroidobacteraceae > ZC4RG30. Next base: position 5,703 of record CAYNEX010000109.1, on the reverse strand, counting down.
GCGGGCGGCCTGAAGCTGCTGGCGGGCTCGTTCCTGGCGTGGCTGCTCGTCAGCCGCGGCGTGGATCCGGCTGATGCCGAAGAGCCGGCCATCATGTACCACCATGCCTTCGGTGAATTCTTCAGCTCACCGACGCTGGCGCTGCTGGCCACCGGCCTGTTCGTGATCGTCTGCCAGATCAAGATCAACGTCACCAACGCCTACGCCGGATCCATCGCCTGGTCGAACTTCTTCTCCCGCGTCACGCATGCGCATCCGGGGCGCGTGGTGTGGCTGGTGTTCAACGTGCTGCTGGCGCTGCTGCTGATGGAGGTGGGCATCTTCTCGGCCATCGCCAGCGTGCTGGCCATCTACGCCAACTTCGCGGCAGGATGGATCGGCGCCATCACCGCGGACCTGGTCATCAACAAGCCGCTGGGCCTGTCTCCGCGCGGCATCGAGTTCCGGCGCGCGCACCTGTATGACGTGAATCCGGTGGGTGTGGGCGCCCTGGGTGCCTCGGTGCTGCTGTCCAGTGCCGCGCACCTGGGCTGGATGGGCGAGGCCGCGCGCGTGCTGTCGCCGTTCATCGCGCTGGGCACCGCGATGCTCGTGGCGCCATTGATCGCCTGGTGGACGCGCGGGCGCTATTACCTCGCGCGCCAGCCGGACCCGGAGCGCACCAGCGGCATCTGCTCGGTGTGCGAGAACCGCTTCGAGCCCGCCGACATGGCGCTGTGCCCGGCTTATGGCGGTTCGATCTGCTCGCTGTGCTGTTCGCTGGATGCGCGCTGCCACGACCTGTGCAAGCCCGAGGCGCGGTTCTCCGAGCAGGTGCGCGCCTTCCTCGGCCGCGCGCTGCCGCCGCGGCTGGCTGCACTGGCCGACACGCGCGGTGGCCGGTTCATCGGCCTGATGGTGCTGTCGAACCTGCTGGTGGCGATGCTCTTGGCCTTCATCCACGCCTTCACAGCCGACGGTGACCCGGTGTCCGGGGCGGCGCGGCGTTCGACGCTGACCATGGTCTATTTCAGCTTCCTGGTGCTGTCGGCCGTGGTGGTGTGGGTGATCGTGCTGGCGGTGGAGAACCGGCGCAGCGCCGAGCGCGAGTCGGCGCGCCAGACGGCGATGCTGATGGAGGAGATCGCCGCCCACCAGCGCACCGACGAGGCCCTGCAGCGCGCCAAGGAAACCGCCGAGTCGGCAAACCTCGCCAAGTCGCGCTACATCATCGGCCTGTCGCATGAGATGCGCACGCCGCTGAATTCCATCTACGGCTATGCGCAGCTGATGGAACGATCGCCGGAGGATCCTCCGCCGAACGCGGTGACCGTGATCCGCCGCAGCGCCGAGCACCTGGCGAGCCTGATCGACGGCCTGCTCGACATCTCGCGCATCGAGGGCGGCCTCCTGAAGCTGAACCGCGACCGTCTGAACCTGGGCGAGTTCCTCGACCAGCTGGAGGACATGTTCAGCCTGCAGGCGGCCGACAAGGGCATCGTCTTCCACTGCGAGCGCGCCGCGCATCTGCCCACCGTGGTGTATGCGGACGAGAAACGCCTGCGCCAGATCCTGATCAACCTGCTGTCCAATGCAGTGAAGTACACCACCCGCGGGCATGCCTCGCTGGCGGTGCGCTATCGCAACCAGGTGGCCGAGTTCGAGATCAGTGACACCGGCATGGGCATCTCGGCCGAGGACCTGCAGCGGGTGTTCCAGCCGTTCGAACGCGGCAGTGGCGCCGAGGTGCGTTCCATCCCCGGCACCGGCCTGGGACTGACCATCACGCAGCTGCTGACGCAGGTGATGGGCGGGGAGATCAATGTGCGCAGCACGCCGGGCCAGGGCACCACGTTCACGGTGCGGCTGCTGCTGTCCGAGGCGCTGGAAAGTCCCGCTGCCAGCCGCGTGCGGCACATCCGCGGTTACGCCGGTCCGCGCCGGCGCATCATGGTCGTGGACGACGATCCGGCGCATGTGCAGGTGATGGCCTCGCTGCTGCGGCCACTGGACTTCGAGGTGGAGACCGCGGCCACCGGCGCCGAGGCGCTGGCGCTGGCGCCGCGCTTCCGCCCGGACCTGGCGCTGGTGGACCTGTCGCTGCCGGACATGACCGGCTGGGACATCCTGCGCGGCTTGCGCGCGGATGCCTCGATGCAGAGACTGCGCGTGCTGATCGTGTCGGCCAACGCGCACGAGTACCTGCCGGGCAGCGAGCAGGCCCTGCACGATGGCTTCCTGATGAAGCCGGTGGACCACGAACTGCTGCTGGCGGCGCTGCAGGCGCAGCTCTACCTGCAATGGGAATACAGCGGCGATGTCATCGCCGCGCAGGGCCGCGTCGAGCTGGCCCCGGAACTGCTGGCACGCATCGAACAGCACCTGGAGGACCTCTGGCAGCTGGGCCAGATCGGCCATGTGCGCGGCATCCAAGCGCGCCTGCGCGAATTTGAATCAGCCGAGCCCGAGGCGGGCTCGCTGGCGAGGGCGTTGCGGTCGATGATCGACCGCTTCGACATGCAGGGATACATGACGACGATCAGGGAGTTGCGTGAGAACGCTTGATGCACAGCGCGTGGTGGAACCACGCACGGGCCGGCGCGATACCGTGCTGGTGGTGGACGACACGCCCGAGGCACTGGGCCTGTTGACCGACATGCTCGATGGCGCCGGTTACACGGTGCTGATCGCCACGGATGGAGAAAGCGCCCTGCGGCTGGTGGAGCGCATTACCCCGGACCTGGTGCTGATGGATGCACTGATGCCCGGGCTCGATGGCTTCGAGACCTGCCGCCGCCTGAAGAGCCGACCGCCGATGGCGCACCTGCCGGTGATCTTCATGACCGGCCTGGCCGAGACCGAGCATGTGCTGCAGGGCCTGGCCGCCGGTGGCGTGGACTATGTGACCAAACCCATCGTGGTGGAGGAACTGCTGGCGCGCATGCGGGTGCACCTGAACAACGCCCGCGTGGCGCAGGGGCCGAACACCGCACTGGATGCCTCGGGGCGCTTCCTGCTGGCCACTGACCTTGCCGGCCGCATCAAGTGGTGCACGCCGAAGGCGCGCGCACTGCTGGGCGCCTGCCTGTCCGACGATGTCTCGGAGGTGCCGCAGATCCCGCTGCTGATGCTGGCGCGGATGCTGTCATTGCGGCAGGACACCGGCGCCACCTGCACACTGGAACTGGGCGGCAGGCAGCTGGAATGCGCGATGCTGAGCCCGATCGGCCCGGACGAGCTGCTGTTCCGACTCAGCGAGAAGCGCGGTGACGAGGAGGCGGCGGTGCTGCTGCAGCTCGGCGTGACCACGCGCGAGTCGGAGGTTCTGCTGTGGCTGTCACGCGGCAAGACCAATCGCGAGATCGGCCAGATCCTCGGCATCAGCCCTCGCACGGTGAACAAGCACCTCGAGCAGATCTTCATCAAGCTGGGCGTGGAGAACCGCGCCTCCGCGGCGGCGCGGGCGGCTAGGCTGCTGGCGGGCTGAGCTTGTCCTTGTCGCGCAGCATGCCGCGCTCGAGGATGAAGTCGATGACCGTGTCCAGCCCCTGGCCGGTCTTCAGGTTCGTGAACACGAACGGCCGCTCGCCGCGCATGCGGCGGGCATCGCGGTCCATCACCTCGAGCGAGGCGCCGACATAGGGCGCGAGGTCGATCTTGTTGATGATCAGGAGGTCGGATTTCATGATGCCGGGACCGCCCTTGCGCGGGATCTTGTCGCCGGCGGAGACATCGATCACGTAGAGCGTCAGGTCCGAGAGTTCCGGGCTGAAGGTGGCCGCGAGGTTGTCGCCGCCGCTCTCCACGATGATCAGGTCGAGGGCCTCGAAGGCATGCGTGAGTTCGTCGATGGCCGCCAGGTTCATCGACGCATCCTCGCGGATGGCCGTGTGCGGGCAGCCACCGGTTTCCACGCCGCGGATGCGGTCCGGCGTCAGCGCCTGGCTGCGCACCAGGAACTCGGCGTCCTCGCGGGTGTAGATGTCGTTGGTGACCACGGCCATGTTGAGGCGCTCGCGCAGCGCCTTGCAGAGCCGGTCGACCAGCGCCGTCTTGCCGGAGCCGACCGGTCCACCGACACCGACGCGCAGCACGTCATAGGCATGCATCCGGGAAAGTCCCTCAAGGTACGCACCGGGTTGGTGCGGGGGCATCATCGGCCCGTGGGGGAGGGGCCGGAATACGTCATTTGGACACCGGTTCAGTGCGCCGCGGCGCGGGCGCGCTCCAGCAGCAGCGTCCGCTCACGCTGGTTGCGGGCCTGGGCGGCGGCGCGTTCGAACTCGGCCCGGGCCTCGTCGCGCCGGCCGAGCTTCTGCAGCAGGTCGCCGTGCACGGCGGGCAGCAGGTGGTAGTCGCGCAGCCGGCCGGCCGCAACCAGCTCCTCGACCAGCGACAGCGCGACTGCGGGGCCATGCGCCTGGCTCACCGCCACGGCGCGGTTCAGTTCCACCACCGGGGTCGGCATCACGCGCAGCAGCGCATCGTAGGCCGCGACGATGCCGTGCCAGTCGGTGTCCTCGGCACGGCGCGCACGGGCATGACAGGCGGCGATCGCCGCCTGCAGTTCGTAGGGGCCGGCCTCACCGGGCAGGCGCTGCGCGCTCTGCAGCGAAGCCAGTCCGCGGCTGATCAGCAGCCAGTCCCAGCGGGCGCGGTTCTGGTCCAGCAGCAGCACCGGGCGGCCCTGCGCATCGGTGCGCGCATGCAGGCGCGAGGCCTGCAGTTCGAGCAATGCCGCCAGGCCATGCACCTCACGCTCCGCAGGTGCCAGGCCGGCCAGCATGCGCGCCAGGCGCAACGCTTCCTCGCACAGTGCCGGCCGCATCCAGTCATCGCCCTGGGTGGCGGCATATCCCTCGTTGAAGATGAGGTAGATGGATTCGAGCACCGCGGCCAGGCGACTCTGCAGTTCGGCCCCGCGTGGGACCTCGAACGGCACGCCGGCATCGGACAACGTGCGTTTGGCGCGCACGATGCGCTGCGCGATGGCGGGTTCGCTCTGCAGGAAGGCGCGCGCGATCTCGGTGGTGGTGAGGCCGGCCAGCAGCTTCAGCACCAGCGCCACCTGTGCTTCCTTCGACAGCACCGGGTGGCAGGCCGTGAACATCAGCCGCAGCACATCGTCGTCGAGCTGCTCGTCGGCCAGCTCGCTGCGGTCGGGAGTCACGTGTTCGCCGCGCGCATCCGCATCCGCGCCCAGTTCCTCCCGCCGCTGGCGCTGCAATGCCAGCTGTCGCAGCCGGTCCAGCGCCTTGTTGCGTGCCGTGGTCATCAGCCATGCCGCCGGGTTGTCGGGCAGGCCCTGCCGCGGCCAATGTTCCAGCGCCTCGACCAGCGCGTCCTGTGCCAGGTCCTCGGCGAGGCCGACGTCGCGCACCAGGCGCGCGACGGCCGCGACGATGCGCGCCGATTCGATGCGCCACAGCGCGTCGAGCTTGCGTCGCAGGCCTGGATCCATCGGCGGTGGTTCAGTTGCGCGACAGCTGCGCGCGGATGCGGTCTTCCTGCTCCTTCACCTCGGGGGTGTAGGCCTCGCCGAAATCCTCGGCCTCGAAGATCGGGCGGATCTCGATGTCCGATTCGCCGGGCATCGGGTTGGGGCAGCGAGAGCAGTGCCATTTTCAAAGCTACCACAAAGCATTTCGCGCTTGCGACCAAAACCAGGTACCTTTTCCACTTTGAAGCCGGCGTCCTGCAATCCTCGCTTGACCAACCCAGCGC
>CAYNEX010000108.1:0-9293 GCA_964396335.1 uncultured Steroidobacteraceae bacterium | reverse complement strand
TGTCGCTGGCGACGATCTCGGTGGTGTAGCGGTCGTTGCCCTGCTTGTCCTGCCATTTACGGGTCTGCAGGCGGCCTTCGATGTAGACCTGCGAGCCCTTGCGCAGGTATTCGGCGGCGATCTCGCCGAGGCGGTTCCACAGCACCACGCTGTGCCACTCGGTGGATTCCTTCTTCTCGCCGGAGGCGCGATCGGTCCAGCTGTCGGTGGTGGCGATGCGGATATTGGTGACGGTGGTGCCGCCGGGAGTGGTGCGGGTTTCCGGGTCCTGACCCAGGTTGCCGACCAGAATGACCTTGTTGACGCCGCGTGCCATGAGGAACCCCTTCAGAACTGACGATGTGGAAAGCCTAAGACCCCGCGAATCGCGGCGGGGGACTGATTTTGCCCGTCTTTCGCCCGATTTTGGGCGGCTCATTTGATGGCTGGCCCGGGTGGCGGGCCGCCCCGGGCCGCCGGGGGCCGCTATAGTAGCTGTTTCCCCGGACCACCTCCCCGAGCCCATGGATTTCATCCGCGTCCGCGGCGCCCGCACCCACAATCTGGCCAATATCGATGTCGAGCTGCCGCGCGACCGGCTGATCGTGATCACCGGCCTGTCGGGCTCGGGCAAGTCCTCGCTGGCCTTCGACACGCTGTATGCCGAGGGGCAGCGCCGCTATGTGGAATCGCTGTCGGCCTATGCCCGGCAGTTCCTGTCGATGATGGACAAGCCGGACGTGGACTCCATCGAGGGCCTGTCGCCGGCGATTGCCATCGAGCAGAAGGCCACCAGCCACAACCCGCGCTCGACGGTTGGCACGGTCACCGAAATCTATGACTACCTGCGCCTGCTGTACGCGCGCGCCGGCATCCCCCGCTGCCCCACCCATGGCGTGGACCTGACCGCGCAGACAGTCAGCCAGATGGTCGACCAGGTGCTGAAGCTGCCCGAGGGCGAAAGCTGCCTGCTGCTGGCACCGCTGGTGGTGGACCGCAAGGGCGAGCACCACGAGGTGATCGTCGAGCTGGGTGCGCAGGGGTTCGTGCGCGCGCGCGTCGATGGCACGGTCCATGAGCTGGATGCCGTTCCCGACCTGGACGGCCGCCGCAAGCACGACATCGAGGCCGTGGTCGACCGCTTCAAGGTGCGCGATGACATCGCGCAGCGCCTGGCCGAATCGTTCGAGACCGCGCTGCGCCTCGGCAAGGGCGTGGCGCGGCTGGCCTTCGCCGGCGGCAAACGCGAGGAGATGGTGTTCTCCAGCCTGCATGCCTGCCCCACCTGCGGTTACAGCGTGCCGCAGCTGGAGCCGAAGATGTTCTCGTTCAACAGCCCGGCGGGCGCGTGCCCGGCCTGCGACGGGCTGGGATACCAGGATTTCTTCGACCCGGAACGCGTGGTCACGCATCCGGAGCTGTCGCTGGCCGGCGGCGCGATCCGCGGCTGGGACCGGCGCAATGCCTGGTACTTCCAGATGATGCAGGCGCTGTCGAAGCACTACGGCTTCGACGTCGAGACGCCGTGGAAGGAGCTGACCGACGAAGTCCGCCAGGCCGTGCTCTACGGCAGCGGCGACGACGAGATCGAATTCCGCCACATCGACGCACGCGGCCGCTCGGTGAAGAGCAGGCATGCCTTCGAGGGCATCCTGCCGAACATGGAGCGGCGCTACCGCGAGACGGAATCGGCCACCGTGCGCGAGGAGCTGGGCCGCTACCAGGGCACGCGCCGCTGCGCCGAATGCCATGGCGCGCGACTGAACCAGACCGCGCGCAACGTGCATGTGGCGGGCACCACGCTGCCGCAGGTGGCCGAGCTGTCGGTGGCGAAGGCGCTGGAGCACCACGAGCAGCTGGCGGTCAGCGGCTGGCGTGGCGAGATCGCCTCGCGCATCGTGAAGGAAGTCGCCGACCGGCTGCGCTTCCTGGTGGATGTGGGCCTGGATTACCTGACGCTGGACCGCAGCGCCGAGACGCTGTCGGGCGGCGAGGCGCAGCGCATCCGCCTGGCCAGCCAGGTGGGATCGGGGCTCACCGGCGTGCTGTACATCCTCGACGAACCGTCGATCGGCCTGCACCAGCGCGACAACACGCGCCTGCTGGCCACGCTGAAGCGCCTGCGCGACCTCGGCAACACGGTGCTGGTGGTCGAACATGACCAGGACGCCATCCTCACCGCCGACCATGTGCTGGACATCGGTCCCGGCGCCGGCGTGCACGGCGGCCGCGTGGTGGCGCAGGGCACGCCGGAGCAGGTGCGCGACAACCCCGCTTCACTGACCGGCGATTACCTCTCCGGCCGCAAGCGCATCGAGGTGCCGGCGCAGCGCATCGCGCCGCGCGAGGAAGTGATCCGCATCATCGGCGCCAGCGCCAACAACCTGCAGAAGGTCACCGCCGAATTCCCGGTGGGCCTGTTCACCTGCGTCACCGGCGTGTCCGGATCCGGCAAGTCCACGCTGGTGAACGACACCCTGTATGCCGGCGTGGCACGCCACCTCGGCCTCACCGGCTTCGACGCACCGAAGGTCGAGGCCATCGAGGGCCTGGAGCACATCGACCGCGTCATCGACATCGACCAGAGCCCGATCGGCCGCACGCCGCGCTCGAACCCGGCCACCTACACCGGCCTGTTCGCGCCGCTGCGCGACCTGTTCGCGCAGGTGCCCGAGGCCCGCTCGCGCGGCTACAACTCCGGCCGCTTCAGCTTCAACGTGAAGGGCGGCCGCTGCGAGGCCTGCCAGGGCGACGGCGTGATCCGCGTCGAGATGCACTTCCTGCCCGATGTCTATGTGCCCTGCGATGTCTGCCAGGGGCGGCGCTACAACCGCGAGACGCTGGAGATCCGCTACCGCGGCCGCAACATCCACGAAGTGCTGCAGATGACCATCGAGGAGGCGAACCAGTTCTTCGCCGCCGTGCCGATGATCGCCTCGAAGCTGCAGACGCTGATGGACGTGGGACTGGGTTACATCCAGCTGGGGCAGAACGCCACCACGCTGTCAGGCGGCGAGGCGCAGCGCGTGAAGCTGGCGCGCGAACTGGCCAAGCGCGCCACCGGCCGCACGCTGTACATCCTCGACGAACCCACCACCGGCCTGCATTTCCACGACGTGGCGCAGTTGCTCACCGTGCTGCACCGGCTGCGTGACGAGGGCAACACCGTGGTGGTGATCGAGCACAACCTCGACGTGGTGAAGACGGCCGACTGGATCATCGACCTGGGTCCCGGCGGCGGCACCCATGGCGGGCGCCTGGTGGCGGCCGGCACGCCGGAACACATCGCCGCGCAGCCCGGCAGCGCGACGGGTGAATACCTCGCCCCGCTGCTCTAGGGACGCCCGCGGCGGCCTGATTACCAGGCGTATTTCAGGCCCAGCACCCAGGACGAGGCGCCGCGACCGTCATACAGCGCCTTCTGCAGGCGCGTGTAACCCAGGCGGATCGCCGTGCCCGGCGCCATCGACCAGTTGATGCCCGCGCCCAGCGTGTAGGCCATCGAACCATCCTTCAGCGAGTGGCGATCGTAACCACCGTCGGAGACCTCGATGGTGTAACCGACCTTCTTCTTGCCCAGCAGCACGCCACCGCGCGCATCCAGCGCGAAGTGGTCACCCATCGGGTAGATGGCGATGCCGGTCAGGCCGAGGCCCCGCGCGCGGGAACGCAGGCGGGTGCTGGTGCGGAAGGAGCGGCTGTCGGAGCGGCGCTCCACATTGCCGATGGCGGCGTAGAGCACCTCGCCCATCTGCACGTAGGCCAGTTCGGCGGCCAGGTAGTCGCTGAACTGGAAACCCACGCCGAAGCTGTAGCCGACGTCGGTGCGGTCGAACTTCGACTCCTCGATGGTGGTGACGTCGGCGTCATAGCCGGAACCCCAGATCTCGGCGCGCCAGGCCTCCGCCCGGGCCTCACCGACGTTGGCGGATGAATAGGCGAGCGAGGAATCCATGTAGAAGCCGTTGAAGTACAGGCCCGGCATGGCCGCGCCGGCCTGCGCCGCGGCGCCCAGAGCAAACAATGCGACGACGAGCCGCAAGGTCCGGCCCCCTCCCGTGGAAACTCCCATGGCTCACCCCTTGTTGGTGTTGGTCCTGCCGGACGAAAAATACTGGCGCACCTCGCCGTGTGCGCTGCGCTCACGATAATCCCCGCGCGTGTAGGCCGCCAGCACATTGCGCCAGAAAGCGATGGCATTGCGGTTGCCGGAATCCTGCACGACCTCCCAGCGGCCGGCGAAACGGTCGAAGATCAGCCGCGCGGCGGCCCGGCCCAGTCCGCGCCGGCGCTGCTTGCGGGTGATGAAGAACTCGACCAGCCGGTGGTCGACCGGTCCATTGCGCTGTTTCACCACCAGCGCGAAACCGGCGCGCTGCCCGTGGTCGAGGATGGCCAGCAGCACGGCGTCGCGGTCGGCCAGCCAGGTCTGCACCTGGTGTGTCTCGCCCATCCCGAGCGCGCCGAGCACGGGGAACAGCCCCGTCCTGCGCGTGTGCAGGTCATCGAGGTAGTCCCGGTACACGCTTTCGATCCAGGCGCGATCGTCGGCATGTTCGCGTGCATCCCGCAGGCTGACGGTCATCTCCTCCACCATCCTCCAGAAACAGACGAGCCCGGACAGGTCTTGCGTCCTGGCCGGGCTCGTGGCGCCCGGCCATTCAGGCTGGGCACTCGCACCTTGCGGTGTCTTACTGCGCGGCGGCCTCGACGGCAGCGGTGCCGGCCTCGACAGCCTGCTCGGCAGCGTCGGCAGCCTGGTCGGCGGCAGCGGCGGCTTCGGCGGCGAACTCGGCAGCGGCCTCGGAGGTCGCGGCAGCAGCCGACTCGGTGGCGGCAGCAGCAGCCTCGTTGGCGGCATCGGCGGCTTCCTGGGCGGCAGCGATCGAATCATCCTGCTTCGAGCAGGCGGTCAGGGCCAGCGCAACGGCAACGGCGCTCAGGGCGAGCTTGATCTTCATGGTTGGGTTTCCCGATATGAGTGGAGAGAGGACGACTTGGAACCAGATGGAACCAGAGCGATGCGAACGAGGGTCTGGACGTCCGCGACATTCGCGTCGCTGCAACAAAGTTTATCGAGTTCCGCGATGGCATTCAAAATTGTTGTTGGATAAAACGCACGCCGTCGCGGAACAACGACAGTTGATCGGTTAAGCGCGGCCCATCGCCGCGTTATGCTTGCCGCATGGGATGGAAACCGCTGGATGAAGTGCTGTTCGCCGCGCACCTGCGCGAAGTGCAGTCGGCACTCGACGCCGCCCTGCGCGCCACGCAACTGGACGCCCTGGTCATTGCCGCCGGCACCGAACGGCTCGCCTTCCAGGACGACCAGGCCTATCCCTTCCGCGCCAACCCCTGGTTCACCTGGCTGGTGCCGCCGCCGGCAGCCCCCGGCAGCCTCGTGGTGCTGCAACCGGGATCGCGGCCGCGGCTGGTCTTCGTCGCGCCGGAGGATTACTGGCACAGTCCACCCCAACCACCTGATGAACCCTGGGCGGCGCTGTTCGACCTGACCGTGGCGCGCGATGCCGGTGCCGCGCTCGCCGCACTGCCATCGCTGCCGGGCCGCGTCGCGTGGATCGGCGAGCCCGACCCGCCCGACGCGGGCTGGGCGCGCAATCCGCCGCAGCTGATCGGGCACCTCGAACAGGCGCGCTGCCGCAAGTCCAGCCACGAGATCGCCTGCCTGCGCGAGGCCACCCGCATCGGCGTCGCCGGGCACCTGGCCGCCGAACGCGCCTTCCGTGATGGCGGGTCCGAGTACGACATCCTGCTGGCCTTCCTCGGCGCGGTGCGCCAGCCGGAAAACGACCTCCCCTATCCGCCCATCATCGCGCTGAACGAGAACGCCGCGACGCTGCACTACCAGCGGCGTGAACCGCGTGCGCCGGCGCGCTCGCTGTCGTTGCTGATCGATGCCGGCGCCGGCTTCCGCGGTTATGGCAGCGACATCACGCGCACCTGGGCGCGCTCGCCGGGTCTGTATGGCTCGCTGGTGGATGGCGTGGACCGCCTGCAGCAGTCCCTGTGCGAAGCGGTGGCGCCGGGCGTGGACTGGCGCGAGCTGCACCTGCAGGCCCACCTGCTGGTGGCGCGACTGCTGCGCGAGGCCGATGTGCTGAAGATGGAACCGGAAGCTGCCGTTGAAACGGGCGTCACCGGCACCTTCCTGCCGCATGGACTGGGCCACCTGCTGGGCGTGCAGGTGCACGACGTGGGCGGTTTCCGCCCGGCGGCCGACGCCGAGCCCATCCCGCGACCGCCCGGACATCCGGCACTGCGGCTGACGCGCAGGCTGGAAGCCGGCATGGTGGTGACGGTGGAACCGGGCCTGTATTTCATCGACCTGCTGCTGAAGCAGCTGGCCGCCGGCCCGCATGCAAGGGCCGTGAACTGGCCCCTGGTCGAATTGCTCGCGCCCTGCGGTGGCATCCGCGTCGAGGACAACGTGGTGGTGACCACCGCCGGGCACGAGAACCTCACCCGCGCCGCTTTCGCGGACGTGGGCGGGTAGGGTCAGCCGCCCTGCTGCTTCTTCAGCAGGTCGCGGATCTCCTCCAGCAGCACTTCTTCACGCGGCGGCGGCGGCGGCGGCGCATCGGCGGCGGGAGCCGGCGGACGCTTGAGCTTGTTGATGCCCTTCAGCGCCATGAAGATCACGAAGGCGATGATCAGGAAGTCGATCATCGACTGGATGAACAGGCCGTACTTCAGCTCGACCGGCTCGCCTTCCGGATTGGTGCCCACCTGGGCCGACAGGTCCGCGAAGTTCACGCCGGCCAGCAGGATGCCCAGCGGCGGCATGATCACGTCAGCCACCAGCGAGGACACGATCTTGCCGAAGGCCGTGCCGATGACCACACCGACGGCGAGGTCAACGACGTTGCCCCGCATCGCGAATTCCTTGAATTCCTGTACCAGTTTCATGCGCTGCTCCCTTCTTGTTTCTCTTCCGACGGACCTGATCCGGCTCGGCGCACAGCCTAGTCCCGGGCGGATGCTGGCGGCAACTGCCCGCGCGCATTTAGGATGGGCCGACTGCACGAGGGGGCTGGATGTACCTGCATCCGCATGACGGCTTCGACAACACGCCACTGGCGCTGCGGCACATCGAGGTGCGGCCGCTGGCCGCGGCCATGGGCGCCGAGATCACCGGCGTCGACCTCAACGCGCTCACCGATGCGCAGTTCGCCGAGATCGAGCAATCGCTGTTCCGGCACAAGATGATCTTCTTCCGCTGCGCGCGCCTGGACCATGCCGCGCACCACGCGATCAGCCGCCGCTTCGGCGAATTCGCCGAGGATGCCTATACCGACGGCGTGCCGGGCTTCCGCGAAGTGCAGCCGCTGGTGAAGGAGGCCGACGATCGCTCCGCGCATGTGTTCGGCTCCGGCTGGCATACCGACTCGCCCTTCCTGCCGCAGCCGCCGGCCATCACCATCCTGCGCTCGGTGGAAGTGCCGCCCTGGGGCGGCGACACCATGTGGGCCGATGCGGCGCTGGCGCTGCGCACCTTGAGCCCGACGCTGCGCGGCCTGCTGCAGGGACTGCGCGTGCGTTTCTCGATGCGCGATGTGCTGGCTTCGGCGCAGGCCAATGCCGAGCTGCGCGACAACCCGGTGGGCAAACTGGTGGCCACCCGCGGCATGGAACAGCTGCCCGAGGGACTGCGCCGCAAGCTCGAGGGTGCCGCGCATCCGCTGGTGCGCACGCATGCGCGCACCGGCGAGCAGTCGCTGTACGTCGATCCGTCATATGCCATCGGCATCGAGGGCATGCGCGAATTCGAATCCGCGCCGCTGCTGAAGATGCTGAACGACCACCTGACCCAGCCGGCCTTCACCTGCCGCCTGCGCTGGGAGCCGGACATGCTGGTGGCGTGGGACAACCGCGCCTGCGTGCACCAGGCGTTCAATGACTACGCCGGCCGGCGGCGCGAGATGTACCGCACCACGGTGGCGGGCGAGACGCCGGCCTAGGTCGCGCCGCTCGGCGACAGAAACGAAAAGCCCCGCGCGAGGCGGGGCTTTCCATCAACGCTGCAAGGCGAGGATCAGGCCGCGGCGGCCTTCTTCTTCGGCGCAGCCTTCTTCGCGGCAGCCTTCTTCTTCGGCGCAGCCTTCTTCTTCTTCGCGCCCGCCTCTTCACCCTCGGCGACGTCAGCGGCGGCGGCCGGGCCGTCCACCAGCTGCATCAGCGCCATCGGCGCGGCGTCGCCCGGACGCGGAGCCATGTGCAGGATGCGGGTGTATCCGCCCGGACGCGACTTGAAGCGCGGCCCCAGGTCGGTGAACAGCTTGGCCACCACCTCGGCATCACGCAGGCGCGCGAACGCGAGGCGACGCTTGGCTTCGGTGTCTTCCTTGGCCAGCGTGATCAGCGGCTCGACCACGCGACGCAGTTCCTTGGCCTTGGGCACGGTGGTGCGGATGGTCTCGTGGCGCAGCAGCGAGGCGGCCATGTTGCGCAGCATCGCATGGCGATGCGGCGCATTGCGCGACAGCTGACGACCCGAAAGTTGATGACGCATGTCAGTTTCTCTCTGTTTCTCTCAGGCGGGGATTTCCATCCCCGCTGCACCGGCCCGCAGGGGCCGGCATTGTCCTAGATCCCGTCGCGATCGTCGTGGCGCAGGCCGGCCGGCGGCCAGCCTTCCAGACGCATGCCCAGCATCAGGCCGTGGCCCTGCAGCACTTCCTTGATCTCGGTCAGCGACTTCTTGCCGAGGTTCGGGGTGCGCAGCAGCTCCACTTCCGTACGCTGCACCAGATCGCCGATGTAGTGGATGTTCTCGGCCTTCAGGCAGTTTGCACTGCGCACGGTCAGCTCCAGCTCGTCCACCGGACGCAGCAGCAGCGGATCGAACTGCATCTCGGTGACCTTGGCGCCGCTGGCCTCGTCCTCACCCTGCAGGTCGACGAACACCGACAGCTGGTCCTTCAGGATGCTGCCGGCGCGGCGGATGGCTTCTTCCGCGTCGATCGTGCCGTTGGTCTCGATGTCGAGGACCAGCTTGTCCAGGTCGGTGCGCTGTTCCACGCGCGCGGCATCCACGGCGTAGGTCACGCGACGGACCGGGCTGAAGGAAGCGTCCAGCTGCAGGCGGCCGATCGGGCGCGAGGCCTCCTCGAACGCAACGCGCTGCTGTGCCGGGCGGTAGCCACGGCCCTTCTCGACCTTCAGCGTCATCGACAGGCTGCCGGCCTGGGTCAGGTTCGCGATCACCAGTTCCGGGTTCACGATCTCGACGTCATGGTCGCCCTGGATGTCGCCGGCGGTCACCGGGCCGGGGCCCTTCTTCGACAGGCGCAGCT
>CAYNEX010000107.1:0-9399 GCA_964396335.1 uncultured Steroidobacteraceae bacterium | reverse complement strand
TGAGGTCGAGCACGGCTTCCTCGGCGCGCGCCGGGTCCGAGCGCGTCAGCGAGGCGATGGTGTTCATGCTGTTGTAGAGGAAATGCGGGCGGATGCGCGCCTGCAGCGCATCGGAACGGGCCCGTGCCTGCGCCTCCACGTTGAGCTTCCACTGCTGCGCCACATAGGCATAACGCAGCGCCACCGCGGTCACCAGCACGGCGATGGCCACATTGCGCGCCATGAACACGGCGCGGTCGGCCGGCGGGTTGCCGAGCAGGAAACCGGGATTGAACTGGCGGCTGGCGAGGATCCAGCAGGCGGCCTCGGAGATGCCGGCCACCACGACCACCACCACGCCCAGCACCAGCGCCGCGCCGGCCACCGCGCCCAGCGCGGCGATGCGCGGCCGCAGCGCGCACAGCACCGCGGCGCCGGCCAGTCCCACCCAGATCAGGAACAGCAGCCGGCGCGCCAGGTCACCCCAGAAGCGGGGGCCGGGGCCGGGAACAGCCAGGGTCAGCAGCAGGGCGGTGGCGACCACCACCACCAGCACCATCAGCACCGCACGCGGTGCACAGAAGTCGGGCAGGTGCAGCGGCTTCATGCCGGGACGCCCGCGACCGGGCGCCGCGTCAGTTGCAGGCGAGGTCGCGGTTGGCGCGCGCCTGGATGCGGGCCTGGTCGGCCTCGGCATCGCTCAGGTACACGCGGTTGCCGTTCTCGTCGGTGCGATGCAGGCGGCGGGCGCGCATGGCGGCCTGGTAGTGCTCTTCGGCGGCCTTGCATTGCTCGGCCTTGATGGCGGCGGCTTCGGCGCGCACCTCGGCGACCACCTCGCGGCTGACCGGCAAGGTGTCGTCGTCCTGTGGCTGCGCGACCGGTGCCGGCGCGGCGGGAGCCGGTGAGGGCGTCGGCCGGCCCGTCTGCGAGCCACGCACGAGCTCGGCGCCGGCGCGCGGCTGGTCGGAGTAATGCCAGGTGCCATCCGGCCCCTTCCAGCGATAGATCTCGCCGGCGGCAAAGGCGTTGGCCATCAGCAGGGTGGCGGCGGTGAAGCAGATGATCTTGCGCATGGGTGCCCTCTGTTGCCGGAGTATCGCCCCGGGGGCCGACCGGTCCCGTGATGCCGGTCACATTGCCGCCAGCAGTCTCCCGCAAAGAAAAAGCCCCGGCAACCTTGCGGCTGCCGGGGCTCGCGGGGGTCAAGTTCCCCGCGGATTCACTCAGTCGTAGGCACGCTCGCCATGCTCGGCGATGTCGAGGCCTTCGCGCTCCACTTCCTCGCTCGGGCGCAGGCCGACGGTGGCCTTGGCGACCATGAAGGCGATGAAGGTGATCAGCGCCGACCAGACGATGGTGAACAGCACGCTCAGCGCCTGCACACCGACCTGCTTGCCGATGCTCTCGATCTCGGCAACGCCGCCGAAGCTCTCGTGGCCCAGCACGCCCACCAGGATGGCGCCGATGATGCCGCCGACAGCGTGCACACCGAACACATCCAGGGAGTCGTCATAGCCCAGCGACTTCTTCAGGCCGGCAACCGCCCAGAGGCAGACGGGACCCGCGATCAGGCCGAGGATGATGGCACCGGCCACACCCACCGAACCGCAGGACGGGGTGATGGCAACCAGGCCCGCGATGGCACCCGAGGCGGCACCCAGCACCGTCGGCTTGCCCTTGAACAGCCACTCGGCAGCCAGCCAGGCCACGACCGCGGCGGCGGTGCAGACGTAGGTGTTGATCAGGACCAGACCCGAGCTCTCGCCGGCGCCCAGGCCGGAACCCACGTTGAAGCCGAACCAGCCAACCCACAGCAGCGCAGCGCCGGTGAGCACGTAGGGCAGGTTGTGCGGCTGGATGGCCGTCTGGCGGTAGCCCAGGCGCTTGCCGACGATCAGCGCGCCGACCAGGCCCGCGATACCGGCGTTGATGTGCACCACGGTGCCGCCGGCGTAGTCGATGGCGCCGATGCCGCCCAGCTCCGAGATGAAGCCGCCGCCCCACACCGCACGGGCGATGGGCAGGTAGGACAGGGTGAACCAGATCACCGCGAAGATCAGCACCGCGGAGAACTTGGTGCGCTCGGCGAAGCCGCCGACCGCCAGCGCCGTGGTGATGGCCGCGAACGTGGCCTGGAAGGCGATGAACAGCAGCAGCGGGATGGTGCCCTCCAGGTCGCTGGTCCCTATGCCTTTCAGGAAGAACGCGTCCAGGCCGCCGATGTAGGTACCGTCACCGGTGAAGGTGAGGCTGTAGCCGTAGATGACCCACAGCACGGTGAGGAGCGAGAACACTCCGAAGATCTGGATGGACACCGACAGCACGTTCTTGGAACGCACCTGGCCACCATAGAACAACGCCAGGCCGGGGGCGGCCATCATGATGACCAGTACAGTGGCCACGATCATCCAGGCGGTATCACCGGTGTCGAGCACCGGCACTTCCTCCTGTGCGCCGGCGAATGCCGGCAGCATGGCCAGGGCGGCCATCAGGATTCCCCGCGCCCATCGCGAGGTAGGTTTCGAGGCGAGATCAATGCGCATATGCGACTCCCAGCTGTTCTTAAGTGGCCGCTGTTCCGGTCTCGCCGGTGCGGATTCGAATAGCTTGTTCAAGATTGCCAACAAGAATGGTCCCGTCGCCGTTCCGGCCCGTTCGCGAAATGTTGGCAATGGCCTCGAGGACCGGTTCGACGATGGAATCGTCTACCGCGATCTCGACCTTCGCACGCGGCCCATACTCTGCTTCGTACACCTCGGTCACCGTCACGCCCTGCACCCCGAGCTGGGCGATGGCGTGCCGCATTTCGTCCAGCTTGAAGGGCCGGACGATCGCAGTGATGATCTTCATGACGTACATGTCGCAACGCGTGAGCCGAATGAACCTTTGCCTAGTTCCGTGAACGCTTGAACCATCCGGTTCGGCGCCCATGGGACTAGTGCAGAATCCGTGCCACGGTTCACGGTGCGGTTATGCGCCGCCAATGGGCCGCCAGAGGGCGGCCCGCGGCGGAAAATGCACAGTTGTGGACATCTGCACGAATTTGGCGCACTACATTGGTGCGATTGGCAGCGAGGAGTGCCCATGAACGACAAGCTCGACATCGACAGCCTGGTGCGCCGCCTCACCGAGGACCTTCCGGCCTCGCTGCGCGCGGTGAAGACCGACCTGGAGACCCACGCCGGGCGGGTGCTGCGCGATGCCACGCGCCGCCTCGATCTGGTGTCGCGCGAGGAATTCGATGCCCAGACCCGGGTGCTGGCCCGCAGCCGCGAGCTGATCGCGCAGCTGGAATCGCGCGTCGCGGCGCTTGAAGCCCGCCAGGGTGAATACAAGGGCGAATTGATGGGCGATTCGCCCAGTTAACCAGCCGCAGCCTCCTGCTGCCGGGCGGCAGACTGCCTCCAGATGGGGCGCGGTCCGCCCCGGGTGCAGGGGAGGCGATGGGTTTTGCGCAGGTCCTGAGCCGGGCCCAGTCCGGGCTCGCCGCGCCGCAGGTGGCCGTCGAGGTGCACCTGGGCAGCGGGTTGCCCACTTTCAGCATCGTCGGACTGCCCGCCGCCGCGGTGAAGGAAAGCCGCGAGCGCGTGCGGGCGGCGCTGGCCACCTGCGGTTTCGAGCTGCCCGCCGGGCGCATCACGGTGAATCTGGCCCCGGCCGACCTGCCCAAGGAGGGCGGGCGTTATGACCTGCCGGTGGCCATCGGCATCCTGCTCGCCTCCGGCCAGATCGAGCCGGGCTTCGACCCGGCACGCACCGAGTTCTATGGCGAGCTGGGCCTCACTGGCGAGCTGAAGCCCGTGCCGGGACTGCTGCTGGCGGCGCTGCATGCGCGGCAGGCCGGGCATGCGGTGGTGGTGCCCCAGTCCAACGTGGCCGAGACGCTGCCGGCCGGGGCGCCGGTGATGGCGCTGGGCAGCCTGAATGACCTCACGGAAGAGGGAATCGGGCTGCAGCATTGCCGGGAGGAGGCCGCAGGGATGCCGGCCCGCCCGGCTGCGGCAGTTGAAGGGGGCGCCGCGGGAGTTCCAGACCTGGCCGATGTGCGCGGGCAGCTGCTGGCCAAGCGGGCGCTGGTGATCGCCGCGGCCGGCGGGCACAGCCTCCTGTTCGTCGGCCCACCGGGATCCGGCAAGACCATGCTGGCGCAGCGGCTGCCGGGGCTGCTGCCCGGACTCGATCCGCGGCAGGTGCTGGAGGTGGCGGCCATCCGTGCCGTCTCGCATCCGGCCGGTGTCTCAACGGATGGGGAAGGCATGCGCCTGCGCGCGGCCACCCACACGCCGCCGTTCCGCGCCCCGCACCACACCGCCTCGGCCCACGCCATCGTGGGTGGTGGCACTGCCGTGCAGCCGGGGGAGGTCAGCCTTGCGCACCATGGGGTGCTGTTCCTCGATGAGCTGCCGGAGTTCGACCGCAGGGTGCTCGAATCCCTGCGCGAGCCGCTCGAGTCCGGCCGGGTCAGCGTGGTGCGCGCCAACCAGCGCGCCGAATACCCGGCCGCCTTCCTGCTGGTGGCGGCGATGAATCCCTGTCCCTGTGGTCGCCACGGCCTGCAGAAACCACCTTGCCGTTGCCAGCCCGAGCAGGTGCAGCGGTACCGCGGCCGCATCTCCGGTCCGCGGCTGGATCGCATCGACCTGCGCAGGGAACTGACACCCGTGCCGCCGGCCGCGCTGCTGGAACGCGATGTGCCTGCCGCCGACAAGCTCGACAGCGCCACGGCCCGCGAAATGGTGCAGCAGGCGCGGCTGCGCCAGCTGCAGCGGCAGGGCTGCCTGAACGCGCGGCTGGGGCCGGCCGAAACCACGGCCCGCTGCCGGCCGGAGGCCGCCGGCGCACGGCTGCTGGCGAAAACCGCCGCCGAGCGCGGCCTGTCCGCGCGCGCACAGCATCGCGCCCTGCGCGTGGCGCGCAGCATTGCCGATCTGGAAGGAAGGGAAGAGGTGACGCGGGCCGATGTCGCGCTGGCGCTGGCCCTGCGTCAGGACGGCCAGGCGCCCTAGCAAGGGCGCCCGGCCATTCAGGTCTTCGTTACTGCGCGATCATGTGGTCGACCGCGGCGCGGATCAGCTCGTCGCTGATGTCCGTGCGGCCGCCCTTGGCGGGCATGGTGCCGACCTTGCCGGTGAAGCCCTTGATGGCGTGGTCGTACAGGGTGTTCTTGCCCTGTGCCAGACGCGGCGCCCAGTTGGCGGCGTCGCCGAGCTTCGGTGCGCCCATCAGGCCGCTGCCGTGGCAGGCCACGCAGGCCACGTCATACACCTGCTGGCCATTCTCCAGCGCCACCGTCGCCGTGGCCGTCGCGGCCGTGGTCACCGGCGCAATGGTCAGCGCGCTGTTGTCCTGGCCGGCCACGGCCACGCGCACCGGCGGGGCGAGGCGCTGGGCCACGGTGTCCTGCAGCAGGGGGTCCTGCAGCACGGCGGTGTTCTGTTCAGTCTTGCCGACGAAGCGAGCCAGGGCGAATACACAGATCGCGAAAGCGACCAGAAGGCCAAGGACGACGCTGAAAACGTTGAAAAAGTGGGTATCTTGCTTGCTCACTGGCTGGAACGTCCGGTCAGAAGGGGCGGGTCAATCGCGGAATTATAGGGAACCCGCGCGCTTTGGTCAGTCCAATGACCACGCGGGGCTAGAATCCCGGAACACTGCTGCGTTGGTCGCACTCGAACGGGGTATGGGAATGAGAAAGGCAGTCTACACGATTGCAGCCTGGGCGGTAACTGCCCCTGCCTGGGCCCAGCAGCCCGCAGCCGGTGCCGAACACCACCTGCAACTGGTGGAGACGTACTGCGGCGACTGTCACAATGCCACCGACTGGGCCGGCGGTGTGGCCTTCGACACCTACAACGCCGAGGACATCCCCCACGACATCAACGTGTGGGAATCGGTGGTGGTGAAGATGCGCGGCCACCTGATGCCGCCGCCGGGCAGCAAGCAGCCCAGCCAGGCCGAGATCGACGCGCTGGTGGGCTGGCTCGAGACCAGCCTCGACTCCCGCGCCGAGACGCCGCGCGCCGGCCACGTCACCGCGCAGCGCATGAACCGCACCGAATACGCCAATGCCGTGCGTTCGCTGCTGGGTGTCGACATCAAGGTCGAGGACCTGCTGCCGCCCGAAAGCGAACTGCACGGCTTCGACAACATCGCCTCGGTGCTGAGTGTTTCGCCCTCCTTCCTCGACCAGTACATCAGCGCCGCGCGTTATGTGGCCCGGCGCGCCGTGGGTGATCCGAAGCCGTCGGTGGCCAAGACGCTGTACCAGCAGAGCGAAGGCGGGCAGATGCCGCTGGGCAGCGCCGGGGGCATCAAGTTCCGGCATTTCTTCCCGGCCGATGGCGAATACCGCCTCAGCATCGTCAACGAGATCACCGGCACGGCCTACACGCATGCCTCGCTGTTCCGCCGCACGGTGGTGATCCTGATCGACGGCAAGGAAGTGTTCCGCGCCGACGTGGGTGGCCCCACCGACCTCGGCGTGATCGATCGCGAAGCCGTCGCCGGCGCCGACAAGGTGATGGCGCGTTTCCGCAATATCCCGCTGCAGGTCACTTCCGGCACGCACGAGGTCATCGTCACCTCGGTCGAACGCGCGCGCGTGCTGTCGGACGAGAACATCGGCGGTGGTGGTGGTCCGCGCGGCGGTGGCGGCGGCCTGGGCCAGGTGAACGTGGAGATCGCCGGTCCCTATGGCGAGACGCGCCTGACGCATTCGCCCAGCCGCGACCGCATCTTTGTCTGCTATCCGCAGCAGCCTGCCGAGGAGCGCGCCTGCGCCGGGAAGATCGCCCGCGAACTGGCCACGCGCGCCTATCGCCGTCCGGTCACCGACGCGGATGTGTCGAAGCTGATGGCCTTCTACGATGCCGGCCGGCGCGAGATCGGCCACTTCGACGGCGGCGTGCAGGAAATCGTGATGGGCACGATCTCCAGCCCCGACTTCCTCTATCGCGTGATCGCACCGCGCGGCGAGGGGCAGTCGCCCTATCGTCTCAACGACCTGGAGCTGGCCTCGCGCCTGTCGTTCTTCCTGTGGGGCGATGTGCCGGACGATGCGCTGCTGAAGGTGGCCGCGGAAGGCCGCCTGTCGGATGACGCCGAATACGCCCGCCAGGTCGATCGCATGCTGCTCGACCGGCGCGCGTCGTCGCTGGTCACCGGTTTTGCGATGCGCTGGCTGAACGTCGATGACCTGCAGGCGGTGAAGCCGGATCCGGAAATCTTCCGCGGCCGGTTCACTGATGCGCTGCGCGAGGACTTCTCGAACGAGATCCGCCTGTTCCTGAGCGACGTGCTGCTGCAGAACCGCAGCATCATCGACCTGCTGAACGCGGACTACACCTTCCTGAACGAGCGCCTCGCCAACCACTACGGCATCAAGGGCGTGCTCGGCTCGCAGTTCCGCCGCGTGCAGCTCACCGATCCGGTGCGCCACGGCCTGCTGGGCAAGGGCGCGGTGCTGCTGCGCACGTCCTATGCCGACCGCACCTCACCGGTGCTGCGTGGTGCCTGGGTGCTCGAACGCCTGATCGGCACGCCGCCCACGCCGCCGCCGCCGGGCGTGGAAACCAACCTCGCCGCCACCGAAGGCGCGCAGCCCACCACGCTGCGCGCACGCCTCGAGGTGCATCGTTCGGTGCAGAGCTGCAACCAGTGCCATGGCGTGATCGACCCGCTGGGGCTGGCGCTGGAGAACTTCGACGTGACCGGCGCCTGGCGCACGCGCGAGATCGAGTCGCGCCTGCCGGTGGATGCCAGCACCGTGCTGCCGGATGGCACGAAGATCAACGGCGTGGTCGAACTGCGCGAGGCGCTGCTGCGCCGGCCGGAGCAGTTCGCCTGGTCGATGACGCAGAAGCTGATGATGTATGCGCTCGGCCGCGAGGTGGAGGCGCATGACATGCCGCAGGTGCGGCGCATCGTGCGCAATGCCGCCGCGGACAACTACCGTTTCTTCGACCTCGTCAAAGGCGTGGTCGAATCCGATGCCTTCCGGATGCAGGGCATCGTGCTGAGTGAAGAGGCCGGGGCCACGAAGGCCACCGTGGCCGGCGTCCGGCCGGTTAACTGAGGGAGTCGCCATGTTCCTGACCAAGAAGCACATTTCCCGCCGCGCGACCCTGAAGGGACTGGGTGTCTCGATGGGCCTGCCGCTGCTCGATGCGATGATCCCGGCCGGCACCGCACTGGCGCAGACCGCCGCGGTGCCCAAGCCGCGCGTCGGCTTCTTCTACATCCCGCACGGCGCCATCATGGACAACACGCCGTTCGGCAAGGAAGTGGACGCCTGGACGCCGGGGCCGGACTTCACGCTGAACCGCATCATGAAGCCGCTCGAGAAGCACAAACAGAAGGTGATTTCCTTCGCCAATCTCGAGAACGTGGCCTGCCATGGTTCGGTGCATACGCTGCAGCCGGCCACCTGGCTGTCGTGCGTGCGCCCGGCCGGCGGCACCGGCGCCAACATGTCGATCACGCTCGACCAGGTGATTGCCGGCGTGATCGGCCAGGAAACGCCGCTGCCCTCGCTCGAGCTGGCGTCCGAGACCACCATCACCGGTGGCGCCGGTGGCGGTTTCTACAGCACCACGCTGTCGTTCCGCGACGCACACACGCCGCTGCCGATGGAGTTCAATCCGCGCAAGGTGTTCCTGCAGCTGTTCGGCGAGGGCGACAACGAGGCCGAGCGCGCCCTGATCGCGCGCCAGACCACCAGCATCCTCGACCTGATCGCCGAGCGCGCGCGCGCGCTGCGCGCCGAGGTGGGCCCGGCCGACAAGCGGGTGATGGACGGTTACCTCGAGACCATCCGCGAGATCGAGCGCCGCCTCGAGAAGGCCAAGGAGCGTGACCTCTCCAGCATCGAACTGCCCAATGCGCCGGCTGGCGAACTGGACAACTTCGACGAGCAGGTGAAGCTGATGTTCGACCTGGTGGCGCTGGCCTACCAGGCCAACCTGACGCGTGTGGTGTCGTTCCTGATGGTGTCGGAAGGCACCGACCGCGCCTATCCGTTCCTGAATGTGCCCGAGGGGTTCCACCCGCTGTCGCACCACGCCAATGTGCGCGAGCGACTCGAGAAGCTCACCAAGGTGCAGACCTGGCACATGGAGCGTTTCGCCGACTTCCTCGACAAGATGGCGGCCACGCCCGATGGCGACGGCTCGCTGCTCGACCATTCGATCTTCATGTACGGCTCGAACATGTCGAACAGTGATCGCCACAACAACTACCCGCTGCCGGTGATCCTGGTGGGCGGCGGCAACGGCAAGCTGAAGGGTGGCCGCCACATCGTGCCGCCGGAGCGCACGCCGATCGCCAACCTGCACCTGACGGTGCTGAACAAGCTGGGCATCGAGCGCGACAAGCTCGGTGATTCCACCGGCTTCATTTCGGGGGTGTGAGCGTGCGCAG
>CAYNEX010000106.1:0-9448 GCA_964396335.1 uncultured Steroidobacteraceae bacterium | reverse complement strand
TGGCCGGCGGCGCCGGTGATCGTCACGGTGACGGGCTTCTTCATTTCTTCTCCACGGCGATTGGGTGGGGCCGGATTCTACTCGCGGCGGGCGCTCTCCTGCCGGGGCAGCACAGGCCGCACGGAAAATCTTCGGGGTGGGGTGTTGACACTGAAGTAGTGTTGTAGTCAGATACAACACCAGAGGGGCGGTGAATGGATCACCGGCCCGAACCCACAGGAGCCCATGTCATGGAATCTTTCTCCCGTCCGCTGAGCCTGGTCCTCGCCTGCGTCGCCACCAGCTTGATCTTCACCAGCGTCACCCTCGTGTTCACCGCCGGCGCCCATCCGGCCTCCGGCACCCAGGTGGCCACCTTGCAGGCCGCCGCCGCCACGGTGCAGGCCTGAGTGATGATGGCCGTTGGTTCAACAGCGATACAAAGGCCGGTGTCGGCCGGGCAGGGGATATCATTCTGGATACAAAAGAAGGTCGTCCGCGTCACCCGGGTCTCCGGACCTGTGCTCGGGATCGGCCTCTGCCTGCTCGGCCTGACGCCGCTGTTTCTGCAATAGGAGGGATGCCTTGAGCCCGGTAGACGCCAAATGGGATGAGTCACAGCCGATCTACCGGCAGCTGAAGGACCGCGTGGTGGCCATGGTGCTGGAAGGTGTGCTGAAGGAAGGCGAGCCGCTGCCGTCGGTGCGGCAGGTCGCCGCGGAATACCGCCTGAACCCGCTGACGGTGCTGAAGGCCTACCAGCAGCTGGCGGACGAAGGCCTGGTGGAGAAACGCCGCGGCCTCGGCATGTTCGTGGCGCCCGGCGCCCGCGCCGCGCTGATGAAGGACGAACGCAGCCGCTTCCTCGAAACCGAATGGCCGCGGGTGCTGGCCACCATCCAGCGCCTCGGACTCGATGCCGCCACGCTGCTCGCCACCGCTGCCAGTGAACCCGTGCCGCCCCTGCCCACAAGATCGGAGCAACCGGAATGACCGCAATCATCGAGGCCCGCGGCCTCACCAAACGCTACGGGCGCGGCAAGACTGCCGTGGCCGGCGTGGATTTCACCGTCGCGCCGGGCCGCATCGTCGGCCTGATCGGCCGCAACGGTGCCGGCAAGACCACCGTGATCAAGTCGGTGCTGGGGCTCACTCCCTATGAAGGGGAGCTCAGCGTGCTCGGCCGTGACCCCTCCCGCCAGCGCAATGAACTGATGCGCGAGGTGTCCTTCATTGCCGACGTGGCGGTGCTGCCGAAGTGGCTGCGCGTGAAGGATGCGCTGGCCTACGTCGAAGGCGTGCACCCGGCCTTCAATCGCGAGCGGGCCGAGGCCTTCCTGGCTTCCACAGACGTGAAGCTCAAGCACAAGGTCAAGGAACTCTCCAAGGGTATGGTCACGCAGCTGCACCTGTCGCTGGTGATGGCGATCCGCGCGCGCCTGCTGGTGCTGGACGAACCGACACTGGGCCTCGACCTGCTGATGCGCCGCCGCTTCTACGACACGCTGGTGAACGACTACATGGACGAGGAGCGCACCATCCTGGTCACCACCCACCAGGTGGAGGAGATCGAGCACCTGCTGACGGATGTGATCTTCATCGAGAACGGTCGCATCGTGCTCGACGCGCCGACCGAGGACCTGCCCGCGCGCTTCGCGCAGGTGGTGGTGTCGAACGACCGGCTCGAGGCGGCCCGCGCGCTGCGGCCGTTCAGCGAACGCACGCTGTTCGGACGCACGGCGCTGTTCTTCGAGGGTGTGCCGCGCGAGCAGCTGGCGCAGTTCGGCGAGGTGGGGACACCCAGCGTCGCCGACCTCTTCGTGGCCCGCGTGCAGGAGGCCGCATGAACCTGTGGACGCACAAGTATGCGCTGCTGCTGCGGCGTGAGCTCTGGGAACACAAGTCGCTGTGGATCGCGCCGGTTGCCGTCGGCGTCGCGCTGCTGGTGATGACTGCCCTGGGCGCCGTGAATATGGGCCATGGGGACAATGTCCGCATCGTCATCGAGGACTCGCAGGTTCCGCCGGCGATGATGCAGGCCATGTTCGGCCGGTTTGCCATGCTCACCGCGGCCGCGCTGGTCGGCGGCGTCGCCTGCATCGCGATCATCTCCTACCTGCTCGACTGCCTGTATGCGGAGCGCAAGGACCGCAGCATCCACTTCTGGAAGTCGCTGCCGGTCGGCGACGCGGAATCCGTGCTGGCCAAGGCGTTCGTGGCGCTGGCGCTGGTGCCGCTGCTGGTGCTGCTCACCTGCGCGGTGGTGCATCCGCTGATGACGGCGATCGCTGCCATCTTCCATCCGCGCGCCCGCGGCCTGATCGGCATCGAAGCGCTGCTGGGCGGGTATCACCAGCTGGGTGTGCTCACGCTGGGGTGGGTCTTTGCCGCACTCTGGTACGCGCCGGTCGCCGCCTGGCTGATGCTCGCCTCGGTGCTGGCGCGTCGCGCGCCCCTGATGTATGCGGTGGTGCCGGTGCTGGCTGCGACGGTGGTCGAAGCGATGATGTTCGACTCCCGGCACCTCTCGTCCCTGGTCGGGCGGCGGCTTTTTCCCTGGCGCAGTGGCGACTGGGTGCTGGCCGATGCGCCCGGGCCGGCCGGCGTAGGACTGGGTGCACCCGACTGGTCAGCGCTTTACTCCAGCATGAGCCTCTGGTCAGGACTCGCCGCGGCCGCCGTAATGGTGTACATCGTGATCCGTCTGCGGAGGTATCGCGACGACACCTGAAGGAACTGAATGGCTTTCATCGAAAGCCGGCGCGACGAATCGAACCTGGAACTGGCCCTGCGCGGCGAATGGCGCGCGGAGGCCATCGATTCCATCCGCAGGGAATTGCGCGGACTCGAGCTTGATGGCGTGCGGGAGGCGCGCATCACCACGCGCGGGGTCGAGCGGCTGGACGTGGCCGGCGCCTGGGTGCTGGATGACCTGACGCGGGTGCTGGCCGGGCAGGGCGTGGCGGTGCATTTCGCCGAGGAAGAACCCTCGCTGCTGCTGCTGGTACGCACCGCGCTGAATGCAGAGGCCAAGGACAGGCCGGCGGCGCTGCGCGGCGAGGTCAACTTCAACATCGTCGAGCGGCTGGGCCGCACGACGGTGGAGCGCATCGAGGGCGTGAAGGACGGGCTGTCGTTCGTCGGCCATGCCACCACCGTGCTGGCCAGGGCGCTGCTGAGCTGGCGGTCGCTGCGGCCGATCTCGATCGCGCGCCACATCTACGACACCGGCATCACCGCCATCCCGGTGGTGTCGCTGATCGCCTTCCTGATCAGCGTGATCATCGCCTACATGGCGGCCAGCCAGCTGCGCAACTATGGCGCCGACATCTACGTGGTCGACCTGATCACCGTCGGCGTGCTGCGCGAGCTGGGTGTGCTGCTGACCGCGATCATCGTGGCCGGCCGCACCGGCAGCGCCTTTGCCGCCGAGATCGGCTCGATGCGGCTCAACGAGGAGGTCGACGCGCTCGATGCCATCGGCGTCGATCCTGTGGAGACCCTGGTGCTGCCGCGCATCCTCGGCATGATGATCGCACTGCCGCTGCTGACCATCATCGCCGACCTGGTCGGCATGGGCGGTGGCGCGCTGCTGTGCATGTGGCTGCTGGACATGCCGCTGGCGCAGTTCATCGCGCGCGCCAACGAGGCGATCGCGCCCACCACGTTCTGGGCGGGCCTGGTGAAGGCGCCGGTGTTCGCGGGCCTGATCGCGCTGGCCGGCACCTACCGGGGTTTCCAGGTGCGCGGGTCGGCGCGTGAGCTGGGACGCCTGACCACCGTGGCGGTGGTGCAGGCCATCTTCCTGGTGCTGCTGGCCGACGCGCTGTTCGCGGTGCTGTTCCTGGAGATCGACTTCTGATGGCCGGCAACGAGGAAGTGGTGGTCGAGGTGCGCGGTGTGGTGAACCGTTTCGGCCGCCAGGTGGTGCACGACCATCTGGACATGCAGGTGCGCCGGGGCGAGGTGTTCGGTGTGCTGGGCAGCTCCGGCAGCGGCAAGTCGGTGCTGCTGCGGACCATCCTCGGCCTGCACCGGCCGAACGCAGGCAGCGTGTTCCTGGAAGGCATCGACATCACCACGCTGTCGGGCCGCGAGCTGACGCGCGCCAAGGCGCGTTATGGCGTCACCTTCCAGCATGGCGCGCTGTTCTCGGCGCTGACCGTGCGCGAGAACATCCAGCTGCCGATGGTCGAGCATCTCTCGCTCAGCACCGCGGCGATGGACGAGCTGGCGCTGCTGAAGCTGCGCCTTGTAGGACTGCCGGAAGATGCCCTGCACAAGTATCCGTCACAACTTTCAGGCGGAATGATCAAGCGCGCGGCGCTTGCGCGCGCACTGGCGCTCGATCCGCAGTTATTGTTCCTGGATGAGCCGACCTCGGGACTGGACCCGATCAGTGCCGCGGCGTTTGACGATTTGATAGCCTACCTGCAGCAGGAGCTGCACCTGACGGTGGTGATGATCACGCATGACCTCGACACGATCTTCCGCATCTGCCAGCGCGTCGGTGTGATCGTCGACCGCAGGCTGGTGCAGGACACGCGCGAGCGCATCGTGGATTACCCGCATCCCTGGATCCAGGCCTATTTCCACGGCACGCGTGCCGCGCGCTTCGCACAGCAGGGGGCCCCGCATGGAGCGTAAGGCCAATTACGCCGCGGTCGGCAGCTTCGTGCTGCTGGTGTTCGCGCTCGGTTTCGGTTTTGTCTACTGGTATTCGGAAGGCCGCGACCGCGCCAACTACGAGCGCTACGAGATCTATTTCCCCGGTTCGGTCACGGGCCTCTCGGAGGGCAGCTCGGTGCGCTACCTCGGCGTCGAGGTGGGCAAGGTGCGCCGCATCCGGCTCGATCCGCGCAGCCCGGAGCGGGTGCAGATCATCGTCGACATCGACCAGTCGGCGCCGATCACGCCGACCACCGCGGCGAATCTGTCGATGCTGAGCTTCGCCACCGGCCTGCTGTACATCGACCTGCGGCTGGTGGGCGATGAGCGCGACCTGCTGCCGGCGGTAGAGGGCGAGCGATATCCGGTGATCAAGTCGATGCGCTCGGGCATCGATGCCTTCCTCAGCGAACTGCCCGAGCTGGCCGGCAACATCGCCGAGGTGCTCGAGAGCGCGCAGCAGATCCTCTCCAGCGAAAACGCCGAGGCGCTCACCGCCATCGTGCAGAACCTGCACAAGGCCACTGCCGGACTGCCCGACACCATGCAGCGCATCGACGGCCTGCTGGGGGACATCAGCGCGGCCACCCGGGAAGCACGCCGCCTGGCAGCGGGGCTGGGCGAGACCACCAACGCGGTGGGCACGCAGGTGAACCAGCTGGCCGACCGGCTGCAGACCACCGCCGGTCACCTGGAGGAAGCCAGTTCCGGCATCAACGGGTTGATCGCCGACAACCGCGCCGGCATCGCCACGTTCACGCAGCAGGGATTGCCGCAGTTGTCCCGCACGCTGGAATCCGCGCAGGATGCGGTGGAGGAGCTGCGCGAGCTGGCGCGCTCGCTGCAGGAGAATCCTTCCCAGCTGATCTACCAGTCGCCGCAGCGCGGCGTAGAGGTGCCGCGATGAGATGGGTTGTGGGTTGCCTGGCGGCCGCGATGCTGGCCGGTTGCGGCGGATTGAAGAGCAGGGCCGAGCCGGACCGCATCTATGTGCTGAATCCCGCGCCGGTGGCCGCGGGCACGCCCGCGGCGGGCCAGTTGATGGTGTCGCGGCCGAATGTGCAGCCGGGGCTCGATTCGCCACGCATCGCGCTGAAGCGCGCCGGCAACGAGCTGGATTACTACGCGCAAAGCCGCTGGAGCGGCACGTTGCCGCAGGTGCTGGGCGCGTTCAGCGTCGAATCCCTGAAGGGCAGCTTCACCACGGTGACCGGTGCCGAACGCGGTGTCGGGCCGGCCGACTTCGAACTGCTGCTGACCGCGCGGCATTTCGAGGCGGTGTATGCGCAGGACGGCGGCGCGCCGGAAGTGCATGTGGCCTTCGAATGCCTGCTGGTGTCGCTGTCGCCGCGGCGGGTGCTGGGCAGCTGCGATGCCGAGGTGCGCGAGGCGGCGGCAGGCAATCGCATGTCGGCGATCGTGGCGGCATTCGAACGCGCGTCACAGCGGGCGCTGGCCGAGGTGCGCGAGAAGGCGCTGGCCGCGGCCGCGGCGCGCTGAAGGGCGGGCCTTAGAACGTCGACAGTCCGGTCGCTTCCATCAGCCGCGCCTGCCACAGCCGCAGCAGGCCGTCCTCCGCCCAGGTTCCGGCCGGATCCGAATACACCAGGCCATCGCGGTTGTCCCACAACGTGTCGAACCAGCTGCGCGCCTGCTGCGCGATGGCGCTGTCGAGCGGCGCTTCCACCTCCACATTGGCCTCCAGGTTCAGGTCGCCGAGGTTGCGGCGGGTGAAGTTCGCCGAGCCGAGGGTGAACCAGAGGCGTCCGTCGCGTCGCACGGCCGCGTATTTGGCGTGGAATTGTTCGCCCTGCGTGCGATACCAGCGCAGCGCGATGCGCCCGTCGCTGTCGCGCAGCAGCGCGTTGCCCAGCGGACGGTTCGGCACGCCGGATTTCTCGAAGCCGAAGGCGTCGCGATTGGCATCCAGCAGCACGCGCACCTGGACGCCGCGGCGCGCGGCGTTGCGCAGCGCGTTGAGCACCTGCCTGTCGGCCAGGTAGAACTGCGCGATGTCGATGGCGTCGCCGGCGATGGTGGCGTTGAAGCGGCCGAGCAGCGCGGCGCGGATGGCGCCTTCGGTGATCACGGCGATGGTGGCGGTGTCGCCAGTGGCACCGGGGTCGGGTTGATCACGTGGCCGCGCACTGGCCAGCTGTTCCAGCAGGCCGCCCCGCCAGCCGGAAAAACGCGCCACTGCCAGCTCGCTGTCCAGCAACGGCCGCAGCGCCTCGCCTTGCACCCACAGCGCCACATTCGAATGCGCGCTGCTGGCGTCATGGGGGTTGGCCGAGGTGACGATGCCGCGCAATGAACCTGCGCCATCGCCGGTGATGACGAGCTTCCTGTGGTTGGCCTTGAAGTTGGGCAGGCGCAGCAGCGCGCCCAGCTTCAGGTCCGGGCCCGCGCCATCGAGCAGGTTCGCAAACCGGCCCTCGCCACGGGTCGGCGCCCACCAGCCGAAGAGTGTGCGCCACACCGCGCTGTACAGCGGATTGGAGTCGCGCAGCGCGGAGAGCCGCGTGACCACCACGTCGACGCCGAGTGCACGCAAGGCCTCGAGCTGCGGCGGGGCGGTGCCGCGGTAATAGTCATTGATGGGATCGGTGACCAGCAGCACCGGCAGGTCCGGCTGCAAGCGCTTCAGTTCGCGCAGCGCTTCGATCAGCCCGGCCGACACCGGCGCCAGTCCTTGCGAATACTGCAATGGTCCGGCCGGTCCGCCCTGGTCGTTGAACAGGAAATAATCCAGCACCAGGAAGTCGCGCGCGTCGCGCACCAGCTGCAGCGTGGCGTCGTGGATTTCGCGCCGGTGCACGCGCTGCCCGGTGGTATTTTCGGCCGCGATATCGGCCAGCCAGCGCACCGACTCCACCGGCGTGGCGACCGGCTCGCCCTGCACATGCACGCCCGGCGGCAGCGGCTT
The DNA here is from genome assembly GCA_964396335.1 of uncultured Steroidobacteraceae bacterium. GTDB lineage: Bacteria > Pseudomonadota > Gammaproteobacteria > Steroidobacterales > Steroidobacteraceae > ZC4RG30. The sequence continues at coordinate 1,875 of CAYNEX010000106.1, read as the reverse complement.
GTGCACATGCCAGGTGCCGACACCGGCAACCAGCACGCACAACACCAGCAGGCTCCGCCGCCAGCGGCGAGGCCGCGGCCGGTCACGTTTCATCGAAGGGAAAATGCGTTCGCGGGTATCAGGCGCTGCCATCGCGCTGGGCGCGGGGTTCTTCCGGGAAGCAGGGGAACGGCGAACGTCCCGTGCCCACCTGGCGTGACAGCATCGCGCCGAGGTCCTCGGCCGAGCAGGGGTCGCCGAACAGGCGGCCCTGCGCGAAATTGCAGCCGGCCTCGCGCAGGAACTGCAGCTGGCCTTCGGTCTCCACGCCTTCGGCAACCACGTCCATGCCGAGGCTGCGGCCCATCTCGATGATGGTGCGCACGATGGTGGCGTCGTTGCGGTCGATGTTGGCGTCGCGGACGAAGGACTGGTCGATCTTCAGCGTGCCGATGGGGAACTGCTGCAGCGCCGAGAGCGAGGAGTAGCCGGTGCCGAAGTCGTCGATGGCCAGGTGCACGCCCAGGTCGGCCAGCTCCTGCAGCATGCCGATGGTGCGCTTGGGATTGGCCATCAGGGTGCTCTCGGTGATCTCCAGCTCGATGTTGGCCGGCGAGACGCCATGGCGCTCGAACACCTGCCGGTAGTCGAGGATGAAGCTGGCCTGCCGCAGCTGCTTCAGCGACAGGTTCAGGGCGATGCGGCCGGGCGCGCGGCCGCTGGCCGACAGCTCGCGGTAGTCCAGGCACACGCGGTTGAGCACCCACTCGCCGATGCTGGAGATGAGGTTGTTCTCCTCCGCCAGCGGGATGAACTGCGAGGGCGGGATGTCGCCATGGCCGGGCAGGCGCCAGCGCAGCAGTGCCTCGGCGCCGACGATGCGGCCGTCGGTGACGTCCACCTTGGGCATGTAGGCGACCACGAACTCGTCGCGCTCGATGGCGCGCTTGAGCTTGCTCTTGAGCATCAGCCGCTCGACCGAGGCGGCGTTCATCTCCGGCGAGTAGAAGGCGCAGGAATTGCCGCCGTTCTGCTTGGAGTAATACATGGCCGCGTCGGCATTGCGGATCAGGTCGACCACGTTGTCGGCATCGCGCGGGCACAGCGCCACACCGATGCTGGCCGACAGGAACACTTCCTGCGCGCCGACGTAGAAGGGCTGCGATACCGCGTCGAGGATCTCGCGGGACAGATGCCGCACCACCTCGCGGGCGGTGTTCTCGGAGATGCCGTCGATGAACAGCGCGAACTCGTCGCCGGCCAGGCGGCCCAGCACGGTGTCGGCCGGCAGGGTGGCGGTGAGCCGTTCGGTGAGGGCCTCGAGCACCCGGTCGCCGGCGGCATGGCCGAAGGTGTCGTTCACTTCCTTGAAGTGGTCCATGTCCAGGTACAGCAGCGCCAGGCCGGTGCGCGCGCGCAGCACGCGCGCGATGGCCTGTTGCAGCAGGTGCTGGAACTGCATGCGGTTCGGGATCTTGGTCAGCGCGTCATAGCGCGCCAGGTAGCGGATGCGCCGCTCGGCGCGCTTGCGGTCGGTGATGTCGCGCGCCACGTAGATGCGGCCCTGGAAGTTCGGGTCGCCGCTGTCGAGCTCGGAGCCGGAGAAGGACACCGGCACGGTCTGGCCGGCGGCATTGCGCAGCACGCCCTCGCCGGATTCGGCAGCGCGCTGCACGCGCTCATCCTCGGTATGGTCGGGTGAATAGAGCAGCTCGCCGATGTGGCGGTTCAACAGGTCGGCGGTCGAGTTGCCGGTCAGGCGCTGCGCCGCAAGATTCGTGGAGCGGATGTGGCCGTCGGGGCGCACCACGAACACCGCATCGACCATGCTGTTGAGCACATTGTCGAGGTAGTTCTTGGTGATGGTGGTGTCGGCCAGGCTCTTGCGCATCTGGT
>CAYNEX010000105.1:5579-9561 GCA_964396335.1 uncultured Steroidobacteraceae bacterium | reverse complement strand
GCCTGCTGGATGGGAGTGGGAGAGGTGTAGCCTTTTTCGGCAACAGCAGAGAGCAGCCCGGGCGACAGCCCGAGATCAGAAAAATTCATGATTTCCTTGGTAGGAACCGAGCTCGCGATGCTGCGGATTCCGGTCGTGATTCAGACCGGTCGCGATCCGGTGAAGACCTGCGGACTATAGCACAGCCGGCACCCGCCTGCCGGCCGGCGTCACAGGATCAGGGATTCGCCTGCTGTACGGCATGCGGCGGCGCGAGCCGCCGGCACAACATCGGCAGCACCGCGTAGAGCAGCAGGCCGAGTGCCACGGCCACGAATGTCTGAAGCGATTCATGGCCCAGCCATACAGGGCTCGTGCCGATCAAGAGCACTGCTGCGCTGATCAGCAGCGTGAGGCTCACAGTGATCGCCCGTCCGCCGCGCACTTCGGCCACGCCACGCGCGATCAGCAGGATCGCGGTCAGCGTGGTGCAGCAGACGATGATGATCGACAGCCACGAACCCTGCATCAGCAGCGCCGGGTCATACGCCCACAGGAAGGGCAGCAGCGAAGCCATGATCGACATGCGCATGCCGATCCAGCCGGTGCGCCACATGTCCGCGCCGGCGATGCCGGCCGCCACATAGGAAGACACCGCGACCGGTGGCGTGAGGAAGGACAGCACACCGAAGTACAGGATGAACAGGTGCGCACCCATCGGCGTCACGCCCATCTTCACCAGTGCGGGTGCCACGATGCTGGCAAGCAGCACGTAGATGGCGGTGGTGGGCATGCCCAGGCCGAGCACGATGCACAGCACGGCCGTGATGGCGAGCATCGCGAGCAGGCCCCAATCCGCGCCGACCTGCACCAGGATCACCGACACCGACTGGCCGAGTCCGGTGAGGTTCATCACGCCCACCACCACGCCGGCCGCACCGGCAACGAGGATCAGCGGGATCAGGATGCTGCCGCTGCCGAACACGAAATCGGCCCACTCGGCGCGCGTGCGCAGGCGGCCTCGGATCACGCTCAGCGCCAGCAGCGCCAGCGAGGCGGCCATCGCAGCGTACTGCGCGCCCAGGCCCTGGAAGAACAGCAGGTAGACCAGCAGCGCCATCGGCAGCAGGTAGATCCAGCCGCTGGCCAGCGCCGCGCTGAGGCGCGGCAGTTCGGAACGGGGCAGGCCGGCAAGTCCCTTGCGTGCGGCCACCGCGTCCACCTGCATGTACAGGCACAGGAAGTAGAAGAACGCCGGCAGTGCGGCGGCCAGCGCCACCTCGCCGTAATCGACGTTGAGGAACTCGGCCATCAGGAAGGCCGCGGCGCCCATCACGGGGGGCGCCAGCACACCACCGGTGGAGGCCGTGGCTTCGACCGCGGCGGACTCCTCGGCGTTGAAGCCCATGCGCTTCATCATCGGGATGGTCACCGAGCCGGTGGACATGATGTTGCTCACCGGCGAGCCGGTGATGCTGCCCATCATGCCCGAGGCCACCACGGCGATCTTGGCCGGGCCGCCGCGGCGGCGGCCCATCAGCGCCATTGCGGTGTCGGTGAAGAAACGCGTCGCGCCGCTGACTTCCATCAGCTTGCCGAACACCACGAAGGCCAGCACCACCGAGGCGATGATGCCCAGCACCGGGCCGGGGATCGCGCTGGTGTCCGAATAGAGGTACATCACCAGCAGCTGCGGCGAGATGTCATCGGCCTGCAGCGGGCGCGGCAGCAGGAAGCCGGCCAGCGCATACACGAACATGATCACCAGCAGGACGGCGATGGCGGTGCCGCAGGACTTGCGCACGCCTTCCACCATCAGCACGATGCCGACGGCGCCGGGGATGAACTTGCCCAGCGTGTAGCCGTCGATGTCGAACATCCACGCGGCATAGTTGATCGCCAGCCACAGCCAGCAGGCGATGGCGATGAACCCGAGCACGGCATCGACGGGGCGGGCCTGACGTGTCTCGCCGCCGCCATAGGGCCAGCGCAGCAGCGCCGCGGCCGTGGCCACGCCCAGGTAGGGGCCGAGCCATTCCGGCTCGATCAGCGCGAACCCCAGCCGCGAGGGCACGTCCAGCGCCCACAGCAGGCCGCCGACCAGCAGCACGAAGGTGTAGAAGCGGTAGAGCCAGGTCAGCCAGGTGGCGCCCACCTCGACCGGGTTTTCCTCTTCCTGGAGGGCTTTCTCGACAACCTCGCTCATGGGGATCCCTGCAGCAGCGCCTGCTGGCGCTGTTCATGTGCCTCGGTCCACAGACCGGCTTCGCGGAAATAGCGCACCGCGCCCTCGTGCCAGGGATGGCCGATGTTCACTGGCGCGATCTCGTCCGCCGACACCGAGCGGAAGGCCGGGAGGGCTTCCTGCAGTTCGGCCCAGTTGCGATGCAGGGTGGAGACCACCTTGTACACGTCATCGGCGCTGACCAGCTTGCTGCTGTTCAGGTAGATGTCCATGCGCGCCACGCGCGTGGGCCTCTCGATGCCGGGTCCGGTCGACACCTCGACGGCTTCGAACCCCGGCATCGAGGTCAGTGCGGCCTCATTCGGGCCCAGCGGCAGGATGCGCAGTCCGCCCGGCACCGTGGCATGGGCTTCGCGGAATGCCGGGATGCCCAGCAATGTACTGGCGGAAACCACCCGACCTTCGACCAGCGCGCGGATGGCATCGGGCACACCGGCCACGGTCACGGCCTTCACATCGTCCAGGCCGAGATCGGCGGTGGCCAGTGTGGCGGCATTGATGATGTCGAAGGGCACATTGGCGCGGAAGCTGGTGACCACCGGCTTGCCGCGCAGCTCGGCCATGCTCTCGATTCCCGAATCGGCGCGCACGAAATACTGCAGCGGCGAGCGCGACACCAGCATCACCGCGCGCAGGTTGTCGAGCGGGCGCGAGTACACCAGCTGGCCGCGGTAGGCGGCGGCGGTGTCGGTGGAATTGTTCAGGCCGAAGGGCAACTCGCCGCGGTGCATCTGCGGGATGTACAGCGAGGAGCCGGTATGCGGCCGCGCGGTGGAGGCGAGGTCGAGCTCGCGTTCGAGCACGGTGCTCAATGCGGTGCCGATCTGGTGGTAGGCGGTGCCGGTGGGGCCGGTCGCCACGGTGATGCGCTGCAGGGGGGCACCCGGATCACGCTCTGCACAGGCCGCAACCAGCACCAACGCCAGCAGGGCCGGCAGGGCCCGTAACAGTCTCACCATGTCCCCCGGGGGTCGTTCTTCGAAGATTGGCGGTATTGTGCGCAGGTTTGGGGTTGCGGGCAAAGCAATGCGGCCGCCGGGAAGCGACTGTAAGGATTGGAGCGGACCCGGGACTGTTCCCCTGCCACCACGGATGAAGGGGATTCGCCATGAAGAAGACCTGGATGATGCTGGCCGCATGCCTGCTGGCCCTGCCCCTGGGGGCTGCCGCAGCCTCCCGCACCTATGACACGAGGGACTTCAGCTCCATCTCCGTCGCGACCGGCATTACCGTGGATGTGACGCTGGGCGCTCGCCATCACGTGGTCGCCGAAACAGACGGCAGCGATTTCGACAGCCTGCGCATCCGCGTCGAGGGTGATGTCCTCCACATCGACCGCCCGCCCGGCATCTGGCTGCGCTGGTTCGGGCGTCGGCCGGACTATCGCGTGCGCGTTGAGGCGCCCGCGCTGCGGCGGCTGTCCGCCTCGAGCGGGTCGGCGGTGACGGTGCAGGGTGGGTCGCCGGGTGATGATTTCGAAGTGGATTCCTCCTCGGGGAGCAGGATGGATATCCACATCACGCGCGGCAGGGCCGTGCGCGCGCGTGGCTCCTCCGGCAGCCACCTCCACATCAGCGGCAACTGCAGCGCGGTGCGCATCACCGCTTCCAGCGGTTCGCGGGTGGATGCGGAGGACCTGCGCTGCGTGGATGCCGAAGTGCAGGCCTCCAGCGGCAGCTCGGTGACGCTCGCCGCGACGGATCGTGTGACCGGGTCGGCCTCTAGCGGGTCAAATGTGAAGGTGCGCGGCGCGCCGGC
>CAYNEX010000105.1:0-5479 GCA_964396335.1 uncultured Steroidobacteraceae bacterium | reverse complement strand
TGCTGCACGAACTTCAGTTCCGCCACCACACTGGCGTTCTTCGTCGTGAACGTATAGCCGGTGATCGTCACCTTGCCCTGTTCGATGCGGCCGCTGAAGGGCTCGCCACCGGCAACGGTGAAGTGCAACTGGCCATTGGCGCCGCTGGTGAATTCACCGCCCAGCTGCTCGAACTGCTCCAGCGGACCGGCCATGCGGTCTTCCACCCAGTGGATGCGCAGCGTCCAGTTGCCGGCGCCGTCGCCATCGAAGTCCATCAGCGTCAGGCGACCGGAGATGACCGATTCCGGGTTTTCCCAGTCATTGCGCGGCAGCTCGTCATAGGGCAGCCCCTTGCGGTTGAACTCGGTCAGATCGAACGAGCAGGGCAGCCCCATCGCCGGCGGTGTGCAGATGCCTGACTGCACCAGGATGTCGGCCACCAGCACCACGCTTTCGCCCTGCAGGCCGCGATACTCGGTGGATACGGCCACGGCCGGCGGAGTCGGCGCGACCGCGGGCGCGGTGTACAGCGCGCGACGATCCTCCTGCACGGTCACCGTGCCGTTGGTGGCGTCACCACCGGGCCGGCCGTTCACCGACCAGTTGCGCGTCAGCTGGCTGACTACCTGGCTGGGACGGCATTCGGCCACCAGCGGTGCGAGCTGGTCGCGCGACACGCGCTCGCACAGCATCACCTGCAATGCCTGGCTCTCGCCGGGCTTGATGGTCGCGGCGGCGGGGTGCAGCTGCACGCCCGCGAGCAACGACCAGTCGCTGAAATGGCGCGTCTCGACGGTGAGCATGGCTTCGTCTTCATCCAGCTGCGCGTTCTCGTGCAGTTCCCAGAAGCCCTGTTCGTTCTGGCTGGCGATGCGCAGCAATCCGGGCGCCGTGCCGAGCACGTCATCGCTGGTGTAGTAGAACATCAGCTTCACCGGCTGGGCGAACTCGACGCCTTCGGGGCCGAGGCGCCAGCCATTGCCCTTCGCGCCGTGCGCGTGGCTGGTGATGCGCTGCATGCGGATCACCGTGTCTTCGGCCAGCGCGCCGGCCGGGATGTCGATGCTCAGTGAGCCGTCGGCGGATTCGAAATGGCCGCCGGCCGCACCGATGGTGACGATTTCGGCCTGGCCGAGCGCTTCGCCGACGGGAGTGGGCGTGGCCGTGGCGGGCTCCTGTGTCGGCGGGTCGTCCCCGCCGGATCCGCCGCAGGCGGTGAGCAATGCCAGCAGCGCGGCGGCGATGAGGCCCGGCCGCGGCGCGAGCCGTTGAACGGAAGGTTTCAGGTCCGCGGCCACGTCGGGGCGGACGGAAGCAGGTGGAGTCATCGAGGTTCGTTTCCTGTTGGATGGGACCGGGCCGGGAGGGCCAGGAGCGGGAGATTTCCCGCGCCATCAGGATCAATTCCAACGTCGCTGCCGTCTTGGCCGGCAACGAAGGGATGCGGCCGGAAACGAACCCGGCCGCGAGCGGGCGGTCTAGTTGCGGCGCCGGCGCAGCAGCGCCTGCGCGCGTACGTCGGAAGGCGTCACGCCATAACGACGACGGAAGCTGCGATTGAAATGCGACAGGTCGGTGAAGCCGCATTCGAAGGCGAGGGTGGCAATGCTGCGTGCGTCATCGGCATTGGCGAGGCATTGCCACGCGAGCTCCAGCCGCGTGTCGCGCAGGAACTGCGTGAAGGTGGTGCCGTCCTGCTCGAACAGGCCCTGGATGTAACGCGCGCTCACGCCCTGGCGCCGCGCCACCGCGTGAACGTCCAGCTCCGCATCATGCGCATGCCGCCGGATGTCCTGACGCGCCAGTTCGAGCCGTGCAGTACGAATGCTGCTGGCGGCACGTTCCCCGGCGTGCCCGGCAGAATCTTCGAGCACCGTGGCCACCAGGTCATGGATGTGGCGCGCCGCCATGCGCGCCGCCTCGCCCTGTGGCGGGGTGTGGCGCAGCAGGTTGGCATAACCGGCCAGCAGCTCCGCGCCCTGCGCGGCGCGCGGGATGTGGAAGCAGGGCTGCAGCGCCAGCCGCGGCAGGCGCTGCGTGATCTCGCGGCTGGCCAGCGAGATCACGTCCACCGACGAGGCGCGCGCATGGCGCATCTCGAACCAGGTGGCCTCGTTCAGCAGGATCAGGTCGCCGGCACGCACGGTGAAGGCCTTGCGGCCTTCCACCGATACATCATGGTCCTCGGAGAGGATGCCGAGCATGTAGTTGTCACGGCCGTCGCGCAGCAGGTCGCGCGAGCGGCGCGCGACAAAGGCCGGATAGCGGGCGCGCGCCAGCGCCACGCCATCGGGCAGGGTGAACACCGAGATGTCCACCTGCAGGTCCGATTCCAGCGGATCGAAGTGCATGCCCGCCCAGTTGCGGGCGATGAAGTCATGCACATAGGCCAGGCGCTGGCGCGCCGGCACATCCCGGGTCGAAAGCCGCTGCATGGCGTCCCTGCCGCGCGCAGTCACGCCATCGCAGCGCGCAGTTCGCGCGCCAGCGTCTCCACGTGGTCGCGGTTGTGCGCTGCCGACAGGAATCCCACCTCGAACGCGCTGGGCGCCAGGTAGATGCCCGCGTCCAGCAGCTTGTGGAACACCGGTCCGAAGGGCTTCGCCTGCACGGCCTTCAGCGCCGTCAGGCTGCGGATCGGACCGGCCTTGTCGGCGAGGATGGGCCAGAACAGCGAACCCACGCGCTGCACGGTGACACCGGGAATGGTGCCGACCTGCTCGTCCAGGTACTGTCCCAGCGTCTCGAGCTGCTGGTACACGCTGCCGTCGGCGAGCTGCTCCAGCGTCGCCAGGCCCGCGCACATCGCCACCGGGTTCGCCGACAGCGTGCCGGCCTGGTATACCGGGCCCACCGGCGCCACCAGGTCCATGTATTCCCGCTTGCCGCCGTAGGCACCGACGGGGAAGCCACCGCCGATGACCTTGCCATAGGTGACCAGGTCCGGTTCAAAACCATGCACGCCGGCGAAGCCGCCGAAGCCGAGGCGGAAACCACTGATCACCTCATCGAGGATCAGCAGCGCGCCATGCTTGCGGCAGAGCTTTTCGAGATGCCGCAGGAATTCCAGCCGCTGCGGCAGCAGGCCGTAGTTGGCCGGCAGCGGCTCGATGATGGCGGCGGCGATCTCGTGCCCGTGCTTTGCAAACACGGCCTCGAGGCCGGCTTCATCATCCAGCTGCGCGACCAGCGTGCCATCGAGCACGCCGCGGTTGAGGCCCGCGCTGTCCGGCTCGGTGGCCTCGGCGAGGCCCGAACCCGAACGGATCAGCATCGCATCGGCATGGCCGTGGTAGCAGCCGTCGAACTTCAGGATCACTTCGCGTTTGGTCGCCCCGCGCGCCACGCGCAGCGCCGACATCACCGCCTCGGTGCCGGAGTTCACGAACCGGATGCTCTGCACCCACGGGATGCGTGCGGTGATGAACTCGGCCAGCTTCAGCGAGTAGGGCTCGGCAGTACCGAGGCTCCAGCCGCGGCGGATGGCTTCGATGGCCGCCTGCTGCACGGGCTGGTTGTTGTGGCCGAGGATCAGCGGCCCGAAGGCCATGCAGAAGTCGATCAGGTCGCGCCCGTCGACGTCGCGGATCATCGCGCCGGTGCCGCCCACCATGAAGCGGGGCGTGCCGCCCACGCCCTTGAACGCACGCACCGGCGAATGCACGCCACCGGGAGAAACGCGCCGCGCGCGCTCGATCAGCGAATCGGAGTAACCCATGTCTTATTCCAACCATTCGCGCGCATGGCGCGTGCCATAACTGATGATCATCGAGGCGCCGGCGCGCACGAAGCCGGTCCAGGCCTCGCGGTGCGCACGCACGCGATCGGCCAGTCCCGCCTGCGCCATCAGCTCGATACCGGCATATTCGCCGCTGACTTCATACACCGCCCAGGGGTGCTGGTAGGTGCGCGACAGGTCGGCCAGCACGTCGAGGTATGGCATGCCCGGCTTCACCATCAGGATGTCGGCGCCCTCGAGCACGTCGCGCTCCACCGACTGGAAGGCATCACCGCGGCGCGAGGGATCGATCTGGTAGCTGCCGCGGTCGGTGAGTTTCAACTCGCCCTTGGGCGCCGAGTCGGCCGCCACGCGGAACGGGCCATAGAAGCTGGAGTGGAACTTGGCCGCATAGCTCATCAGCACGGTGCGTTCGAGGCCATTGGCATCGAGTGCCTCGCGGATGGCGCCGATGCGGCCGTCCATCATGTCGCTGGGTGCGACGCAGTCGGCGCCGGCCCTGGCGTAGGCGAGGGCGGCGGCCACCAGTTCTTCGACGCTGGCGTCATTGTCGAGATGGTCGTGCGCGTCATTCAGCACACCGCAATGGCCATGCGGCGTGGCCGAGCACAGGCACACATCCACCGACAGCCACACGCGGTCACCGAACTTCGCCTTGATGGCGGCGATCTGGCCGGCGGTGAAGGACCAGTCGATGTGGCGCTCCTGGTGCGTGGCCGGGACCCCGAACAGCAGGAACTTGCTGACGCCCTTGGCGAGGTCGGCCTCGATCTGCTTCAGCAGCGTTGCGGGGGTGTCGCGGTAGACGTCGGTGAGGCCGGGGATCTCTTCCCGGTCCTGGATGCCCTCGACCACGAACAGCGGCTGGATGAACTGCTCGGGATGGGGCCGCGGGCCGCGCGTGAGGGCCCGGATGTGCGGGTCCTGGCGCAGCCGGCGAAGGCTGATTCGAGTCATGCTGGGTCCTGCGGATGGTGCAGCGCGGCATGGGGCCGGCGCCGATCCCGGCATCCTGCCATAAATAACCCGCCTTATGCGTGGGGCGCGGGCCTGATAGTCCAATGTTATGAAGGGGATGGGTGACAATGCATCCCATGTCCAGCAATTCCGAACTTGAAGCCGGCCTCGCCCCCAAGATCGAGGCCACCGTGGCCCAGTTGCAGGCCGCCGTCCGCGACTATGGCCGCGTCGTCTATTCCAGCAGCCTGGGGGCCGAATCCCTGGTGCTCACCGACCTGATCTGGACCCGCGTGCCGCAGATCGAGATCTTCACGCTCGACACCGGCCGCCTGCACGAGGAGACGCTGAACCTGATCGAGCGCCTCGAGCGCCGTTATGGCAAGCGCATGCAGGTGTTCTACCCGAACCCGGAGGCGCTGCAGGCCTGGGTGTCCGCCAATGGCATCAACGGCTTCTTCAACAGCGTCGAGGCCCGCCAGGGCTGCTGCGGCGTGCGCAAGATCGAGCCCTTCAAGCGCGCGATCGCCGGCGCCGGCGCCTGGGTGACCGGCGTGCGCCGCGAGCAGTCGAAGACACGCGCGCTGGCGCAGCCGGTGGAGAAGGACGAGGCCAACGGCGGCATCATGAAGATCAGCCCCATCCTCGAGTGGACCCACGAGGAGGTCTGGCACTACATCAAGTCGCGTCGCCTGCCCTACAACCCGCTGCACGACAAGGGCTTCCCCAGCATCGGCTGCGCGCCTTGCACGCGCGCGGTGGAGCCGGGCGAGGACAGCCGCGCCGGTCGCTGGTGGTGGG
>CAYNEX010000104.1:0-9741 GCA_964396335.1 uncultured Steroidobacteraceae bacterium | reverse complement strand
GAGGACTCCATGTCGATGAAGTCGATGACGATCAGGCCGCCGGCGTCGCGGATGCGCAGCTGGCGCGCGATCTCGTCGGCTGCCTCGAGGTTGGTGTTCAGGGCCGTGGCCTCGATGTCCGAGCCGCGGGTGGCGCGCGCCGAGTTGATGTCGATGGACACCAGCGCCTCGGTGTAGTCGATCACGATGCTGCCGCCGGAGGGCAGCTGCACCTTGTGCGCGTACGCCGACTCGATCTGATTCTCGATCTGGTAGCGCGTGAACAGCGGCACGTCTTCCTGGTACATCTTCAGGCGGCGCTGGGCTTCCGGCGGCATGAAGCGCTGCATGTATTCCTGCGCCTTCTGGTAGGCCACCGGGTCGTCGACCTGGATCTCGCCGATGTCATCGGACAGGTAGTCGCGCAGCGCGCGGGTGACCGCGTCGCTTTCCTGGTAGACCAGGAACGGGGCGGGGCGGGACTTGAGCCCTTCCGCAATGGCATCCCATTGCGCCTTGAGGTTGTCCAGGTCCCACTGCAGCTCCTCGACCGAGCGGCCCACGCCGGCGGTGCGGATGATGGCGCCCATGCCGTCGGGGATGTTCAGCTGGTCCATGGCATCGCGCAGCTGGTCGCGATCCTCACCCTCGATGCGGCGCGAGACGCCACCGGCACGGGGATTGTTCGGCATCAGCACCAGGAAGCGTCCGGCGAGGCTGATGTAGGTGGTCAGGGCGGCGCCCTTGTTGCCGCGCTCTTCCTTCTCGACCTGGACGACGATCTCCTGTCCCTCGGAGAGCAGTTCACGCATGCCGCGGTTGCCCTGCGGCTGGCCGTCCTTGAAGAATTCCTTCGAGATTTCCTTCAGCGGCAGGAAGCCATGGCGTTCGGAGCCATAGTCGACGAATGCTGCTTCGAGGGAGGGTTCGATGCGCGCGATGCGCGCCTTATAGATGTTGGCTTTTTTCTGTTCGCGGGAAGGGATGTCGATGGACAGGTCGTAGAGCTTCTGGCCATCGACCAGGGCCACGCGCAGCTCTTCCTGCTGCGTGGCGTTGACGAGCATTCGTTTCATGAATTCCACTCGGAAAATTGGGAGTGGCAGGCCGGAAGGCCGCGCGCGCGAAGACGGGCGCGTGAACGAGCCGGGGAGGGCAGAAGAGCGCGCCCAGCTGGACCAGGAGTCTGGCCAGGAGGCACTGGATTGACGCTTGCAATGTCTTCAAGAGAACCGCGCCTTCGCCTCTGACCACGAACGCGCTCGCAATCCTTTACTGCTGCCGACCTGCGGGCTGCGGCTCACCCTGAAAATCGGGGAACCCATGGGCCCTTGGTCTGCCACGATGATGCAACGCCGTGCGTCGCAAGGTTCCGTGCCGCTCGTTGTGGTGGGGCGCTCGGGGAAGAACACCTTCATCCGTCCCGGTGGGGGCACGTGGCGCGGAGTATAATTCAAGGTGCTTGAAAAACAAGGCTTTAGCCTTGGATGGATGGAAAATGGAACAATCTTCACGCGTCCGGACGGCGGATGACACCACAACCGCCGACGACGCCGGCGGCGCGCCGCAGGCTGCTGCCACCGCCGAATCCGTGGCCCGCAGCGCCGTGCGCCACGAAACCATCGGCAGCGAGGACGCGGGCAGCCGCCTCGACAAGGTGCTCACGCGCCTGCTGCCCGGCGTGCCGCGCACGCGCCTGTTCCGCCTGCTGCGCAAGGGCGAGGTCAGGCTGAACGGCCGCCGTGCCAGCGGCGAGGTGCGGGTGGCCGAGGGCGATGTGCTGCGCATCCCGCCGGTGGCGCTGGAAGCTCCCGGGCCGGCGGAGGATTCACCACGCGTATCGCCGAAGCTGTCCGGCCGCATCGAGGCGTCGATCCTTCACGAGGATGAACGCCTGCTGGTGGTCAACAAACCTTCCGGCGTGGCCGTGCATGGCGGCAGCGGTGTCAGCGCCGGCGTGATCGAGGCGCTGCGCGCCTCGCGTCCGGATGAGACGCTCGAGCTGGTGCATCGCCTCGACCGCGACACCAGCGGCTGCCTGATGATCGCGCGCCGCCGCTCCACGTTGCGCAACATGCACGCGATGCTGCGCGAACACACCGCCGACGGGCAGGGCAGCTTCGACAAGCGATACCTGGTGCTGGTGCGCGGCAAGTGGGAACTGGGCAGGAAGCGCATCGAGGTGCCGCTGGCCACGCATACCCGCGTCGGCGGCGAACGCACGGTGATGGTGGCCGCCAACGGCAAGCCGGCGGTCAGCGAATTCAGCGTGGTGCAGTTCTTCGGCAACCTCGCCACGCTGCTGGAAGTGCGATTGCTCACCGGCCGCACCCACCAGATCCGCGTGCATGCCGCCTATGCCGGTCACCCGGTGGCGGGTGATGAAAAATATGGTGATGCCGGATTCAACCACCAGATGCAGCAGTTCTCGCTGCGGCGGTTGTTCCTGCACGCGCACAGCGTCAGCTTCGAGGATCCGGAACGCCGCGTCACCGTCAGCGTCAGCGCGCCGCTGCCGGATGAGCTGCGCGCCGTGGTCGATGCGCTGACGCAGCGTGCCGGCAGACTGCGACCGGCGGGTGATCTGTCGAAACCGACCGTGCGCATCGTCAGCACGCCGAAGCCCGCGCCGCCGGCAGGCACGCGGCGGCCGCCGATCAGACGGGAACGCCCAGCTGGCGCAACGCCTCGCAGGTCCAGATCAGCGGCAGGCCGACCAGCGCCGTCTGGTCGCGGCTCTCGACCGAATGGAAAAGGCTCACGCCGAGGCCCTCGCACTTGAAGCCGCCGGCGCAGTCGAACGCCGGCTCGCGGTCCATGTAGCGCTCGATCTCGACCGGGGTGAGGTTGCGGAAGCGCACCACGGTGGGTTCCAGGTGGGTCATCTCGACGCGGCCGCGGCGCACCGCCACGGCGGTGTCGAAGCGCACCACCTGGCCCGACATCGCCAGCAGCTGCCGGCGACAGGTATCGCGGTCGCCGGGCTTGTGCAGGATGGTGGTGCCGGTGGCGGTGGCCAGGCTCGCCACCTGGTCGCTGCCGATGACAACGGCCTGTGGATGCTGGATGGCCACCGCGGCGGCCTTGGCCTGCGCCAGCCGCAGCGCCCGGGCCGCGGGCGGCTCGCCGGGCCCGGCGGTTTCCTCCACCTGCGGTGCAATGGCCGCATAGGCCAGCTGCAGGCGGTCCAGCAGCAGCCGGCGATGCGGCGAGGTCGACGCCAGGATCACCGGCGGCAAATCATTCATGAGGCCTGCCCGAACAAGAACTTGCACCCCCACCGGGGGCTAGTATGATACGCGCCCCATGCCCGAGGACGGCCTGAGCGAGAGCAACGTTGCACTGCTGGCCGATGAGGGCCGGCAGGTCGAGCTGCGCATCCCGCTGGCGCGCCTGTCGCGCCTGGAAGGGATGCTCGCCAGCAGCGACGGCACAGCCACCGGAACCGTGGCGCTGTCGCGCCAGGAACGACGCATCATCGCCGATGTGCAGTTCGCGGCCCGTGTCACGCTGACCTGTCAGCGCTGCCTCGGCCCGATGCACCTGGACCTGGATGGCAGCTCGCAAGTCGTGCTGCCGGAGACGGAAGACGAGGCGGCCGGTGTGCCGCAGGAGTTCGAGACAGTGCTGGCGCCACAAGGCCGCCTGCGACTCTCCGGGCTCATTGAAGAGGAATTGTTGCTGGCGCTGCCCGCGGCGCCACGTCATGCGGCCGGTGAATGTCCGGCCGAGGGACTGACGCGGGAAGACGCAGCACCGGAAGTGCAGCGGCCGTTCGCCAACCTGGGCGAGCTGCTGGCACGCCGGACCAGACAGTAGATTTGACGGAGAACCACCATGCCAGTCCAGAAGAGCCGCCGGACACCTTCCACGCGCGGAATGCGCCGTTCGCACGATCGCGTGGCCAAGCCCGCGCTGTCGATCGATCCGCAGTCCGGTGAGACCCACCTGCGCCATCGCATCACTCCCGATGGTTTCTACCGCGGCAAGCGCGTGATCGAAGCGCCGGCCGACGCCGCCGACCAGGACTGAGCCAGAGGACGGGCTGAAGGCACGGGTTCCCGCGAAGGCGGGCGCCCTGCGTGGCCCGTTGCGCCATGTACGCGCGAATCATCGGCACCGGGTCCTATCTTCCCGAGAAGGTGGTGCACAACACCGACCTCGAGAAGCTGATGGACACCTCGGATGAATGGATCCGGGAGCGCACCGGCATCGAGCGCCGGCACTATGCGGCCGAGGGCGAGACCACGGTCGACATGGCCGAGCAGGCCGCGCGCCGTGCCATCGCGGCGGCGGGGCTGAAGCCCGAAGACATCGACCTGATCGTCTTCGCCACCGCCACGCCCGACCTGGTCTTCCCCAATTGCGGCACGCTGCTGCAGGCCCGCCTGGGCTGCCTGGGCGTGCCCGCGTTCAGCGTCGAGGCCGCCTGCAGCGGCTTCATCTATGCGCTGTCCATCGCCGAGAAGTTCGTGCGCACCGGCTCCTCGCAGCGGGCGCTGGTGGTGGGTGCCGAGACGCTGACGCGCATCACCGACTTCACCGACCGCACCACCGCCATCCTGTTTGCCGACGGCGCGGGCGCGGTGGTGCTGGCGCCGTCCGAGGACGCCGGCATCCTCTCCACGCACCTGCATGCGGATGGCAGCTACGAGAAGCTGTTGTATTGCACCGGTGGCGTATCGCGTGGTTATGAGCCGGAGTCGGGCGGACGTGCGTTCATCCGCATGGCCGGCCGCGAGACCTTCAAGGTCGCCGTGACCATGCTCGGCAACTCGGTCGACGAGGTGCTGGCGAAGAACGGCCTCGACAAGTCGGCCATCAACTGGCTGGTGCCGCACCAGGCCAACATCCGCATCATCCAGGCCGTGGCGAAGAAGCTCGACCTGCCGATGGATCGCGTGATCGTCACCGTCAACGAGCACGGCAACACCTCGGCGGCCTCGGTGCCGCTGGCGCTGGATACCGGCGTGCGGGACGGCCGCATCAAGCAGGGCGACCTGCTGCTGCTCGAGGCCTTCGGCGGCGGCTTCACTTGGGGCGCGGCGCTGGTCCGCCTCTAAGACCCGTTCACCACCATGCAGCCAGCGCATCCCGCAGCTGGCTGATACCCAGCACGACGAACAACAACGCGCACACCGCCAGCGCGATGTTGGTGTGCGCGCGGTTGGCCCATTCGCGCGGCACATGGCGGCCATTGAGCAGGCCCAGCAGTGTCACCGCCAGGAACGGCATGAACAGCGCGCCGAGCACGCCATAGGCGACGATCAGTCCGAACGGCCGCTTCAGCAGCAACAGCAGCATCGGCGGGAAGGTCAGCCACAGCACATAGAAGCGGAAGTAACGGCCGCCGGTACGCGTGGCCGGATCGCCGGCCGGCAGGCCGCGCAGGTTGCCCCAGAAATCCGCGAACATCAGCGACACGCCATTCCACACACCGATCAGCGACGAGAACGAGGCGGCCCAGAAACCCACCAGAAAACCGGTGCCGATCACCCCGCCATATTCCGCGCGCAGCACATCGTGCAGGTCGAGCAGCCCGGCATCACCGGCGCTCAGTGACACCCCGGCGGCACGCACCACCTCGGCGCCGACAACCAGCATCGCGATCACGAAGATGCCGGTGAGCACATAGGCGGCGGCATTGTCGATGCGCATCACGCGCATCCAGCGGCTGGAATACCAGCCTTTCTCGCGCAGCCAGTAGCCGTACGCGGCCAGCGTGATGGTGCCGCCGACGCCGCCGGCCAGCGCCAGCGTGTACATCACATTGCCCGGTCCTTCAGGCAGCAGCGGCACCAGGCCACGCAATGCCTCGGGCAGGTTGGGCATGGCGATCACCGCCAGTCCCACCACGGTGACGAACATCATCGCCACCAGCACCGCGCTGATGCGTTCGAACAGCGCGTAACGACCGAACCACACCATCACGAAACCGGCGAGGCCCATCACCAGTGCCCACGCGGTCAGCGACAGCGAAGGAAACAGCACCGCCAGCGGCATCGCCGAGGAGGACATCGCGGTGGCGCCATACACGAAGCCCCAGATCATGATGTAGGGCCCGAAATACCAGGTGGTCCAGCGCCCGAGGCTGCGCCAGCCTTCAAAGATGGTGCGGCCGGTGGCCAGCGAATAACGGCCGGCGCCTTCGACCAGGATGATCTTCATCACCACGCCGGCGATCACGGCCCACAGCAGGCCATATCCATAACGCGAGCCGGCCACCAGCGTCGCGACCATGTCGGCGGCGCCGACGCCGGTGGCGGCGACGACGAGGCCCGGTCCGATCAGTTGCCAGCGGGGCGCCCGGGTGTCGCGCTCGATGTTCATTCCCTCCCTGGTTGGAATGAACGTTTATACCGCGACAACGGCGGGCATCGGCACGTATGAAAGGTCGGCGCCGCGCAGTGCGCCGACATCAATCGATCAGCTGCGGCGATAGAGCGGGCGGATCAGTCGCCGCCAGGCGAGCGCCAGGCCCGTGTACACCAGGAAACACGCCGCCAGCGAAGCCAGCCCTGCGATGGTCTGGCCGATCACGCCGTACTGCTCGCCGGTGTGCACGAAGCGGAACCAGCTGCGCGCACGCTGACCGGCGGTCTGCGTGGCGCCGCCCGGTCCCGGATCGGACAGCAGGCTGGCATCGATGGTGCTCAACTCCAGCGTGCGACGCGGCGGGCGCTGTTGCTTCGATCGCGGCTCCACCTGCACATCCACGTGGTCACCGCGCAGTGCCACCGGGATGGTGATCTTCTGCCATTCCGGCACCGTCGCCACGGCCACCTCGAAGAACTTCTGCAGGGAAGGGCGCGGCGCTTCGGGCACTTCGGCTGCAGCGGGTTGCGCACGGGCTTCACCACCGCGATTGCCGCCACCGCCCGGACCACCAGCGCCCGGTCCACCGCCGCCACCGCCACGCGCCGGCGGCGCCTCACCGAATGCCGCATACACCAGGTTGCTGGCCCACGGGAACGAGATCACCGCGCCGGACACCGCGATCAGGAACAGCGGGATCAGCATCCACACGCCGAACACATGGTGCCAGTTGAAATCGCGCACCTTGGCGTTGATGTACCTGCGCTGGAACAGCAGCACGCCGCGCACCGTGCGCCAGCGCCACACCGCCGGCAGCCACAGGTACAGGCCGCTGATGATGATGAACACGAACAGCAGGTTGCTGTAGTCGATCAGCTTCGCGCCGATGCTGTTGGAATCACCCCCCATCCAGCGATGCCAGCTGCGCATCGTCGACATGAAACCGCGCGTGCCGGTGGCGGCATCCTCGATCACCTCGCCGGTATAGGGATTCAGCAGCGCGGCGGTGGAGCGCCCGGCGCTCACCGACACCGGCGCACCCGGGTTGGCATCGATCACCAGCGACAGGCGGTCATTGCCCGGGGCGGCGGCGCGCGCGGCCTCGGCCAGGGAATCCACATCGAGGCGTCCGTGTCCGGCAGGGGCGGCCACATGGTTGGCGCGTCCGGCCGACTCGATCATCTGCCGCTCATAGGTGAGCAGCACGCCGGTGGCGGACATCAGCAGGATCAGGAGGCCCGCGACCACGCCGCAGGAGAGGTGCATCCAGAAGAGGATCTTGCGGAACAGGGAACCGGGAACGGGGCTCATGGGGACCTTGGTGTTGTTGTCTTGCGAATGATAGTCAAACTCATTTGAGTTTGCCAAAAGTCATTCGCGAGCCGGGGCCCGATCCCCGTCAAGGCCGGTCCCGTCAGGACCGGACCCCCAAAAGAAAAACGCCGCGCAATGCGCGGCGTTCTTCCTTCAAGCGAAGCGGTTTCTTACTTGGAAACCGAGCGCTGGAACATGCGGTCGATCTTGGCGTTCAGATCGTTTACACCGGTCTGGGCAGCCTGGGCAGCAGCCAGGGCCTGGTTGGCGGTGTTCTGGGCGGCGTCGGCCTTGGACGAAGCAGCCTGGGCGGCCGAGGCAGCGTTCGCAGCAGTGCGATCACCCTTCAGCGCGGCCACGTCGGAAGACAGCGTGCCCACCTGGCTCTTCAGGCTGTCGATGTCCGCCTGCAGCGGCTTCAGGTCCGTGCAACCCGCCAGCGCAACGAAGGCGGCCACAGCGGCAATCTTGATACCCATCGAGCTTTTCATTGTTGATCCCCTTGAAGGTCAGTGTCCAAAAACAAAACCGCTGGGCAGTACACCCTGACGTCTTGTCATGGCGCCCAAATATGCGGGTGCCTAACTTGACCATATTCAGCGTCGCTGCTGCAACTGCTTTCTGAATACTGTCGGGTGTAGGAGACAGATTACATGTTGTCTACAGTTGCGCTTGGAAAGGATTTTTCCGTAATTCGCGCAACATTTCCGCCGCACAGTTGCGTCCAGGCAACCCTGTTACACCACCACCAGGGTGGGCACCGGAACCGCACAGGAACAGTCCTTTCACGCACGTACGGTAGTCGCCGAGACCGAGCAGCGGGCGTGCGGCCCACAGCTGGTCCAGTCCCAGCGCGCCATGGAAGATGTCGCCGGAGGGCAGGCCGAAACGCTGCTCCAGGTCCAGCGGTGACAGCGCCAGCACGCCGATGATGCTGCGGCGGAAATTCGGCGCATGCCGGGTGACCGTGTCGATGATCAGCTCCAGCGCCGTGTCGCGCGCCTCATCCCAGCTGCGGCCATCGGGCAGAAGGGGCGCAAAATGCTGGCAGAAAAGGCTCCCTACGTGCTGCCCCTGCGGCGCCAGCGAGTCATCCAGCGTGCTCGGCAGCAAGAGTTCGATCACCGGCTCGCGCGACATGCCGGTGAGCCGCGCATCGGCATGCGCGCGGTCCATGTAACCCAGGCTGGGTGCGATCAGGATGCCGGAGCGGTGGATGTCGCTGCCGCGCGGGCCGCTGGCATCGAAGCGCGGCAGTTCCGACAGCGCCACATTGATGCGGAAGCTGGCGCTGCCGGCGCGCCAGCGCTGCATGCGGGCGCGGATCTCCCCGGGCACGTCGGCGGCATCGAGCAGTTCCAGATACAACATGCGCGGATTCACATTGGCGGCCACGCAACGCGCGCGCACCACGCGGCCGTCGGCCAGTTCCAGACCCGAGGCGCGTCCTTTCTCGACCAGGATGCGGCGGACCGGTGCATCCACATGGATGACGGCCCCATGCGCCTCGGCCTCGCGCGCGATGGCGCGGCTGATCGCACCCATTCCGCCCTTTGCATGACCCCACTGGCCCGGCTTGCCGTTCACTTCACCGAAGGCATGGTGCAGCAGCACGTAGGCGCTGCCCGGTGTGTAGGGCGAGGCGAAGGTGCCGACGATGGAATCAAAACCGAAGGCGGCCTTCAGTGCCTCATCCTCGAACCAGCCATCCAGCACATCACCGGCGCTGCGCGTGAACAGCTCGTGCACGCTGCGCTGGGTCTCCAGCGGCAGGGCGCGGAAGGCACGTCCCAGCTGCAGTGCCGACCACAGGTCACCGACGCGTTTCAGGTCGGTGGGTGGCGTGCTGGTGAGCAGGCTCTTCAACAGATCGACCGCGGCGCCGAGCTGCTGCTGCCAGGCGTCGTAGCGTTGTGCATCGCGCGGGCTGCGACGGGCCAGTTCGCTTCTGGTGTGTTCGCCGGTGGGACCGAGCCGCAGGCCGCGGCCTTCCCCCTCCACCACATAGTTGAGGAGGGGACGCTCGATCACCTCGAGCCCGTGGCGGGCCAGGTTCAGGTCGCGGATCACCCCGGGGTGCAGCAGGCTGACCGTGTAGCTGGCGGTGGAGTTGCGGAACCCCGGATGGAATTC
>CAYNEX010000103.1:0-9881 GCA_964396335.1 uncultured Steroidobacteraceae bacterium | reverse complement strand
CTCGTCGGCATGGGCGTGCTGCCGCTGCAGTTCATGCCCGGCGAGAACGCCGCGTCGCTGGGTCTCACCGGCAAGGAAACCTTCACCATCGCCGGCGCCGGCGACCTGACCGCCCGCACGGTCACCGTCACGGCCACGCCGCAGGATGGCAGCAAGCCGGTGACGTTCGAGGCGCGCGTGCGCATCGATACGCCGAAGGAACGCGAGTACTTCCGGCACGGCGGCATCCTGCACTACGTGCTGCGCCAGCTCGCCGCTCCGGGCAAGGCCGCCTGAGCGCACCGGGCCCGCAGGCGCCAGCCGCTTCCGCCTCCGGCGGGCGGCGGCTGGCGCTGTTCGACCTTGATGGCACGCTGAGCCGTCGCGACACCTACGTGCCGTTCGTGACCGGGCTCCTGGCCCGTCATCCGCGACGCTGGTGGCGGGTCGTGCTGCTGCTGTTTCCCGCGCTGGGTTATCTTGCCGGCCGCGTCGATCGCGGCCAGCTCAAGGGCGCCATCCTGCATCACCTGTTCAGCGGTCTGCCGCGCGCCACGGTCGAGGCCTGGGCCGGGCGGTTTGCCGCACGGGCGGTGCGCGAGGCCATGCATCCGCAGGGCGTCGAGGTGCTGAAAACCCACCTTGCCGCCGGCGACCATGTGGTGGTGCTGTCGGCCAGTCCTGACCTGTTCGTGCCGCGCATCGGCCTGGCGCTGGGCGCTCACGAGGTGCATTGCACGGCCATCCGCTGGCGGGATGACGGACGGCTCGACGGCCGCCTGGCCGGTCCCAACCGCCGCGACCATGAGAAATCGCGCGTGCTCGATGCGCTGCGCGCCGCCCATCCCGGCCTGCCGGTGATCGCCTACGGCAACAGCGGCGCTGATCTGATCCACATGCGGCGCTGCGAGGAGGCGGTCTACGTCAATGCCCGCCCCGCCCTCGCCGCTTCGCTTACCGCCGAGGGCATCCGCTGCGTCGACTGGCGCGGCTCCGGAACGCGTTAAACTGGGGGCCGGCCCGGCTGCAAGGAATTCGCCATGAAACGCCGTATGGATCGCATCCTGCCTTCCGAGATCACCCCCGAACGGGTCTATTTCGGTCGCCGTGAACTGCTGACCGCGGGCCTTTCCGGCGCCGCACTGGCGACACTGGGACTGGACGAGGCACACGCCGCCGGTCCCACCGGTGCAGAGCTCAACGCACCGCGCAATGCGCAGATGTCGATCAAGGACGCGCCCAACAGCTGGGAAGACATCACCACCTACAACAACTTCTACGAGTTCGGCACCGAGAAGCACCAGCCGGCGGTGCTGTCGCGCGACTTCAAGCCGCTGCCATGGACGGTGCAGGTGGATGGCGAATGCGAACGCAAGGGCCGCTACGCGCTCGAGGACATGCTGAAGGACATTGCGCTCGAGGAACGCGTCTACCGCCTGCGCTGCGTGGAGGCCTGGTCGATGGTGATCCCGTGGACGGGTTTCCCGCTGGCCAGCCTGCTGAAGAAGCTGGAGCCCACCTCGAAGGCGAAGTTCGTCGAATTCACCACGTTGAAGGATGAGCGGCGCATGCCCGGGCAGCGCATCCAGGTGCTCGACTGGCCCTATGTCGAGGGTCTGCGCATCGACGAGGCCATGCACCCGCTGACCTTCATCGCCACCGGCCTGTATGGCCGCGTGCTGCCCAACCAGAACGGCGCGCCGCTGCGGCTGGTGGTGCCGTGGAAGTACGGCTTCAAGAACATCAAGTCGATCGTGCGCATCCGCTTCACCGAACGCCAGCCGCTGAACAGCTGGCAGCAGTCCGCGCCGCATGAATACGGTTTCTATGCCAACGTGAACCCGGCCGTGGCGCATCCGCGCTGGAGCCAGGCCACCGAGCGGCGCATCGGCAGCAACTCGCTGCTCGGCGGCCGCAGCGCGACGCTGCCCTTCAATGGTTATGCCGAGCAGGTGGCCTCGCTGTACGCGGGCATGGATCCGAAGAAGCTGTACTGATTGGACATCGCGCGGCAGTACCGGCTGATCTACAAGCCGCTGGTGTTCGCCGCCTGCGCGGCGCCGGCGGTGCTGATGACCCTGGCGGCCTTCGGCCTGGGGCCGATGGAACTGGGCGCCGACCCGGTGCGGCGGCTGATCCACGCCTGCGGCATCACCGCGCTGAACCTGCTCCTGATCACCCTGGCGGTCACGCCGGTGCGCCAGATCACCGGCATCACAAGCCTGCTGCGCCTGCGGCGCATGCTCGGCCTGTTCGCCTTCTTCTACGCGCTGGCGCACTTCACGGTGTATTTCACGCTGGACCAGTGGTTCGACTTCCGCGCCGTCGGCGCGGACATCCTGAAGCGT
Organism: uncultured Steroidobacteraceae bacterium; assembly: GCA_964396335.1. Taxonomy (GTDB): domain Bacteria; phylum Pseudomonadota; class Gammaproteobacteria; order Steroidobacterales; family Steroidobacteraceae; genus ZC4RG30. Next base: position 7,554 of record CAYNEX010000103.1, on the reverse strand, counting down.
CCCTACATCACCATCGGCATGCTGGCGCTGCTGCTGCTGGTGCCGCTGGCGGTGACTTCCACCAACCGCATGATGCGGCGGCTGGGCCGGCGCTGGACGAAGCTGCACCGGCTGATCTACCTGATCACCGCCCTCGCCCTCTGGCACTTCTGGTGGCAGGTGAAGGCCGATATCCGCGAGCCGCTGCTCTACGTGGTGATCTTCGCGGTGCTGATGGCCTGGAGGCTCAGAGGGAAGTTCTGGCCAGCCAGAGCTCGGGAAAGAACCTGAGGTCGAGCGCCTTGGCCAGGTAGGAAACCCCACCGGTGCCGCCGGTGCCGCGCTTGTGGCCGATGATGCGCTCCACCGTCTTCATGTGCTGGAAGCGCCACAGCTGGAAGCGGTGGTCGAGGTCCACCAGGCCCTCGGCCAGTTCGTAGAGGTCCCAGTCCTTCTCGGCGTTGTGGTAGACGCCCAGCCAGGCACCGGTGACGGTCTTCGAGGCCACATAGGGCTGGGAGAAATCGCGATCCAGCAGTTCGGCCGGAATGCCGTAGCCGCGGCGGGACAGCAGGCGCAGCACCTCGTCATAGAGGCTGGGCGCATGCAGCGCGCGCTCCAGGCGCGCATGGTCGTCGGGTGACTTCTCGTGCACGCGGATCATGTCGGCGTTCTTGTTGCCGAGGCCGAACTCCAGCAGGCGGTACTGCGCAGACTGGAAGCCCGAGGAGCGCCCCAGCAGGTTGCGGAAGGCCATGTAGTCGGAGGGACTCATCGTGGCCAGCACTTCCCATACGCCGAACAGCTGCGTCTGAACCTTGCCGATGCGCTGCAGGGCCTTGAACGAGGGATCGAGGTCGTCGCGCACCACGCAGCGGCGCACCAGCTCCAGCTCGTGCAGGAACAGGCGGATCCACAGCTCCGACACATGGTGCACGGTGATGAACATCACCTCGTCATGCGCGTCGGAGATGGTCTTCTGCGCGGCCAGCAGGCCGGGCAGCTGCAGGTATTCGCCATAGGACTGGGAGGTGCCCAGGTCCCAGTGCACCGCCTCGTTGGTCAGGTCGACCTTGCCTTCCGGCTGGTCGGCGCCATTGCCACTCATTGCATCTCCCGGATCCAGGCCGGCACATGCCGCCAGCCCTGCAGCAGCTCGCGGTCCAGTTCACGCCAGCGGGGTTCGCAGCTCTCCACCAGTTGCCAGAAACGCTGCGAGTGATTCATGTGTCGGGTGTGCGAGAGCTCGTGGACCAGCAGGTAGCGCACCACCTCCTCGCGCTGGAACAGCAGCGCCAGGTTCAGCGAGATCACGCCGCGCGAGGAGCAGCTGCCCCAGCGCGTGCGCTGCAGCCGCACCTTCACCGACGAGAAAGTGAAGCCATGTTCCCCGGCCAGCGCGGCGAGCCGCGGCGGGAATTCCGTCAATGCGCGCTGCTTCAGCCAGGAGAGCAGCCCGCCGCGCCACTGCGCCGGGGTGCCGGTGCCGCGCAGCTCGAGGATGCCGCCCGGCAGATCGCCCGCTTCCGCGGCGGACTGCGCCACGATTCGCGGCCGCCCTGTTCCACCTGCCTGGAACACCCGCCAGGTCTCGCCGGTCAGCGCCAGCCGGACCTGTGGCGGCGGAAAGGCCTGCGGTGCCGGCAGTTGCGCGCGCCGACGTGCCACATGCCGCTGCACCCACTCGGACTGGCTGTGCAGGAAGGCCCAGGCGCGATGTTCGGAAACCCCGCGCGGCACCACCAGTTCGACCTGGCCGGTGGTGGCCACGCGCACCGCGATGCGCCGGGCGCGATGGCTGTGCCGCAGCGCCACGCCGGGCATCGGCGCGGCCTCGTCCCACAGGGACAGCTGCGCGTCGGGAACCTTCGGGAGGGCTGGGGATTTGGCTTCGAGCACGAAGGCCATGATAGCAGCGAAGATCGGCGGCGCGGCTTGCTACCATCGCGCGATCATGCAGTTCTACAGCGACAATACCGCCCCCGCGACACCGGAGGTGATGGCCGCCATCGCCGCCGCCAACACCGGCAGCGCGCGCGGTTACGGCGATGATGAATGGAGCCGGCAGCTGGATGCCGCGTTCGGCCGTTTCTTCGATCATCCGGTGCGCGTGTTCCCGGTGGCCACCGGCACTGCCGCCAACGCACTGGCGATCGCCACGCTGACGCCGCCCTATGGCGAGGTGTTTGCCAGCGATGATGCGCATGTCATCCATGATGAATGCGGCGCGGTGGAACTGCAGACCGGTGGCGCGCGCCTGACGCGCCTGCCCGCGGAGCATGGCCGGCTCGCCGCCGCCACGCTGGCGCGATGGCTGGCCGATCATCCGGCTTCGGTGCACAGCACCCAGCCGGCGGCGGTGACGCTGACGCAGGCCACCGAATGCGGCACGGTGTACACACCCGCGCAGGTGCGGGAAATCGCCGATGTCTGTCGCGGCGCCGGCCTGTCGCTGCACATGGATGGCGCGCGTTTCGCCAATGCGCTGGTGTCGTCGGGTGTGACGGCGGCAGAGCTCACCTGGAAGGCCGGTGTGGACGTGCTGTCCTTCGGCGCCACCAAGAATGGCGCGCTGGGCGCCGAGGCAGTGGTGTTCTTCGACGCGCAGCGCGCGCGGGATTTCGAGCTGCGGCGCAAGCGTGCCGCGCACCTGTTCTCGAAGATGCGTTACCTGTCGGCACAGCTGCTGGCCTGCGTGCAGCAGCCCTTCTTCCTGGCCAACGCGGCGCGTGCCAATGCCCTGGCGCGACGCATCGCGGCGGCGGCCGGTGAGCGCCTGCTTTATCCGGTCGAGGCGAATTCCGCCTTCGTGCGCTTCGAGCCGGGCCAGAAGCAGGCACTGCGCGACAGGGGCTTCGGTTTCTACGACTGGGGTGCCCCGCGCGACGAGGCGGCGCGCTTCGTGGTGAGCTGGGACCAGGACGAAGCTTCGGTCGATGCCCTGTGCGAGGCGCTGCGCGCATGGAGCTGATCGACATCGGCGTGAACCTCACGCATGAGAGCTTCCGCCATGATTTCGCCGATGTGCTGCGGCACGCCTCCGCCGCCGGCGTGCATCGCATGGTGGTCACCGGCACCACGGTGCAGGCCACGCAGGAAGCGCTGGCGCTGCATGCGCAATACCCGGATCGGCTCTATGCCACGGCCGGCCTGCACCCGCACCACGCCAGCGAATTCGAGCCGCCGGTGCGCGATGCGCTGCGCGAGCTGTCGCGCCAGCCCGGCGTGGTGGCGATGGGCGAATGCGGCCTCGACTATTACCGCAACTATTCACCGCGCGAGGCGCAGCTGCGCGCCTTCGCCGGCCAGCTGGAACTGGCGGTGGAAGCCGGCCTGCCGGTGTTTCTGCACCAGCGCGACGCGCACGCGGATTTCATGGCCGTGCTGCGCGATTACCTGCCGCGCCTGAAGGCCGGGGTCGCGCATTGCTTCACCGGGCAGGAGAACGAGCTGGATGACTGCCTTGCGGCCGGCTTGCATGTCGGCATCACCGGCTGGATCTGCGACGAACGGCGCGGACGGCATCTGCTGCCGCTGATGGCGCGCATCCCCGCCGACCGGTTGATGATCGAGACCGATGCGCCCTACCTGCTGCCGCGCAGCCTGAAGCCGGCCCCCTCCACGCGCCGCAACGAGCCGGCCTTCCTGCCCGAAGTGGCGCGGGTGGTGGCCGCGGCGCGCGGTGAGACCGTGGAAAGCCTGGCGGCCTCGACCACGGCCACGGCGGTGCGTTTCTTCGGCCTCTCCTGAGGCCTGCACGGCATCGATGACCTCGCAGTTTGAGGCCTCAGAGGCCCCGACCTAGCGCAGCGGCGCGTTGAAAACCTCGGCCATGAAGCTGCGCTCGCGGCGCAGCGGGCTCGGCGCCACCGATGCGGCGATGGCCTGCCATTCGCCGCGGAAACGTTCGATCCAGTCGCGCCCGGCGTCCGAGGCCACCGGCGGGAATTCCGCGCGCAGCGAATCGACCATCAGCGTCCAGCGCGGCAGGCCCTTCGGGAACTGCGCCGTGCGCGTGAACAGGATGCGGCCCTCCACCGGCAGTTCGCCGGCCAGCGTGCGCACCGCCGCGACGCGGTCGTACAGCGCGTGCTGCGGGTTCTGGAAGGTGGCGCGGTGGGCGCCGTTCATCACCGTCCACTGCGTCATCTGGTCGCCGCCGAAGATGTTGCCGCGCTGGTCACGCAGGTCGATCACCACCACGCCGCGCGAGGTCAGCAGCAGGTAGTCGACGTGCATCACCGAGCCCATGCCATCGGGCACCAGCACGTTCTGCAGGTATTCCAGGCTGACCGAGATGATGCTCTCGTGCAGTTTCCTCGCCGCCGCGCGGGCCCGCATCGCCCGGATCACGTAGATGACCAGCGCGATGAAATACACCACGCCCACGATGGAGAGGATGAGCCTGTTCTGGGGGGTGTCGATCCGTCTTAGCGCGTCCTCAACCGCCAGTTGCATGTCGCAGGTCGCTCAGTGAGGGATTGATCTCATCGAACTTGGACGGAAGATCGTACAGCCTGCGCAGGTTGTCCGGAACGGCGATCGGTCCGACCAGCGGTTCCATGATCTCGCGGAACTTGGCCGGATGGGCAGTGGCCACCAGCACCCAGTGGCGGCTGGCGCGCTCGGCCTCTGGCAGGCGTGCATACACCTCGGCGGCGGTGGCCGTGTGCGGGCACCAGGTCTCGTGCAGATTTTCCGCATCGGTGCGGATGCGCTGCCTGATGGCCTCGTCATCCACCCAGTCGGCGCTGACCTGGCGGGCCAGTTCACCCTCGCCGGGGAACATGTTCAGCAGCCGCTCGAGGTTGCTCGGGTTGCCCACATCCATTGCCGAGGCCAGCGTGGCGACGCTGGGACGCGGCTTCAGCACGCCGGTGTTGAGGAATTCCGGCACGGTCAGGTTGGCATTGTGGGCCAGCACGATGCGGTCGATGGGCAGGCCCATGCGCCGCGCCCAGATGCAGGCGGCCACATTGCCGAGGTTGCCGCTGGGGATGATGTACGAGGCCTTCCGGCCGGTGGCGGCGAGCACCTGCAGGCTGCTGGCGGCGTAATACACCGCCTGCGGCAGCAGGCGTCCGAGGTTGATGCTGTTGGCCGAGGACATCTGCGCCTGCGCGCGCATGCCCTCGTCCGCAAAGGCTTCCTTCACCAGCCGCTGGCAGTCATCGAAGCTGCCGCGCACCGCGAAGCTGCGCACGTTGTCGCCCCAGCAGGTCAGCTGCTGCTGCTGCGTCGGCGACACCAGGCCCTTCGGGAACAGCACGACCACTTCCATGCCCGGGCGGCGATGGAAGGCGGCAGCGACCGCGCCACCGGTGTCACCGGAGGTGGCCACCAGGATGCGCAGCGTGCGGCCGGCCGGGCGCGGGATGCGCGCCAGCGAGGCCGCCAGGAAACGCGCGCCGAAATCCTTGAACGCGGCCGTGGGGCCGTGGAACAGCTCCAGCACGTCCAGTCGGCCGCTGCTGCCCACCGGCTTCAGCGGCGCCGGGAAGTTGAAGGCGTCGGCGGTGATCTCGGGGATCTGCGCCGCCAGCGCGTCGTCGCCGGCGACCGCGCCGATCAGCTGGCGGCCGAGCTCCGGCAGCGACCCGCTGCGCAGCTGCGACAGGTCGGGCCATTGTTCGGGGACATACAGGCCGCCATCGGGAGCAATGCCGGCCAGCAGCGCCTCGCTGAACGAAACGGCGGCCGGATGGCCGCGGGTACTGCGGAACTTCATGAGCTGCTCACCACGTGCGCGCCGCCGGATTGCACCGGCACGATCCACTTGTCGGTCTCGATGCCCTTGGCGGCGAAGGCGCCTTCCATCGCGGCGCGCACCGCGCCGGCATCCTGCTCCAGGCACATGGCGAACACGGTCGGGCCGGCGCCGGAGATCGAGCAGCCCAGCGCACCGGCGGCCAGCGCGGCGGCGCGTACTTCCGGGAAGCCGGGGATCAGCACCTGGCGCTGCTTTTCGATGATCACATCCTCGAGCGAAGCCTTGATCAGGTCCAGGTCGTTGGTATAGCAGCCGGAGATGAAACCGGCGAGGTTCGCGGTCTGCCAGACGAAGTCGGACATGTTCACCGTGCCCGCCAGGATGGCGCGCGCCTGCTTGGTCGAGACCTGCAGGTGCGGATGCACGATCACCGCGTGGATCTGCTGCGGCACCGGGATCTGCTTCACGCGCGGCTCGTCGATGCCGACGGTCAGCACCAGGCCGCCGAACAGCGACGGGGAGATGTTGTCGGCATGGCGCGAGCCACTGGCCACTGCCTCGCCTTCCATCGCCACCTTCAGCAGCTCGATGCGCGTCAGCGGTTCCTCGATCATCGCGTTGGCCGCCACCACCGCGGCCACGGCCGAGGCGGCCGATCCGCCCAGGCCGGAGGCCAGCGGAATGCCCTTCTCGATCTGCACGTCGAAGCCGAACGGCAGCGCGCGCGCCCTGATCAGCGCCAGCAGCGCCTGGCCGGCGGTGTTGCGATCGGCGGCCAGCGGCAGGTCTTCGACCACGCCGGTGATCGAGGTGATGTTCACTCCGGGCTTGTCGGTGCGCGTCAGCGTGACGCGGTCACCCACCGAATCAACCGAGAAACCCAGGATGTCGAAGCCGATCGCCACATTGGCGACTGATCCGGGGGCGAAGGCAGTTACACAGGTCGGGGTCACATCCGGGCTCCCAAATAGGCCGACAGCCGCAGCAGGTCGGCGAACACACCACCGGCCGTGACTTCCGGGCCCGCGCCCGGACCCTGCACGATCAGCGGGTTCTTGTTGTAGCGCGCGGTGGCAAAACGCACCACGTTGTCGGTCAGGGCGATGTTGGCGAAGGCATGCTTCGCGTCCAGTTCCACCACACCCACGGTGGCCTCTCCGGCGGACGTCACGCGGCCGACGAAACGCAGCACCTTGCCGGCCTTCTTCGCCGCTTCGTAGCGCTGCAGCATCGGCGCATCGTAACGCGACAGGCCGTCGAGGAAGGCATCGATCGAGCCCTTCTCCAGTTCCTTCGGCACGAGGCTTTCGACCTTCACCTGCGAGAGCTCGAGCTTCAGGCCCATCTCGCGCGCCAGGATGATCAGCTTGCGTGCCACGTCGGTGCCCGACAGGTCATCGCGCGGATCCGGCTCGGTGTAACCGAGGTTCTTCGCTTCCTTGACGATGGTGGAGAACGGCACGCTGCCGTCATACACGTTGAACAGGTACGCCAGCGTGCCCGAGAAGATGCCCTCGATGCTGTGGATCTGGTCGCCGGTCTCGCGCAGGTCGCGCAGCGTCTGGATCACCGGCAGGCCAGCACCCACGGTGCCTTCGTACAGGTAATGCGAACCGCCCAGGCGCCGCGCCTCGCGCAGCGACTCGGTGAACTCTCGCAGTGGATCAATACACTCTGCCTCCGCGAAAATCTGACCCCCGGTGGCTTCGGCATGGCTGTGTGGGAGGCCGCCGATCGTGGCGAACTTTTGATGGATCAGGCGCCCCTGGTTGTGCGTTCGTTTCTCTCTGCAGGGGTCGACACGACCGTGCACGGACTTTCCTCACTGCTCATGACCTTCGCGACTCACCCCGAAGAGTACGACA
>CAYNEX010000102.1:0-10061 GCA_964396335.1 uncultured Steroidobacteraceae bacterium | reverse complement strand
GTGCCGGGCACCAACCAGATCATCATCAATGACCGCGCCGCCAACGTGCAGCGCATGCGCGCGATGATCGAGCAGGTGGACCGCACCAGCGGCGGCGACCTGGAAGTGATCGCGCTGAAATACGCCACCGCCGACAACGTGGTCGACACGCTGACCGCGCTGATGGGCGGCCAGCAGCAGGCCGCCAATGCGGCGGCCGGCATTGCGCCGCGCATCACCGCCGACCCGCGCACCAACAGCATCCTGGTGGTGGGCGAACCGGCCGCCCGGCTGCAGGTGTCCGCCTGGGTGGCGGCGCTCGACACGCCGCTGGCCGAGGGTGGCGGCGAGCCCGAGGTCATTTATCTCAAGCATGGCGATGCCGAGGACCTGGCGCCGCTGTTGAAGGAACTGGCCACCGGCGTTGCGCAGGCACAGGCCGTGGCCGCCGCCGGCGGCAACACGCCGGGCGCGGCGCCGGCGGCGAATGTCAGCACCAGCGCCGCCGACCGCAGCACCACCATCCTGGCCGAACCCAGCACCAATGCGCTGATCGTCACCGCACCGCCGAAGCTGATGCGCGAGCTGCGCTCCATCATCGACCAGCTGGACATCCCGCGTGCACAGGTGATGCTCGAGACCATCATCGCCGAGGTCAGCACCGACAAGGCCGCGAACCTCGGCGTGAACTGGGCGCTGTTCTCCGATGAAGACGGCGCCACGGTGCCGGCCGGCGGCTTCATCTCGCCGATTGCCGGCGCCAGCATCGCCAACCTCGCCTCGCTGGCCATCGATCCGGAAGGTTTCCTCAGCAATGGCGGACAGGTGCCCAATGGCACCACGCTGGGCGTGGGTCGCATCCGCGAGAACGGACTGTCGATCGCTGCGGTGATCCGCGCACTGCGCACCGACACCGACTCGAACGTGATCGCGCAGCCGCAGATCCTCGCGCTGGACAACCAGGAAGTGGTGATCGCCGACGGGCAGCAGGTGCCGTTCCTTTCGGGCTTCACCTCCTCGCTGGGCGCGGTGGGCGGCGGCGGGCAGACCGGCGGTTTCGGCCTGAACCCGATCCAGAACATCGACCGCCAGCAGATCGGCACCACGCTGACCATCACGCCGCAGATCAACGACGGCGGCACGATGACGCTGGACATCGCGCTGGAAAGCTCCGAGCTGGCCGGCATCACCGGTGATGCGGGCAGCCAGATCACCAACAACCGCGAGCTGAACACCAAGGTGCGCGTCGAGAACGGCCAGACCATCGTGCTCGGCGGCATGGTGCGCAATTCCGCCTCGCGCACCGAGACGCGCGTGCCCTTCCTCGGCAAGCTTCCGATCATCGGCCACCTGTTCAAGACCCGCGGCGGCGAGAACCGCCAGCGCATGCTGATGGTGTTCATCCGCCCGGTGATCGTGAACGACTCCACCCAGATGGGCAACGCCACGCGCACCAAGTACAACCTGATCCGCGACGAGCAGATCCGGCAGGGCAACCAGCGCGAGGTGCTGCCGCTGCTGCCGAACACGCCGCAGCCGCAGCTGCCCGAGTTCGATGACGTGCCCAATCCCATCCAGCCTGCGCCGCCGGCCGGCGCGGGCGCCACGACCACACCGGTGCCGTGAGCGTCGAACTGCAGGAAGGCGCCCTGCCCGCCGCCGGCACCATCGCGCCGCCGGCCGAAGCGCCGGTGACCGCCGATGGCACGCGCAACCTGCCTTTCACCTTCGCGCGCCGCCACGGCATCGTGCTGCGCGAGGTGGTGGACGGCACCGCCCATTGCGCCCTGCGCGCCGACGCCAACCCGGCCGCCATCACCGAGGCACGGCGCGCCCTGCGCCTGCCGCTGAAGCTCACGCGCGTCAGCGACGAGGACTTCGACCAGATCCTGCGCCAGGTCTATGAAAGCGGCGCCGGCACGCTGGCGATGGCCGGCGGCGAACTGGCCGAAAACGCCGACCTGGAACACCTGGCGCAGGAGCTGCCCGAACAGGCCGACCTGCTGGAGAGCAATGACGAGGCGCCGATCATCCGCCTCATCAACGCCATCCTGTCGCAGGCCATCCGCGACAATGCCTCGGACATCCACATCGAGACCTTCGAGAGCCGCCTGGTGGTGCGCCTGCGTGTCGACGGCGTGCTGCGCGAGGTGCTGCAGACGCGGCGCCTGGTGGCACCGCTGGTGGTCTCGCGCATCAAGGTGATGTCGAAGCTCGACATCGCCGAGAAGCGCCTGCCGCAGGACGGCCGCATCTCGCTGCGCATCGCCGGCCGCGCGGTCGACGTGCGTGTCTCAACCATCCCCACCGGGCATGGCGAGCGGGTGGTGCTGCGTATCCTCGACAAGCAGGCCGGCCGGCTCGACCTCACCGCGCTGGGCATGGATCCGCGCACGATGGCGCAGATCGACGAGCTGATCCACAAGCCCCACGGCATCATCCTGGTCACCGGCCCCACAGGCTCGGGCAAGACCACCACGCTGTATGCGGCGCTGGAACGGCTCAATGACAAAAGCCGCAACATCATGACGGTCGAGGATCCGATCGAGTATTACATCGACGGCATCGGCCAGACGCAGGTGAATTCGAAGGTGGAGATGACCTTCGCGCGCGGCCTCCGCGCCATCCTGCGCCAGGACCCGGACGTGGTGATGGTGGGCGAAATCCGCGACCTGGAGACGGCGCAGATCGCCGTGCAGGCCTCGCTGACCGGCCACCTGGTGCTCTCCACGCTGCATACCAACACCGCCGTCGGCGCGATCACGCGACTGCGCGACATGGGCATCGAGCCTTTCCTGCTGTCATCGAGCCTGATCGGCGTGGTGGCACAGCGCCTGGTGCGCGTGCTCGACCCGGCCACGCGTGTGCCGGTGGAACCGAATGACTATGAACGCCGGCTGCTGAACATCCCGCCGGATGCGCCGGCGCCGACCATCTACCGCCCCGGCCAGGGGGCCGGCAACAGCAACGGCTATCGCGGCCGCATGGGCATCTATGAACTGGTGCTGGTGGATGACCACCTGCGCACGATGATCCACGACGGCTCGGCCGAGCACGAGCTGGAACGTTATGCGCGCACGCTGACGCCGTCGATCCGTGACGATGGCCGCGCCAAGATCCTCTCCGGCGGCACCACCATCGAGGAAGTGCTGCGCGTGACCCGCGAGGATTAAGGGCCATGGGCGCGTTCGAATACACCGCGCTGGATGCCGCCGGCAAGGAGCGCCGCGGCGTCATCGAGGGCGACACGCCCCGCCATGTGCGCAACCAGCTGCGCGAGCAGAAGCTGGTGCCGGTCAGCGTCACCGAGGTCGAGGAGGACGAAAAGCGCGGCCGCAAGGGTTTTTCCTTCAGCTTCGGCAGCGGCGTCTCGGCCACCGACCTTTCGCTGCTGACGCGGCAGCTGGCGACGCTGGTGCGCGCCGGCCTGCCGCTGGAGGAAGCCCTGCTGGCGGTGTCGCAGCAGAGCGAGAAGCCGCGCGTGCAGCGCATCCTGATCGGCGTGCGCGCCAAGGTGATGGAGGGCCATCCGCTGGCCACGGGCCTGGCCGAGTTCCCGCGCGTGTTCCCGGAGATCTTCCGCGCCACGGTGTCGGCCGGCGAGCAGGCCGGCCACCTGGACGAGGTGCTCGAGCGCCTTGCCGACTACACCGAGAACCGCGAGGTGATCCGCCAGAAGGTGATGGGCGCGATGCTGTATCCCATCGTGCTGACCTTCCTGTGCTTCGGCATCGTCTCGATCCTGATGGTGTTCGTGGTGCCGAAGGTCACCGAGGTGTTCGACAGCTATCGCGCCGCGCTGCCGTTCATGACGCGGGTGCTGATCGCCACCAGCGACTTCTTCCGCGCCTGGGGGGTGTGGGTGCTGCTGGCGCTGCCGGTGGTGATCTGGCTGCTGGCGCGTTACCTGAAGCGCCCCGAGGTGCGCGCGCGCGTCGATCGCACACAGTTGAAGACGCCAATCATCGGCCGCATCGTGCGGGGCTTCAACACCGCCCGTTTCACCCGCACGCTGTCCATCCTGACTTCCAGCTCGGTGCCGGTGCTCGAGGCCATGCGCATTGCCGGCTCGGTGATCAACAACCTGCCGATGCGCGAAGCCGTTGCCACGGCAACCCTGCGCGTGCGCGAGGGCGCGCCGATCGGTCGTTCGCTGGCCACCGGCAAGCTGTTCCCGCCGATGACCATCCACCTGATTTCAAGCGGTGAAGCCAGCGGCGAGCTGGACACCATGCTGGAGCGGGCCGCGGTCAGCCAGGAGCGCGAGCTGGACAGCCTGCTCACCGCGCTGGTGGGCCTGCTGGGGCCGCTGTTGATCATCGTGATGGGCCTGTTCGTGATCGGTATCGTTTTTGCGATGCTGTTCCCCATTTTCCAGATGAACAACCTGATCCGCTGAGGTATATATTCCGGCGTCAGAGTTCCGGTTCTTGGGTTTTGGTTCTTCTTTCATGAGCGACGGGTCATGATCGAGAAACAGGAAGCAGACGAATTCGACGATTCGGACGAGGACAGCCTCGACGAAGTGGCCGACGAAGAGGTCGACCTGGCGCGGCTGGCCCGCGACATGGACCTCGCCCGGCGCCGCAACGCGCGTGCCGGCATCCCCGCCTGGCGCAAGCTCGAGCTGCTGGCCGAACAGAAGCGCACCGCCGAGCTCACCTCCGATTTCGACGATTACGAGATCGACGAGCCGCCGCCGCGCCCCACGCGCCGCCTGCGCATGGGCATGTAATCGATCAGTGGAAGTCGTGGCTGGGCACGTGCAACGCGCCCAGCAGCGCACTGCGGTCGATCAGTTCGCGCGCCACCAGGTGCGTCACCCCGCCATCGCCCCGCTCCACCTGCCCGTGCACCTCGAGCAGGCGCGCGCCCACCAGCGCCGCATTGCGGCGCTCGGCCAGCGCGCGCCACACCACCACGTTCAGCTGGCCTGATTCATCCTCGAGCGTGACGAAGGTGACCCCGCGCGCGGTCGCCGGCCGCTGGCGCACGGTGACGAGGCCGGCCACGCGCAGCAGCGTGCCGGGGGCCGCCTCGATGACTTCTGCCGCCGGCCGCACGCGCACCCGTTCGAGGCGTTTCCGCAGCAGGGCCAGCGGATGGCGCCCCAGCGTGAAACCCAGCGCGCGGTAATCGGCGATCAGGTCCTCGGCCTCGGTGGGCGTGCGCAGCAATGGCAGCGCCGGTTCGCGCACCGCATCGGGCGCGGCGGCCAGCGGCGGCAGGTAACCGGCCACCTGCCAGAAGGCCAGGTGGCGGTGGCCTTCCAGGCCGGCCAGCGCGCCGGCGGCGGCCAGCGCTTCCATGTCGCCGCGCGTGAGGCGGGCGCGTTCGCCCAGGTCACGGGCGCTGGCAAAGGGGGCCGCGGCGCGGGCTGCGACAATGGCGGCGCGGGCTGCCTCGGAAAGCCCGCGCACGCAGTTCAGGCCCAGCCGCAGCGCCGGGCCGCCGGCGCCATGGATGGTCACCATGCCCCTGCCCGGCTCCCGTTCGGCCAGGTCCTGCGGGACTGATTCGCGCTGGAACGGCGAAGGCTCTCCAGGGCGTGGTTCGAGCGTGCATTCGGCATCGCTGATGCGCACATCCACCGGCAGCACCTGCACGCCATGCGCGCGCGCATCGCGCAGCAATTGCGCCGGCGCATAGAAACCCATCGGCTGGCTGTTCAGCAATGCGGCGGTGAAGGCGGCCGGGTGATAGTGCTTCAGCCAGGCCGACACATACGCCAGCAGCGCGAAGCTGGCCGCATGCGCCTCGGGAAAACCATAGTCGGAGAAACCGCGGATCTGCTGCATCACGCGGCGCGCGAACTCCTCGTCATAGCCGTTGCGGCGCATGCCCTCCAGCAGCTTCACCTCGAAGCGTTCCATGCCGCCGCGGCGTTTCCACGCCGCCATCGCGCGCCGCAGCTGGTCGGCCTCGCCGGCGGTGAAGCCGGCCGCCACCATCGCCAGCTGCATCACCTGCTCCTGGAAGATGGGCACGCCGCAGGTGCGCTGGAGCACGCTTTCCACCGCCCGGCTGGGATAGGTGATGGGCTCCTGGCCGCTGCGGCGGCGCAGGTAGGGATGCACCATGTCCCCCTGGATGGGTCCGGGGCGCACGATGGCCACCTCGATCACCAGGTCGTAATAGCGCTTCGGCTTCAGCCGCGGCAGCATCGACATCTGCGCGCGTGATTCGATCTGGAACACACCGATGGTGTCGGCGGCGCAGATCATCCTGTAGACGGCCGGATCATCCTGCGGGATGCCGGCCAGCGTCAGCGGCCTGCTGCGATGGAAGCCAGCGATGAGGTCGAAGGCCTTGCGGATCGCGGTCAGCATGCCCAGCGCCAGCACATCCACCTTCAGCAGTCGCAGGTCCTCCAGGTCGTCCTTGTCCCACTGGATCACGGTGCGGTCGGGCATCGAGGCGTTTTCCACCGGCACCAGTTCCGACAGCGGCCCTTCGGAGACCACGAAACCGCCCACGTGCTGCGACAGATGGCGCGGGAAATCGAGCATCAATGTGGCCAGCGCGATCAGCTGGCGCACCGCCGGCTGTTCGATGTCGACGCCATCCTCGTGCCAGCGCGAAGGGTCCAGGTGGTAACCGCGCCAGCCGCGCAGCGCGCGTGTCAGCGCCGCGGCGGTGGTGGCATCGATCTCCAGCGCGCGGATCAGGTCGCGTACCGCGCTCTTCGCGCCGTACTTGATCACCGTGGCGGCCAGCGCGGCGCGCTCGCGGCCGTATTTGCCGTAGATGTACTGGATCACCTCCTCGCGCCGCTCGTGTTCGAAGTCCACATCGATGTCGGGTGGCTCGTCACGCTCCTTCGACACGAAACGCTCGAACAGCATGGCCAGCTGTTCAGGACCCACCGCGGTGATCCCGAGGCAGTAGCAGACGATGGAGTTGGCCGCCGAACCGCGTCCCTGGCAGAGGATGTGCTGCCCGCGCGCGTACTGCACCACATCGTGCACGGTGAGGAAGAACGGCTCGTAACGCAGCTCGGCGATGATGGCCAGCTCCTTGTCGAGCAGGCCGCGCACGCGCTCCGGGATGCCATCGGGCCAGCGCTTGTGCGCGCCTTCCCAGGCCAGCTTCGCAAGCCAGCTGGTGGGGGTTTCACCTTCCGGCACCAGTTCGTGCGGATACTGGTAGCGCAGTTCATCGAGCGAGAAATGGCAGCGCGCCGCGATCGCGATGGTCTCGGCCAGCAGCTCGGGCGGATACAACCGCGTCAGCTCGCGCCGCTCGCGCAGGTGCCGCTCGCCATTCGGGAACAGGCGGCGGCCGGCCTCGCGCAGGGTGGTGCGATGACGGATCGCGGTGAGCACATCCTGCAGCAGGCGCCGTTCGGCCACATGCATGTGCACATCGCCGGTGGCCACGGCGCGCACACCGAGGCGCACCGACAGCGAGATCGAGGCGCCGAGCAATGCGGCATCGTTGCCATTGCGCAGCATCGACACGCCCAGCCACAGCGCGCCGGCGTAATGCGCGGCCAGCCAGCGGCCCTCCTCCTCGGTGGCCTGCGCGGCGGCGCCGAGCACCCGCTCGCCGGGCAGCCACACCAGCAGGCAGTCGGCGGCATCATGGGCATCGCCCTGCCTTGCCGGGATGCAGGCCAGCAGGTCCTCGCGTGTGAGCCGGTAGCTGCCCTTGCGCGCCGCGCGCCGGCCGCGCGTGATCAGCGAGCAGATCTGCGCGTAGCCGCGACGGGTGGCGGCCAGCGCCACGAACTTCAGGCCATCCTGCAGCGTGAACTCGCTGCCGATGATCAGGTGCAGGCCGGTTTCCTTCGCGCGCATGTGGGCGCGCACCACGCCGGCCATCGAGCATTCATCGGTGAGCGCCAGCGCGCGATAACCCAGTCCGGCGGCGCGCTCCACCAGCTCGGCGCCATGCGAGGCGCCGCGCAGGAAGCTGAAATTGCTTAAGGCATGCAGCTCTGCGTAGTCCGCGGCCGGAACGGCCCTCCCTGTGCCGTGGGCCGCCGCATCAGGCAAAACATCCATGCACGAACCATCGGCGCGGCGGATCGCACTCGCGGAAGATCCACCAGTGCGCGCCATCGGCGGCGCGCGCCACGTAGTAGTCGCGGGCGATGCCGCCCTCATCCCACCAGCCGGTCTGGATGCGTTCGGGTCCGCGCAGCAGCGTCAGTGGCTGGCCATCGAGGCGCAGCGTGCGCACATGGCCGGTGGCATCGCGCAGCATCTCCAGCGGCCGCGGCACCTCGAAGAGGCCCAGCGGCCGCTCGACACCGGCCGGCGCCACCGCGAAGGCCTCGCCGGCCATGCGGCGCGCCGGCGCTTCACCTGCGGCGCCGGGGATGGCGGGCCAGACGCGGCGCTGCTGTCGCTCGGGACGATGCTCGTCGATCTCGGAGAGGCTGTAGACCGCCTCGTCTCCGAGGCGCGCCAGCAGCGTCTGCAGGAACTCCGGTGCCTGCGCGGCCGCCGGCGCACCGCCCTGCTCGCCGGCCGCCCACAGCGGCGCGCTGGCGGCGATGAAACGGCGCGGCCGGCCGGCGGTGAGTTCCAGGCGGCGCACCGGTTCGGCCAGTGCCAGCGATTCGAGCCTGGCCGCCAGCAGGGCCGTGAAACGCGCGGCACGGTATTCGGGCGCCACGCAGCGCAGGACGCAGTCCAGCGCTTCGGCGCGGCGGTAGACCAGGCGCAGCCGCAGGCTGGTGATGCCGCGCTGGCGTTCACGCAGGAACAGTTCGAGTCGTTCGAGCGCGGGCTGCAGGTCGGCCAGCAGCCGTTCACAGTCGCGCGTCTCGTAATCCGGATCGATGCGTTGGTGGAAACGTTCCGGCTGCGCCAGTGCCGCGCGCGGATCGGAACGCGCGCCGGTGAGCCGGTCCAGCTGCCACAGGCGCTCCGGACCGATGCGGCGCGCCAGGCCCGCGCGCGGCAGGCGCAGCAGCTCGGCCAGCGTGCGCACGCCCATGGCGCGCAGGCGCTGCAGTTCTTCATCGGGCCAGCGCAGGTGTTCGATGGGCAGCGGCGCCAGTCGTCCCTTCAGGCGCGCGGCATCGCGGATGCAGCAGTTGGCGCCGGAACGGGCCAGCACCGCCGCGGCCAGCGGCGTGGGCGCCAGCGCCAGCCGCAATGGCCGCGGGAAGGCGGTGCGCAATGCCGCCAGCAGCGCATCGAGGCCCCCGAACAGGCGCTGGCTGCCGGCCAGTTCGAGCAGCAGCACATCGGAGGCTTCGAGCGTGACGCGCGGGGTGAAGCCCTGCGCGCGTTTCACCAGCACGGCCAGTGCAGGCGGCATCGAGGCGGGCGGCAGCATCGCGGACTGCTGCGTCGAACCGGCTGGTTCTGCCTCGCCCGACCAGTCATCACATTGCACCGCCGCCCACAGCTCGCGGGGGCGCGGTGCGGTTTGCGCTTCCGGCGCCGGAACGGTGGTGACGATGCGCAGTGCCGGGGTTTCACCCGCGGCGACTTCCGGTTCGAACAAGGCCTGTTGCTGCGGACTCATGCCAGCCCCACTTCGAGGGTGCGCGGCGAGAGGCCGCGTCCCTTCATCAGGTCGATGGAAACACCGCTGCGCGTGCGCGTGACACCGAGGCGCAGCGTGGCGGCGGTGTGTTCATGCATCGCGCGCGGCGGACGGATCAGCACGCCCAGCGCCGCGCCCTGCTCTGCCGCCAGCGTGAGACGACGCAGCGACACCATGCTGATGCCCGCGCCCGCCCAGGCAAAACCGATCACGCACACGCCGGAGAGCAGGCTTTGTTCCAGCGCCCACAGGGGTTCGGCGGCGCGCGCCACCAGCAGGCGGTCAAGCCGCATGCCGACATTGCGCCAGGCCGGCGCGAACAGTTCGAACGGTGGCGCGATGAAGGCGCAGCAGCGGGCGCTGTCATGCTGGCTGAGTTCGCGCAGCAGCGGCGCCCACAGCGTCAGCTCGCCGTGGCCGGCTCCATGCGTGATGACCTCGACCAGGCCGCGCCGCGGCCAGCCGCCGCCGGGCAGTGCTGCATCGAGTGCGGCGAAACCCGTCGGCCAGCCCGCCGGGGCCGCCGCGCCGCGCCCGCGCCAGAGGGACGGATGCCGCAGCAGCGCTTCGAGCTGCTC
>CAYNEX010000101.1:0-10126 GCA_964396335.1 uncultured Steroidobacteraceae bacterium | reverse complement strand
GGCGCCGAAGAAGACCAGGTCGCCATCCACCGCGCCGGTGCGCTCGAGGATGCCGGTGATCGCTTCGTCGCTGAGGAACTTGAGGATCGGCGACTGCAGGCCGTCGCGCCCCTTCGCCTTCTCGTTGACCTTGATGTAGGCCAGGCCTTTCGCGCCATAACGTCCCACGTAGGCCGTGTAGGCATCGATCTCGCTGCGGCTGAGGTTGCCGCCGCCCGGCGCGCGCAGCGCGGCCACGCGACCCTGCGGGTCGGCGGCGGGACCGGCGAACACCTTGAAGTCGCAGCCGGCCACCAGGTCGGCCACGTCGACCAGTTCCAGCGGCACGCGCAGGTCCGGCTTGTCCGAGCCATAACGACGCATCGCCTCGGCATAGGTCATGCGCGGGAACGGGTTCGGCAGCGGCACCTCGATGACCTTCGCGAACAGTTCGCGGATCAGGCCTTCCATCAGGCCCATGATCTCTTCCTGTCCGAGGAAGGAGGTCTCGACGTCGAGCTGGGTGAATTCGGGCTGGCGGTCGGCGCGCAGGTCCTCGTCACGGAAGCACTTGACGATCTGGTAGTAGCGGTCGAAGCCCGAGACCATCAGCAGCTGCTTGAAGATCTGCGGCGACTGCGGCAACGCGAAGAAATGACCGGCATGCGTGCGGCTCGGCACCAGGTAGTCGCGCGCACCTTCGGGCGTGGCCTTGGTCAGCATCGGCGTTTCGATGTCGACGAAGCCATGCGCGTCCATGTAGTGGCGGATTGCCATCGTGGCGCGATGCCGCAGGCGCAGGCGCTGCTGCATCTCCTCGCGACGCAGGTCGAGGTAGCGGAAGCGCAGGCGCACTTCCTCGCTGACGTTCTCGTCGAGCTGGAAGGGCAGCGGCTCGGAGCGGTTCAGCAGCACCAGCCGCCTGGCCAGCAGCTCCACCTTGCCGGAGGCCAGGTTGGGGTTGGCGGTGCCGGCCGGGCGCTGGCGCACCTTGCCGGTGACCTGGATCACGAACTCGCCGCGCAGGCGTTCGGCTTCGCCGAACAGCTGCGGATCGTCCGGATCGAAGACCACCTGCAGCAGACCGTCGCGGTCGCGCAGGTCGACGAAGATGACTCCGCCATGGTCGCGGCGGCGGTGCACCCAGCCGGCGACGGTGACTTCCTGTCCCTCCAGGGACTCGTTGACCTGGCCGCAGTAATGGCTACGCATCGGATTCGTAATGGAAAATGGCCTTTGGGGCGGGGAAAATCAGGCTGCGCAGTATACTGGTCCTTTGCCCCCTCGGGGGGCCTACACAACGATGGGGGGAGCCTCTGATGAATGCCCAACTGCAGCCCGGCCGTGACGATGAATTCCGCCTGCTGATCGGCGGCAAGCTGGTGCCCGGCGCGTCCACGTTCGACGTGATCAACCCGGCCACCGAGGAGGTCTACGCCCGCTGCCCGCGCGCCGACCTGGACCAGCTGAACCAGGCGGTGGCCGCCGCCAAGGCCGCCTTCCCCGCCTGGAAGGCCACCCCGCTGGCCGAACGCGCGAAGCTGCTGAACAAGCTGGCCGACGCGATCGAGGCCCGCGCCGCGGAGCTGGCGCCCATCCTGACCCAGGAACAGGGCAAGCCGCTGGGCGGCGCCCATTACGAGCTGGCCATTGCCGCCGGCAACATCCGCGGCTTCGCCGGCATGGACCTGCCCGATGCCGTGCTGCATGAGGACGACACCACCCGCATCATCCGCCAGCGCCTGCCGCTGGGCGTGGTGGCGGCGATCACGCCGTGGAACTTCCCGGTGATCATGATGGTGACCAAGCTGGCCCCCGCCCTGCTGGCCGGCAACACCATCGTGGTGAAGCCCGCGCCGAGCACCCCGCTGACCACCCTGAAGGTCGGCGAGCTGTGCGCCGGGATCTTCCCGGCCGGCGTGGTGAACGTGATCGCCGATGCCAACGACCTGGGCGGCGCGCTGACCAGCCACCCGGATGTGGCCAAGATCGCCTTCACCGGCTCCACCGCCACCGGCCGCAAGGTGATGGCCAGCGCCGCCGGCACGCTCAAGCGCCTGACGCTCGAACTGGGCGGCAACGACGCGGCCATCGTGCTCGATGATGTCGATCCGCAGGAAGTCGCACCGAAGCTGTTCTTCGCCGCGATGGTCAATTCCGGCCAGGTGTGCCTGGCGGCCAAGCGCATCTACATCCACGAGAAGGTGTACGACGCCGTCTGCGCCGAGCTGGCGAAGATCGCCGAGGGCGCCGGCAACCTGGTGGGCAACGGCCTGCAGGAAGGCGTGCAGTTCGGCCCGGTGCAGAACCGCATGCAGTTCGAGAAGGTGCGCGGCCTGCTCGAGGATGCGCGCGCGCAGGGTCGCGTGCTGGCCGGCGGCCAGCCGCACGACGGCAAGGGTTTCTTCATCAAGCCCACCGTCATCGCCGGCCTGCCCGACAGCGCCCGCCTGGTGTGCGAGGAGCAGTTCGGCCCGGTGATGCCGGTGCTGAAGTACTCGAGCATCGATGAGGTGATCGAGCGCGCCAACAACTCCGAGTACGGCCTCGGCGCCACGGTGTGGGCCAAGGACATCGACCGCGCCATCGAAGTGGCCAAGCGCCTCGAGACCGGCACGGTGTGGATCAACAAGCACCTCGACCTGCCGCCGACCATTCCCTATGGCGGCGTGAAGCAGTCGGGCTTCGGCGTCGAACTGGGCCAGCAGGGACTGGAAGAGTTCACGCAGCTGCGCGTGCTGAACATCGCCAAGTAAGGCCTCGAAGCGGGCCCGGTCATCAAGGCCAGGCCCGCGACCCGGTCCGTGTGCCGGGTCCCCCGGCGCCCGGATCGCGCTGGCGAGTGATAGCGCCTGACAGTCCCTTTTCGCGGGACATTTGTAACGAGATTTACAATCTCGCCGCCAGATGGCGATACTTCCCCGATACGAGCGCGAAGCGCCAGGGGGATCTTCATGAACTGCAGGACTCGCAGTACCGTCTTCCGTTCCACCGCCATCGCGCTGGCCGTCGGCCTGGTGCTGGGCACCGGCTGCTCGAAGGCCCCGGCGCCCGACGCGCCGGCCGCGGACGCCGCCGCCACCGACGATGCGGATGCCGAACGCCGCGCACGCAATGAACGGCGCGCCGATGAACCCGGTACCGGCCCCTTCCCGGCATTGAAGGAGGAAATTCCCGAACTGCCGCGCCATGTGGTCTATCGCCCCGCCGACCTCTCGAAGCTGGGCGACCAGAAGCTCGGTGTGCTCGCCTGGGGCAATGGCGCCTGCTCCGAGGATGGCGCCAGCAGCCGCTTCCATCTGCTCGAGATTGCCTCGCACGGCTACCTGGTGCTGGCGCTGGGCCGCATCTACAGCGGTCCGGGCGCGCCGCCCGTGCCGGAGCGTCCCGATCCGGATACACCGCCATCGGGACGCACGCTGGCGAAGGACCTCACCGATGGCATCAGCTGGGCGCTGGCCGAGAACCAGCGGCCCGGCAGCCCCTACCAGGGCCGCATCGATCCGCAGCAGGTGGCCGTCTCCGGCTTCAGCTGCGGCGGCCTGCAGGCGCTGGCCGTGGCCGGCGACCCGCGCGTGAAGGCGGTGGTGGTGCACAACTCCGGCGTGCTGGTCGAACCCAGCGATGTGCCGGGCATGGACGTGGGCAAGGAAGTGCTCGACACGCTGCACACCCCGGTCATCTACATCCAGGGTGGCGAGCCGGACATCGCCTATTCAAATGGCATGGACGACTTCAACCGCATCAGGCAGGTGCCGGTGGCGATGGCCAACCTGCCGGTGGGACATGGCGGCACCTTCGATGAACCCAATGGCGGCGAGGCGGCACGCGTGGCCACCAACTGGCTCAACTGGCAGCTGCGCGGCGATGCCGAGGCCGCGCGCATGTTCACCGGTCCCGACTGCGGACTGTGCAAGCACGAGCGCTGGACCCTGCAATGGCGCAATGAAGGCGCCCTGTCCCGCGCACCCTGAATCCTTAGGTCTTTTCGACGGAGCGGAATCATCCGATGCAACACCTGAATGTCCCTGCCCGGCTGCGCCGGGCCCTGCCCGTCTCGCTGGTGTCCCTGACGCTGGCGGGAATCCTTGCGGCCTGCGCCGCGCCGGGCTCTTCCACGCCGGCGCCGTCGGTGCCCGCGCCCGGCTCGCTGCTGCCGGCCGCCTCCGAGGTCACCATCACGCAGGCGGACCTGGCCCGCATCGGCACCTCGATCCCCGCTTCGGCGATCGGTGAGCCGGTCAGCGGTGTGACGCTGGGCACGCCGCGCTGGGTGGATGACGCCAATGGCGGCTACGGTGTGGTCGACGGCCAGATCCTGCCGGTCGATTCGAAGGCGCCGCCGATCAACTTCCGCGTCGCGCTGCCGGCGAAGTGGGCCCGTCGCGGCCTGCAGCTGGGCGGCGGCGGCATGAACGGCACCATCCCGAACGTCACCACTGCCGACCTTGCGCAGGGCTTTGCCACCTACGGCAGTGATTCGGGTCACTCGGCCGGCTTCGGCGGCATGCCGGGCGGCGGCGCGGGTGGTCCTCCGGGCGGCTTCGGCGCCGGCGGTCCGCCGCGTGGCGCCGGTGGTCCTCCGGGTGCGGGCGGCCCGGGTGCGGGCGGTCCGCCGCCGGGCTTCGGCGGTGGCGCCCCGGGCGCCGGTGGCCCGCCCCCGGGATTCGGTGGCGGCGCGCCCGGTGCCGGTGGTCCTCCCCCGGGATTCGGTGGTGGCGCACCCGGTGCCGGTGGTCCGCCGGCCGGCTTCGGCGGTGGCGGCATGCCGGCCCCGCCGCCGGGCGCCAACGACTGGGCGCTGAATGACGAGGCGATCAAGAACCTCGGCTACATGCAGATGAAGAAGACCCGCGATGCCGCGATGGTCATCATGGAACGCGTGTACGGCGAGAAGCCGCGCTTCAACTACTACATCGGCAGCTCGCAGGGTGGCCGCGAGGCGCTGACCGTGGCGCAGCGTTACCCGAATGACTACGACGGCATCATTGCCGACGTGCCGATCGTCGGCCTGTCGTCGCTGATGCTGGCGCCGGAACTGATCCGCATCCAGGAGAAGCCGCAGGACAACTGGGTGCAGCCGACCAAGACGGCCGCGATCCGCGCCGAGTTCATCCGCCAGGCCGACAAGCTCGACGGCCTGGAAGACGGCGTGATCAACAACTACATGGCGGCGCGCGCGCTGTTCGACATGTCGCAGGGCGACCCGAAGCGCAACCCGTGGGCGGCGCTGCGCGGCCCCGGTGGACGCGATCCGGATCCGAACGACAGCAGCGAGAACGCCAAGCTGTCAGACGGCCAGATCGAGACGCTGAAGTTCATCTACACCAAGTACCGCTTCGCCTCGCCGCTGGCCAATGGCAAGCGCACCTTCGGCATGTGGGCGCCGACGACCGATCCGTCCGGCAGCGGCCTGCTGGTGAACGCGCGTTTCCGCGGCCAGGAAGGCGCCGCCGCCGATGCGGCGATGCATTCGCACCTCGGTGTGGTGGGCGTGACCGGCTTCCTGATGCAGGACCTGAACGCCAATCCGCTCGACTACGAGGAAGGCGGCAAGTACGAAGCGCGTCGCAAGGTGCTGTCGGAGTGGCTGGATTCCACCAACCCGGACCTGTCGGCCTTCTACAAGCGTGGCGGCAAGATGATCGTCACCATCGGCACCAACGACTCGCTGGCCTCCACCGGTGAACAGCTGGATTACTACCAGTCGGTGCTCGACCGCATGGGCCGCCGCACCCTCGACGCCTTTGCGCGCCTGTTCGTGCTGCCGCAGACCGGCCACGGACTGAGCGGCAACAGCCACACCACCAACGGCGCCGGGCAGCCGATCGAACGCTTCCAGATCCCCAACCGCTTCGACAAGCGCGCGGCGCTGGTGGCCTGGGTGGAGCGCAACGAAGCGCCGGGCAAGAGCATCACGGTGACCGCCGGCGAGCGTTCACTGCCGATGTGCTCGTATCCGGAATACCCGCAGTACGTCAGCGGTCCGCCGGAAACCGCGTCCTCGTACCGCTGTGCCGCGCCCTGAAGGTGAACCGATGAAACTGCGCAATGAAAAACTGGTCTCGCGCCGCCCGGTCATGCTGGGCCTGGTGGCGGCGGGCGTTGGTCTGGCCACCGCCTGCAGCAGCCTGTCGACCGGAGGCGGTGCCGCCTCTGCCTCGGCGACGCTGCTGCCGACGCCGGAATGGGACTGCTACCTGCCCGCCGGCATCCCGGTGCCCGAACTGGGCACGCTGGTGCTCGAGGCCGAGGTGCAGCTGGATGCCGTCTATGACGTGGGCCGCACGCCCTTCGGTCGCCGCCAGGCGGCCGTCACGCAGGCCGGCACGTTCAAGGGACCGCGCGTCTCGGGCGAAGTGCAGCCCGGCGGACTGGACTATCACCTGGACCTTCCCAATGGCGTGGTCGAGGTCGAGCAGATCCTGGTGCTGACCACCAGCGATGGCAGCCACGTGCTGATGCGCAATGCCGGCACCGGCCCGGATGCCGGTGACCTGCGCGTGGTGTATGACTTCGAGGCGTCGAAGGACAGCCAGTTCGCCTGGCTGAACGAAGGCACCTATGTCGGCCGGCGCAGCATCGATGCGGCGCGCAAGGTGATGCGCCTGTCGATCTATGACGTCTCGGCAGTGCCGTCATCGGGCAGCACGGTGCGCATCCAGCGGCCGGCCGGCGTGCCGGCACAGCCGTGGGAATACCGTCGTGCCGATCCGTCCGAGCAGCGCGGCGAGGAGATCCTCACCGAGATCGTGACGCTGGGACGCGGCCAGGCGGTGCGCAACGGCAAGCGCGGCAACCGCAATGTGCTGCCGATCACCGGCGGCACGCTGACGGGCATCGTCAGCGGCAAGATCCTGTTCGGTGGCGCGGATTACCAGAGCCTCGGCGGCGAAGCGCCACCGATCGATGCGCGCTACCTGTGGGAGACCACCGGCGGCGACATCATCATCGTGCGCAACACCACCAACAACGGCATCGGGCTGATCCCGACCTTCGAGACGCGGGTGGATGGTCCGTTCGCGTGGATGAACGAGGGCAAGTACCTGAGCTCGCCCCCGGGCATGGGCCCGGGTGGACTGACCATCTCGATGTACCGCAGCCGCTGACCGCCGCGGCAGACCGGGCCACACCGGATCCCGCGCTGGCAACGGCGCGGGATTTTTTTACACCCTGAGCGCCACCTGCAGGGCCGCGTCCAGCGCCGCGGGCAGCGCTGCCGGCGAGGCCAGCATCTGCACACGCTGCGCGCCGAAGGCCTCGCGCGCCGCAGCCACCGCGGGATGATCATGCGGCATCAGGACATCGCCGCTGCAATGGAGCGCGGCCTGGCCGAACAGGGTGGTGAGTTCGGCGCCCACCCCTTCCGCCACGGCCAGCACATCGAAGCGGTCGAACGGAAACCCGCCCGTGACCAGGTCCTTCGCCTCCGCGTGCACCACCAGCGCCTGCACGCCCTGGTCGAGCAGCAGGCAGCGCACATCGGCCAGCAACGCGCCGCGCGTCGGCGAGAGGCAATCCTCGCCCGCCATCACGCCGCCCTCGCCCACCGCGCCGGCGCGCACGCCACGTCGCGCCAGCATCGCCGCCACGCCGCCCACCACGCTGGCACCGGCATCGGCCGCGCCGACCACCAGTGCAACGGGAATGCGTCCCTTCGCCCGCACCAGCCGTGACAGCACCTGCGGAAACAGGTGCGCGGCGGCCACCGCGCTGATCTGCGGCTGCGCATTGACCTCGCAGATGCCGGCGCCGGTCTCGCGCCAGGACTTCGCGATGTCGGGAATGATCAGGTCGATGCCGGCCAGGTCCAGCCGCAGCGCCGCCGCGGCCCGTTCGCACAGGCGGGCATTGTCCGGATGCAGCTGCGCGAACACATCCACCGGCGTGCCGCCGCTGCTGATATTGGCGGCGCGGCGCAGGCGCACGAACCGGCCCGCGGCAGGCACCGACGCAGGATCGATGCCGCCGGCCGCCAGCAGCTCCAGCGCCTCCTCGTCCAGCTCCAGTGCCGACAGCACCGACCAGTCCTGGTGGCCGCGCAGCGGATCGCGGTTGGCGATCGCCACCAGTTCCTGCACGCTGTGCACGCCATCACCGGTCACACCACCGGGCACGCGTTCCATCGCGCCGACGGCCTTGCCGTTGAACACCCAGACGCGGAAGTCGCGTCCGTCGACATGTTTTTCGACCAGCAGGTTCTCGGCATGCGTGCGCGCCCGCGCGAATGCGCTGCGCACCTGCGCCTCATCCTGCAGGCCGGCGGAAACACCCACGCCGCCATCCTGGTCCAGCGGCTTCACCACCACCGGGTAGCCGATCGCGGTGGCCGCCTCGATGGCGGCCTCCTCGGTGCGCACGATGCGATGCACCGGCGCCGGCAGGCCGGCCTGGCGCAGCATCGCCGCGGTCACCGCCTTGTTGCGCGCCGCCTTGCTGGAAATGCTCGAGGTGGCCTGCGTGAAGGTGCTTTCCATCCATGCGCTGCGTTCACCCCAGCCGTACTGGAACACGCCGCCGGGCAATGCCTGCCACGGAATGCCCTGCGCATGCGCGGCTTCCAGCAGGTAGCGGTTGTTGAAGCCGCGTGCGCCGCTGCGGCCCATCCCGGCCAGCAATGCGGCGAGCTGTTCGCCATCACGCGCCGACCATTGCATGGCCTCCGGGCTGCGGCGATCGAGCCACTGCACCACCCAGGCGAGCGCCTCGGCCACGGCGGCCGGCGCAAGGCCCGGCACGGCCAGCGTCCATTGCTCGCTCTTCGCGGCCTTGTCCTTCGGTGCGGGGGATGCCACCAGCCAGGCATCGCCGAGGTGCGGCAGGCCGGCGGCCTGCTGCAGGCCGTGCACCACCCGCACCAGCCGGTGCAGGATGCCGGCCGAGGGAGAACGGCGCGGCGCGGTAGCCAGCTCCGGCATGCGCGCGCCCGCCGCGGCAGGAAGCTGTTCTTCCAGCAGGGTGAGCCCCCGACTGGCCAGATGCACCCAGCCCGACCAGGGCATCACCGCCAGCCGGGCTTCCACGCTGGGGGCCCGCAGCCCGTGCAGGAAACCGGGCACATGGCGCATCTGCTGGATGCGCAGGAACTTCGGCGCCGGCGCGGCCGGTTCGGCGCGGCCCTGCGCGCGGCGCAGCAGCTCGACGCGTCGCCGCGTCCCGGCATCGGTGGAGAGCATCTGTTTCACGTTGCGCATCCCGTTGGTCTTCGAAGGAAAGCCTGTCAGCTACGGGACGCATGTTGGCGGCGGCCGCCGCCGCGCGTGCGCGAATCAGCGCCAGAATGAATGGACCTTGGGCCGGACCGGGGCCCGGAAAAAGCAAAGCCCTGCATGAAGCAGGGCTTGCTGGTGCAACTGGCGGCAACCTGAAGGTTATTTGCCGCGCGACTTCGCCTTGGCCTTGGGTTTCGCGGCCGGTCTGGCCTTTGCCCTGGGCTTGGCCACGGGTTTGGCAGCGGGCTTCTTTGCCGCGGCGGCCTTGCCGGTGGACACCTTGGCCGGGGACTCCTTCTTCGCAGCCGAAGACGATCCGGAGGATGCGCTGTCGTCGGACTTGGACTCCGAGGTGTCGCCGCCCCCGTCACGGTCGTTGTCGACCAGGTTGCGCTTCTTGTCCTGGTCGGACTTGAAGTCGGTCTCGTACCAGCCGCCGCCCTTGAGGCGGAACACGGGCGCGGACACCAGCTTCTTCAGCTGGTTCCTGCCGCATTCGGTGCATTTCTTCAGTGGCGCGTCGGTGATCTTCTGCAGCACTTCGACCTGCGCGCCGCAGGCCGAACACTCGTACTCGTAGAATGGCATGGACGTGATTATACGAAGGTCATGGGAACAAACGGTGCGGCAGGTCGCCGCCGACGGCAGCGACCTGCATGATCAGTTGGCCCTCTTCTCGAACGTCAGCGCGCCATCCTCGACCGCCACCAGGATGCGGTCGCCCGGCAGGAAGGCGCCCTGCAGGATGCGCTCGGCCAGCGGGTTCTCGATCTGCTGCTGGATCGCGCGCTTCAGCGGCCGCGCGCCATACACCGGGTCGAAGCCCGCCTCGCCCAGCTTGTCGCGCGCCTCCGGCGCCAGTTCCAGCGTCAGGTCGCGGTCGGCCAGGCGGCGCTTGAGCCCCGCCAGCTGGATGTCGACGATGGCGCGGATCT
>CAYNEX010000100.1:0-10150 GCA_964396335.1 uncultured Steroidobacteraceae bacterium | reverse complement strand
CCTCCAGCTCCGCGCCCCGTGCCGCCAGCAGCTTCACGGTCTCGTTCCAGCCCTGGCCGGCCGCCGAGTGCAGCGGCGTCTGGCCGGCGCGGGTGGCCTCGTTCACGTCGGCGCCGGCGTCGAGCAGCAGGCGCGTGCATTCAGCGGCATCGGCATCGGTCTTGTAGCGGCCGCGGGTCGGGTTGGCGCCATGCCCCTGCCCGGCGGCGGCCATCAGCGGCGTCACGCCCTGCTCGGTCGGGAAGCTGTGGTCGGCGCCGTGCTGCAGCAGCAGCGCCACCGCCTGGTAATCACCGCCCTTGGCCGCGCGCAGCAGCGGCGTCGCGCCGGTGGACAGCACCGTATCGCCACCACGGTCGAAGATGTAGTTGCGGTACGGCGGCCGCAGCTTCAGCGGGATGTCCGGGTTCGCGCCCTTCTCCAGCAGCGCCGCGGCCACATCCAGGCCGCTGGTGAAATCCTCGCTGGGCAGGTCGGGACGGCCGCCCTTCGGCAGCGTGTTCATGTCCACCGCCACATACAGCGGCGTCTGGCCGTAAAGGTCCCAGCGATCGACATCGGCGCCCTGCTCGATCAGGAACAGCGCGAAGTCGAAATGCAGGTTCATGATCGCCACCAGCAGCGGCGTCGACTGGTCCGGATCCGGCAGGTCGATGTCCGCCCCGCCCTTCAGCAGCTCGCGCGCGCATTCGATACAGCCCTCGCGCGCCGCATACAGCAGCGGCGTGAAGCCGCCGCGGTTCATGCCCTTGGGTCGCGGTTCGGAGGTGATGCGTCGCGCCCACTCGCGCACCGTGGCGCGTGCGTCGGGCTCGGCACCGGCCTCGAGCAGCAGCCGGATCATCTCCGGATGTCCCTGCGCGGATGCCCACATCAGCGCGGTCTGGTTGGCCCAGCTCTCGCGCGCGTTCACCCTGGCGCCGGCCTTCAGCAGGATCCTGGCCGCGTCCAGCTTGCCGGCGCGGGCCACCACCATCAGCGCGGTCTGGCCTTCCGGGTTCTGCGCCTCCACATCGGCGCCGGCCTTCAGCAGCAGGCGGATGGACCCGGCATGGCCACTGGTCGCCGCCAGCGCCAGCGGCCTGGAGCCGAAGTCATTCTCGGCGTCCGGATCCGCCTTCGCCTTCAGCAGCGCTTCGATCAGGCGCGTATCCGCATAGTGGGCGGCGTAATGCAGCGGCGTGGTGCCATCCGGCTCCCGCGCCCGCGCGTCCGCGCCGGCCTTCAGCAGGTACAGCGCCGTCTCGGCATCCTGCGCCCGCAGCGCATCGAACAGTTCGCGATTGCGCCGGGCCTGCTCGGTGGCGCGATCGGCGGTCGCGCTCCTGCCCGCCGACGCCGCCAGCACCGCCTGCGGCATCGCCAGCCCCAGCGCCAGCGCGCCACAGGCCAGCGGCGCCAGCACCGCAGCCATCCGCCACCGCTTGCGCCTCACCTTCACTCAGATCTCCGCGAAGGTGCCGGTGCTGTCGCCGACCTGGTTCACTTCCACTCCGGCCCGGTGCAGCAGCGTCAGCAGCAGGTTGGCGTGCGGCGTGTTCTGCGGATACTTCAGGTGCTGGCCGCCCTTGATGGTGCCGCCGCCATGGCCGAACACCGCCGAGGGCAATGGATCGTTGTTGTGCCGGTCGCTGTTCGACATGTTGCTGCCGAACAGGATGATGGAGTTGTCCAGCAGCGAGCGCTCGCCATCGGGCGTGGCCGCCAGGCGGTCAAGGAAACCTGCGAACACTTTGGTGTGGAAGTTCTGCACCTTCACCAGCTTCTCGATCTTCTGCGGGTTCTCCTGGTGATGCGACAGCGGGTGGAAGGCATCGGAGATGTCGAGGTTGTTGTAGGTGCGCATGCTCACCTCGCGCGCCATCATGAAGGTGGCGACGCGCGTCAGTCCCGCCTGCCAGGCCAGCGCGATCTGGTCGAACTGCAGCTTCAGGTGATCCTCGAAGCTGGCCGGGATGCCCACCGGCGCATCCGGCAGGTCGACGCCGCCCATGCCTTCGGTCTGGATCTTCTGGATGCGCCGCTCGATCTCGCGCACCGACTCCAGGTAATCGGCCACCGCGGCGCGATCGCGCGCGCTCAGGCGCGACTGCAGCCGCGCCGCATCCTCGGCCACGGCATCCAGGATGCTGCTGTTCTCGCGCGTGATCGCATCGCGCTCCTCGGTGGTATCACCCTGCCCGAACAGGCGGTAGAACACCTTGCGCGGGTTGAACTCCATCGGCAGCGGCTGCGTGGGCGAGCGGAATGAAACCGTGTGCCCGTAGCTGCAACCATAGGCCGGATCGCACACCGCACCGGCCTCTGTGGCCAGCTCCAGCGACGGGAAGGCGGTCTGCGCGCCCAGCACCTTGGCGGCCATCTGGTCCACCGTGGTGCCGGCCTTCGGATCATGGCTGACCGCCGGCTTCACGCAGCCCAGCCAGGTGCCGGCGATGATGGCGTGCGGCGTGTTGCTCTCGCCGCCGCGGTTGCGCAGGCCGCTGACAATGGTCATCGACTGCTTGTGCTTCGCGGCCGGCTCGAGGATGCGCGTCAGCTCGAAATCCGTGCCGGTCTTCGCCGGCGACCAGTGCTGCATCACCGCGCCATGCGGGAAATACACGAACCCCATGCGCACCTTCGGCGCCGCGGCAGTCTGCGCCAGCGCGGTGGCAGCCGGCACCATGGCATCGAGCAATGGCAGCGCCACCGATGCACCCATGCCGCGCAGCACCGTGCGTCGATCAAGGAATTTCCTGGTGATGAACATGGTGGTCTCCTCGCTCAAGGCCCCGCCGCGGAGGTCCGCGTGTCCGGTTCCGTTGCCTGCACCTGCTGCATGCGGAATGGCGCGCTGTTGACGATACCCGCCAGCACCGCACCGAAACGGTAATCGTCCCTTGCCGCCTGTTTCACGATGGCACGGATGGTGGGCATGTCCTCCCACTCCATCGGCCGGCCGGTGGCATAGGTCATCAGCTTCATGACCAGCGTCTGCACGAACTGGTCGGGGTTCTTCATCAGCGCCTGGCGCAGGTCCACCGGGCCGTTCACTTCCGCGCCATCGGGCAGCACACCGGAGGCATCGATGCGCGTGCCGGCCAGGCGATCCTTCTCGCGCCAGCGGCCCACGCCGTCGAAGTTCTCCAGCGCCAGGCCCATCGGGTCCATCACGCCATGGCAGGAGTGGCAGTTCTTCTGCGTGCTGTGCGCGGCCATCTGCTCGCGCATCGACAGGATCTTCTCGCCCGCGGCCGGTTCCTTCAGCGCTTCCACGCCCGGCGGCGGCGGCGTCGGCGGTGTGCCGGTGATGTTGTCGAGGATCCACGCGCCGCGCAGCACCGGCGCGGTGCGGTTCGGGTAGGACGACACCATCAGGATGCCGGCCTTGCCCAGCAGCCCCCAACGGTTCGGGTCCTCCAGCCTCACGCGCCGGAACTGCGCGCCCTTCACGTCGCGGATGCCGTAATGCACGGCCAGGCGCTCGTTCAGCCACGAGTAGTCGGCCTGCATCAGGTCGAGCACGCTGCGGTCATTGCGGAACACGTCATCGACGAACAGCCGCACTTCCTCGCGCATCTCCTCGCGCAGGTCGCCGGTGAGGTCACGCTGCGCGGCGGCGTACGGGAAGATGTTCGGGTCGGGTTCGATGTCGGCCAGCTTGCCGAGGCCCAGCCACTGGTAGGCGAAGTCACGCGCCAGCGAAGCCGCGCGCGGATCGGCCAGCATGCGCTTCAGCTGGCGCGACAGTTCGGCCGGCTCACTCAGGCGCCCGGCGGCGGCGAGCTGCAGCAGTTCGTCGTCCGGCAGGCTGCTCCACATGAAGAACGACAGCCGCGAGGCCAGCGCCAGGTCATCGATCTGGAACACATCACCGGGCCTTGCACCCTCGGGCGGTTCGACCACCCGATACAGGAAGTCCGGGCTGGCCAGGATGCGCGTCAGCAGGCCGCGCACACCCTGGTCGAAGCTGGTGCCCTCGCGCGCGGCGGTGAAGGCCTTCAGCAGGCTGTCCACCTCACCCTCGCGCAACGGCCGGCGGAAGGCCTGGCGCGCAAAACGCGCGCCGATCTGCGCCGCGCAGGCGCGCTCCTCGGCCTCGCGCTGCGGATAGCAGCTGAAGATGCGCCGGCGGCTGGGCGTCTCGCTCACGCCGCTGGTTGAGAAGGGCCCGCGGATCTCGAAGGTGTTCACCTTCAGCACGCGCTCTTCGCCGCCACCGGGGACCAGCGAGGCCAGGCGTGCTTCGGATTCGGCATAACTGCGCGCGCGGAAGGTCACCGCCACGCGATGCTGCCCGGCCTTCGCCTGGAAGCGGATGTTCTTCAAGCGCCTGTTGATGGCATCCACCGGCGCATCGCCCTTCTGGTCGATGGCCTTCTGGTCCTCATCACCACCCAGGCGCGTCTCGTAGATCTTCACGCCATCGACCAGCGCGACCAGCGTGTTCTCGAACTCCATGCCCTCAACCCACAGCGCGCGCGCCATGTCGTTGATGTTCAGTTCGTACTCGCCATCCACCGGGAAGATGTGGTCGACCGCAAAACCGCCGCGCGTGCCGAACGGCAGCCCTTCCACATGGTTGTGCTGCGGACCGGGCACCGGGTTGCTGTACGGCGTGCCCACCGGCCGCTGCTGCGGATTGCCCACCGCCAGCAGCGCCACGTTGCGCGCAGCGGCCAGGTACTGGTCGAGGAAGGTGGGCGACACCTGCAGCACCTTGGCCACATTGTCGAAGCCGTCCGAAAGGTCATCCTGCGGCAGCAGCGAGGCCGGATCGAACTCGAGGGCGAACAGGTCGCGGATGGCATTGGCATATTCGCGCCGGTTGAGCCGGTGCGCCGGCACATGGCCCGGCGTCACATGCTTCGCCGCGGCCTCATCGATGCGCCCTTCCAGCCATTGCACGAATGCATCCGTGTCGGCGTTGTCCGGACGCGGTTCACCGGGCGGGGGCATCAGCCGGCCGCGCATGCGGCGGATCACCTGCTCCCAGGTCTCGGCGTGTTCGGAGATGGCCGCGTCACTGCGTTCCTGGAGGTCGAGCGCCAGCTCGCCGGCCCAGTCGGTGCTGTTGTGGCAGGACACGCAGTATTCATCCAGCAATGCCCAGGAGGCCGTGGAGGGTGCATTCGCGGCGAGCACGACGCCGCCCGCGAGGGAAGCTGCCAGCCCCGCCGATGCGCACCAGATGGACTTCAAAGCCATGTCCCCGCGCCCGCCCCCGTCGCCTGTTGTCGGCCGATTCTAGGTTATCGGGAGCCGGATTGATCGGTTAGAGTCGGCGCACGATGGCCACCACGATGACCCGACGGGCCCTTGCAGGTTCGTTAAGCGCAGCTGGATTGACCGTAGCGGCATTGGGGTGGCCGGGTCGCAGCCCTGCCGCGCAGGGCGGCCTCACCGCCGAGACGCTCGCCGACGGCGTGCTCTGGATCCGCGGTGCCGGCGCCAACCTGCTGGCGCTGCGCGATGCGCGCGGATTGGTATTCATCGATGGCGGACTGCAACGCCATGCCGATGCGGTGCTGAAGCTGGCCGGCGAACGCCTCGGCGCCGGTACCGGACGCGGCACCAGCGCCAACCTCGGCGCCGGCGCCGCGCACACGCTGCTGAACACGCACTGGCACCACGAGCACACCGGCCTGAACCGCAAGCTCGGCGCCCAGGGCGCCGCCATCATCGCGCACGAACACACGCGCCTGTGGTTGTCGACCACGGTGCGTCCGACGGTCGATGCCGAACCCATCCGCCCGCTGCCGAAGGCTGCCCAGCCCAACCGCACCACCTGGACCGGCGGTGAGCTGGCAGTCGGCGATGAGACGCTGCAATACGCGCTGATGGCGCAGGCGCATACCGATGGCGACCTGTACGTGAAGCTGGCCAGGGCGAATGTGCTGGTGACCGGCGGCGTGGTGGCCGGCAACGGCTGGCCGACGCCCGACTGGGTCACCGGCGGCTGGATCAACGGCACGGTGTCGGGCTATCGCACGCTGATCGCGCAATGTGACGCCGCGACGCGAGTGGTCACTGCGCATGGCGATCGGCTCTATACGAAAGCCGATCTCGAAGCGGAACTGGAAGTGCTCTCGAAACTCTCCGGCGAACTCAGCCGCATGATGCGCGCCGGCTTCGGTCCCGCCGATGTACTGGCCGCGCAGCCGGCGAAGGAATACGTGGCGCGCTTCGGCGATCCCACGCAGTTCCTGACCGAATCCTTCAAGAGCCTGTGGCCACGACTGGCACCGGATGCCTGAGAAACCCGGCACGGAACCCGACTGGCTGCTGTGGGCGCGCCAGATGCAGTCCATCGCCCAGGCGGGACTGACCTTCTGCAAGGACCCGTACGACCTCGAGCGTTACACCATGCTGCGCGAACTGGCGGCCGAAATGCTGGCGCGGCAGGTCGAGGCACCCGTTGAACGCATCAGCGCCCTGCTGCGCAACGAAGAGGGTTATGCGACGCCGAAGATCGACATCCGCGCCGCGGTGTTCGACAAGCAGGGCCGCTTGCTTTTCGTGCGCGAGACCTCCGATGGCGGGCGCTGGACGCTGCCCGGCGGCTGGGCCGATGTAAACCTCACGCCGGCCGAGAACGCGCTGAAGGAAGTGCGCGAGGAAAGCGGCTATGAAGCGCGCATCCTGAAGCTGGCAGCGGCCTGGGACCGCGCCCGCCAGGGACATGGCGAGAGCCTGTGGTCGAGCCTGAAGATGTATTTCATCTGCGAACTCAGCGGTGGCGAGGCGCGCACCAGCCATGAGACCAGCGGCGTGGGCTGGTTCGCGCGCCACGAGATTCCCGAAGACCTGTCGACCGGACGCGTGCTGCCGCACCAGATCGCGCGCATGTTCGCGCACTACGACAACCCGGCGCTGCCCACCGAATTCGAGTGAGCCGCGGGCGGGTTCAGCCCGCCATCAACTTCTTCGCGGCACGTTCCGCCTGCGCCTTCGGACAGGCCGCCTCGATCTCCTCGCGGTGTGCCTCGGCCCAGCGCGCCAGGCCACACAGCGGTTCACCCAGCGACGCACCCAGCTCGGTGAGCCGGTATTCCACCCGCGGCGGTACCTCGGCGAACACCTGGCGCTGCAGCAGCCCGCGTTCCTCGAATGAACGCAGCGTGCGCGTCAGTTCCTTCTGCGTGACCCGCCCCACCGCGCGCTGCAATTGCCCGAAACGGATCGGGCCCTGCGCGCGCAGCAATTGGTACAGCACCGGGAAGGCCCAGCGACCGGACAGCAGCTCGATCAGGCGCGACATCGGGCAGTCACCGGTTTCCTTCTGGAAACCAGCGCACAGATCGGTACCTACTTGCGTGTTGGTATGCATGGGATTCATAGTTTCCACAGGATACCAATAAATGCTGACGGAGACAATGATGACCCAGCTGCTGTTCACCCCGCTGCGCCTCGGCCGGCTCGATCTCCCCAACCGTGCCGTGATGGCGCCGATGACCCGCACCCGCGCCTCGATGGAAGGCATCCAGACACCGCTGGCCGCCACCTATTACGCGCAGCGCGCCAGTGCCGGCCTGATCATTTCCGAGGCCATTTCCATCAGCCGCCAGGGGCACGGCTATCCCGCCACCCCGGGCCTCTATACCGACGCCCAGCAGGCCAGCTGGGTGCCGGTGTTCGATGCCGTGCACAAGGCCGGTGGCCGCATTGCCGCGCAGCTGTTCCACACCGGCCGGTCGGGACATTCCTCGGTGTTCGGCGAGATCGTCGCGCCGAGCCCCATCCCCATCGTCACCGGGCAGTCGCGCGACGTGAACTTCCAGTCCGTGCCGTGGGAGACGCCGCGCGAGCTGGCCACCGAGGAGATCCCGGGCATCGTGCGTGACTTCGCGCAGGCGGCGCGCCGCGCCATCGATGCGGGCGCCGACGCGGTCGAGATCCATGGCGCCAACAGCTACCTGATCGACGAGTTCCTGCGCTCGGGCACCAACCATCGCACCGATGCCTATGGCCGCGACCGCACGCGCTTCCTGCGCGAGGTGGTCGACGCAGTCACCGCCGAGATCGGCGCCGACCGCACCGGCGTGCGCCTGTCGCCGCAGTCCGGCTGGAATGACATGCACGATGACCACCCGCGCGAGACCTTCACCCGGGCGGCGGCCGCCGTGCGCGGCATCGCCTTCCTGCATGTGATCGAGGGACCGGAAGACCTGACGCCGGCCATCCGCGAGGCCTTCGGCGGGCCGGTGATCGTCAATGGCGGCTATGACCTGCCGCGCGCGCAGAAGGCACTGGAAGCCGGTGCCGCCGCGGTGGCGTTCGGCGTGCCGTTCCTGGCGAATCCGGACCTGGTGGAACGGCTGCGTCGCGGCGCAGCGCTGAACACGCCCGACCCTGCCACCTTCTACGGCGGCGGAGAGCGCGGTTACATCGACTATCCGACGCTGGAAACCGTGGCCGCCTGATCCACGGCCCGGCGGCCGCGGCGCCCGAGGTATCGGCGCCGCGGCCGCATCAATCCTTACATGCGAAGTTCGCCGGCCACGCCCGGATGGCCGACGTTCGCGCCCATCGCGCCCAGCAGCATCTTCGCGCTGGCGACGATCTTGCCGTTCTCGGTGGCCCAGTAATGCCCGCCCTGCGGGTGCACGGCGATCACGGTGATGCGCGGATCATCCTTGCCGTCGAACCAGGCCTCGGCGAATCGCGTCCAGTGCTTCTCGATCAGCGCGCGGTCGCGATGGATGGTGGCGCGGCCTGACAGCTGCAGGTATTCGTACTTGTCGTGGTTCTGGAACACCAGCGTGACGCGCGGGTCGCGCTGAAGGTCGGTGTTCTTGTCGCTCTCGGAGGAACTGAGGAACCACAGCGTGCCTTCCTCGTCCACTTCCTGCACGGCCATCGGCCGCACCATCAGCGGGAAGTCCTCGTGCTGGGTGATGAACATCGCGGTATCCGCGGCCTTCACGATGTCGCGGAGCCGCTCCGTGGCGGCCGCGCCGTTCAGGTCTTCGTGGGAATTGCGTTCCTGGTCAGTCATGGGCCCGTCCCCGTCTGGTGGTGGGCCCATTCTGCGGAACGCGTTCGAAAAGGCGTCGCCTGCAGGCCTGAAGCGCCTGTAGGACAACGCCCTTCGCGTCAGCGCGTCACACCACGCCGAACGCCAGCATGGCTTCGGCGACCCGCCGGAAGCCGACGATGTTGGCGCCGATCACGTAGTTGCCCGGGCTGCCGAACTCCTCGGCGGTCTCGAAGCAGTCGCGGTGGATGTTGCGCATGATCTCGTGCAGGCGCCGCTCGGTGTACTCGAAGGTCCACGCGTCGCGGCTGGCGTTCTGCTGCATCTCCAGCGCCGAGGTGGCCACACCACCGGCATTGGCCGCCTTGCCCGGCGCATAGGCCACGTCGGCCGCCTGGAACACCCGCACGCCGCCCGGCGTGGTCGGCATGTTGGCGCCCTCGCCCACCGCGATGCAGCCGTTCTGCACCAGCATGCGCGCGGACGCCTCATCCAGCTCGTTCTGCGTGGCGCAGGGCAGCGCGACGTCGCAGGGAATCTCCCAGATGCAGCCGCCCTGCAGGTACTGCGCGTGGCCGCGGAAATCGACATAGCGGCTGATGCGCTTGCGCTCGACTTCCTTGATCTGGCGCAGCACCGAAAGGTCGATGCCGCGCGGATCGTGGATCACGCCGCCCGAATCGGAGCAGGCCACCACCTTGGCGCCCAGCTGGTGCAGCTTCTCGATCGCATGGATGGCCACATTGCCCGAGCCGGACACCGTGCACACCTTGCCCTCGAGGGTCTGGCCGCGCGACTTCAGCATCTCCTCGACGAAGTACACCGTGCCGTAGCCGGTGGCTTCCTTGCGCACCAGCGCGCCACCCCAGCTCGGGCTCTTGCCGGTCAGCACGCCGGATTCATAGCGGTTGGTGATGCGCTTGTACTGGCCGAACAGGTAGCCGATCTCGCGGGCGCCGACGCCGATGTCACCGGCGGGCACGTCCTCGTACTCGCCGATGTAGTGGCACAGCGTGGTCATGAAGCTCTGGCAGAAGCGCATGATCTCGCCGTCGGAGCGGTCCTTCGGATCGAAGTCGGCGCCACCCTTGGCGCCGCCGATCGGCAGGCCGGTCAGGGCATTCTTGAACACCTGTTCGAAGCCCAGGAACTTGACGATGCCGAGGTAGACCGAGGGGTGGAAGCGCAGCC
>CAYNEX010000099.1:0-10338 GCA_964396335.1 uncultured Steroidobacteraceae bacterium | reverse complement strand
TCCAGCTCCGGCACCGAGGTCACCTCGGGCAGGCTGCTGCGGTCGGCGGCCATCAACGGCGCGGAGCGCTCCTCGCCGGGCGGCGTGAAGAAGGCCGGCTGCATCGTGCGGTCAAAGGCAGATGGCGTGCGCGAGGCCACACCCTTGGCCTCTTCGTAGGCGCCGCGCTCGCCCGGCACCACGTGCAGCGCGTAAACCGGCCGCTTCAGCCACTTCTGCAGCGCCGCCTTCACCTCCGCCGGCGTCGCGGCGGCGAGGCGCTTCTTGTAGAACTCCGGGTCGCCGGCATACAGCAGGCCTTCGGCCAGCGTCGGCGCCTTGCCGCTGAAACCGCCCACCGATTCCAGTCCGGCGATCGCACTGGCGATGTTGCTGACCACCACGCGCTGCACCTCGTCCTCGGTGGGACCTTCCTCGATGTACTGCGCGACGATCTCGTCCAGCCGCTTCGACACCAGTTCAGGATCCACGCCCGGCTTCACGTCCGCGAAGATCTCGAGGAAACCCAGCTGCGCGAAGTCCTGGTAATAGGCCGCCACGCGCACGGCCAGCTGCTCCTCGCGCACCAGGATGTTGTCCAGGCGCGAGCTGGCGAGGCCACCCAGCACCGACATGCCGATGCGCAGCGGGTTGGCATCCGGATCGGTCATGCCCGGCGCCGTCCAGTTGCGGTACAGGCGCGGCGTCGGCACGTGGTCGGTCATCTCCTCGAACTTCGGCTCCGCCAGCGTCGGCACGTCGACGGTGAGCTTCGGCGCCGGCTTGCCGCGCGGGATGTCGCCGAAATACTTCTCCACCAGCGGCTTTGCAGTGGCGACATCGATGTCACCGGCGAGCACGATGATGGCGTTGTTCGGGCCATAGTGGTCGATGAACCAGCTCTTCACATCCGCAAGGCTGGCCGCATCGAGGTCCGCCATCGAACCGATGGTCGAATGACCATAGGGATGGTCCGGCGGCAGCATCGCCGCCAGCTGCGCGTACTCCACCAGGCCATAGGGCTGGTTGTCGCCCTGGCGCTTCTCGTTCTGCACCACGCCGCGCTGGTTGTCGAGCACGCGCTGCGTGACCGCGCCCAGCAGGTGGCCCATGCGGTCACTCTCGAGGAACAGCGCCACTTCCAGCGCCGTCGACGGCACCGTCTGGAAATAGTTGGTGCGGTCGAACCAGGTCGTGCCGTTCAGGTCGGTGGCGCCGACCTGGCGCAGCGGCTCGAAGTAATCGCCGGGTGCATTCTCGGTGCCGTTGAACATCAGGTGCTCGAACAGGTGCGCGAAGCCGGTCTTGCCCAGCGGCTCGTGCTTCGAACCCACGTCGTACCACACCGACACGGCCACGATCGGCGCCTTGCGGTCGGTATGCACCAGCACGCGCAGGCCGTTCTCCAGCTCGAACTGCTCATAGGGGATATCAACGGCACCCAGCAGTTCGGACGCCGGCGCCGGCTCGGGCACCTCGGGCGTCTTCGTTCCGCATCCCGCAAGCGGGAGCGCCACGGCGGCGATGAACGAGAGGAGGAGGGGACGCAGCATGGATTCACCTCTGGCGTAGACTGGCGGCAAGGATAGCGCCTGTGACAGGGCTTGAGGACCAACGATGACCGCTTCCGGTCCGCAGACGACCACCATCCATGAAGGCCGCGCCGGCGGCCGCTGGGCGCTGCTGCTGCACGGTGGCGCCGGCCGCATCGCGCGCGGCGCGCTCACCTGCGAACAGGAAGCCGCCTACCGGACTTCGCTTGCCGCAGCCGCCGAAGCCGGGGCCCGCGTGCTGCGCGGCTCAGGCAGCGCGCTGGATGCCGTCGAAGCCACCGTGCGGCACCTCGAGGATGATCCGCTGTTCAACGCCGGTCGCGGCGCGGCGTTCACGCTCGACGGACGCAATGAGTTCGACGCATCGATCATGGATGGCGCCACGCGCGCGGCGGGCGCCGTGGCCGGCGTGACCGGCATACGCAATCCCGTGTCGCTGGCCCGCGCTGTCATGGAACGCTCGCCCCATGTGATGCTCGCCGGCGCCGGCGCGGATGCGTTCGCGCGCGAAGCCGGCGTGGAGCAGGCCGATGCCGCGTGGTTCTTCAGCGAGACACGCTGGCAAAGTCTCGAGCGCCTGCTGGCCCGGCGTGGCCTGCCGATTCCCCGACGACCTGCCGGTGTCCCGACACCGGCAGGTACAGCGCTGGTCTACGACGAAGGCGTGCGCGGCACCGTCGGCGCCGTGGCGCTCGACCAGCACGGCAATCTCGCCGCCGCCACCTCCACCGGCGGCATCACCGGCAAACGACCGGGCAGGGTGGGCGACAGTCCCCTGATCGGCGCCGGCACCTGGGCAGCAAACGGCAGCTGCGCCGTGTCGGGCACCGGCAGCGGCGAACATTTCATCCGCGCGGCCGTGGCCCGCACCATCGCGGCGCTGGTCGAGTACCGCGGCCTGTCGCTGCAGGCTGCCACCGACGAAGTCATCCACCGGCAACT
The DNA here is from genome assembly GCA_964396335.1 of uncultured Steroidobacteraceae bacterium. GTDB lineage: Bacteria > Pseudomonadota > Gammaproteobacteria > Steroidobacterales > Steroidobacteraceae > ZC4RG30. The sequence goes on along the minus strand of CAYNEX010000099.1, from coordinate 7,864 downwards.
CGCATCGCTGGGCGGTGAAGGCGGCGTGATCGCGGTGATGCCGGACGGACAGGTCGCATGTGCGATGAACACCGCAGGCATGTACCGCGCGCTGGTGCGCCCCGGCTCCGGGACACGCGTGGCGTTGTACGCAGACGAGGATTGAAAGCCATGGCGGAACAACAGCAAGCTCGCGCCGGAGGCTGTCATTGCGGCGCCGTGCGCTTCACCGCGCAGGGCAGGCCGAAGTTCGTCTCCAACTGCCACTGCCTCGATTGCCGCAAGGCGACCGGCGCGCCATTCTCGACCTGGGTGGGATATGACGCGCAGAACGTCACCTGGCAGGGCGACCGCGCCATCCACCACAGCTCACCAACCGTGTCGCGCGGCTTCTGCGCGAAGTGCGGCACGCCGCTGTTATACTCGGGCAGGCAATGGTCGACAGAGACCCATCTGCTGGTTGGAACCTTCGATCAACCCGACGACCTCAGGCCCACCGGCGATTCGTTCACGGCGGACAAGCTGGACTGGGTGAGGATGCCGACTTTCAGGGAATGAACCGGGGAGGAGCAGGGATGCTGAACATGCCGCGTCGATGCGCCGGACTTCGTCGGGCCCACGGTCTCGCCTTGTTGCTGCTGATGTTCGTCAGCCCGGTGTTCGCATCCGAAACCTGCCTGCAATCCTCGCCTCCATCCCCGTCGCCACCCGCAGCAGCCAGGGACACCGAACTCGGTGAAGTGCTTGTTGAGGCCGGTCGCTCCACCCGGCGCACGAAGGACCTCAACGCCTGGCTGGCGCGGATGGAAGGCCAATACCGTTATGAGGGCCATGTCGATCTCTGCGGCGACGATCCCGCCGACCGACACCCGGTCACAGGCAAGGCGGACTGCCTCTCGATCCTGGGCAGTCGCGAAACACAGGGCAGTCTCTACTGCGTCGTGGATGTGCGCCTCGCTCCACCGCAGGACTCCGTCACCGCATCCGACACCACCAACCAGACGCGCCTTTCGCCCGCCATCGTGGTCTACAACGTCCTGACCGACCTGCCAGGCATCCAGTCGATGCAGATCGATGACAACGGCATTGCCACGCATTCACAGGGGCGACTGAGGGGCGACACGCTGGTTACCACTGGCCCTTGCGGTCACATTGCCCACTGCCGCAGGCAGACCCGGATTACCGCCTTGCCCGCAGGCGAGGAAATCAGGATCTCCGTCGACTTTGAAGTGGGTACCCGACGCATCCAGCGCCATGTCTACACGCTGCATCGAGAGTCCAACGTCCCTCCGGTGCGACCGTTGCAGTACAAGCGGCTGTGGCGAGAAGACCTGCTCGAAGTCGGCGAACGATGAGTCGCATCCTGCTGCTGGCACTTCTCGTGGTCGTGGTCGGCGCCGCACCGGTTGCCCACGCGCAGGCACGAGGACCATCCGTTCGCACGATGCGCGACACCAAGCCAACCGGTCCCGACACCCCGGTCCTGGATGAATCCACCCGTATCAGCCGGATCGAGGCCATGGAACGCTGGCTGTCGCAACTGGTCGGTCGTTATCGCGTTGACGGCATCGATATCCACGTCGCGCAAAAGGTCACCTTCAAGGCCGATGCCACCTGCGAATCCTTCGGCGACGGACACGGCGTCCGTTGCATCATCCGCAAGATGCCAAGCGGCATTGACCGGCAGCCTGGGCAATTCCGGGCCCGGGACATCCAGGAAGAACTCCTCCTTCCCGTCCTCGTTCTTGGAATCGACCCGGAACACGTTGTGATCCAGGCCATCGTGGTCGACACGCATCACATCATGGTGCAGCCTGGCGCCATCAATGGAGAAACGGTCCGGTTCGGTGACGCATGGAACCAATGCGGCAGGCTCTGGACTGACTGCTGGCTGCTCGATGAAATCAAGACCGGTTCCAAAGGCGCCACCTTCATCAAGTTGGTCGTGGACAATTGGATGCAGGGCTCCAGGGGACTGCCCATGTCACGCCTGAAGTCCGGCCACAATCAGGAGGTGGAGTTGCAACTCCGTCCAATCGACGACAACCCGGGCCCTTCGAATACGCCGTGAGCGCCGCGCACCTGGACTTCAGCGTGGACCGGGTTTCACCGCCCGGCTCGCCTTCTGCGCAGCAACCGGACTGGACGCCTCGACCTGGTCTGCACTCGTGATCACGCATTCCAGCTGCAGGACCTCTTGCAGGGAGGATGACGGCGCACCTGGATTCGAGGTCAGCGACTCCCGCGAGTCAGACCGCGAGTTCGATTTCGCGGTGTAGTAGCTCATCAGGTAGTCCTGATATTCCTGAAGGACACGGCTGGACTTGACGGTTGGCCAGGCCTCGGACGTACGCTTCTGCGGCTTGCATTTCGCCGTGATCGGGCTGGCCTGCACACCGGGATTTCCGGCGGCCGGCTCAGCGGCTGGTTCATTGGCCATGGCACCGACGCTACAGGACAGCAAACCGGCAATCCATGCCGTGGCGATTCGCTTGCGCATCAGCATCGTTGCGCGGAGCAGGGGAGTTGCCTGAACTGAACGATGCTATCCACGAGGCCCCTTCTTCCTTGTCGTCGATCTGCCCTCGGGCTTCTTGTCACTGGATTCTTCCACGGCCTTCAACCCGCAAACCTGTTCCGGCACCGATTGCGGCTTGCCGCCTTGCGATGAATCCGAGTGGACAGACGGGATCTGGGGCGCAGGCAGCCGATTGGTATTCGGGAGGTACTGACCCTCCTGGTAACTCTGGTATTCCTGCGCTGCCCGGGCCGAATTGACCGGCACCCATCTCTCGCTGGTGCGCTTGCGTGGCTTGCATTCGATCTGCAGCGCCTCGCTGGACTTTGCCTCGGGTTGGTCACCACTTGCGGCGGCCGCTTCCTCGCCAGCGATGACCGGACCGCAAACAAGAACTCCGGCGATGAAAGCCGTGACGAATCGCGTCTGCATCAGTGTCATTCCCTTGAGACGCCCCGGAAGCGTTCAATGGAGGGTGCCCCCGGAAACTGCTCCGGTCAACCATGCCCATCCATTACTTCGCATAATGTATATTATGTTTAATTCTGGATATCCTGACACAGGGACACTCCCCGGATCGATCCTACGACCACGCCCTGCGTTCCGGACTCGACCTTCCAGGGCTTTCCGTTGATCTTCATTCAAACGGAACGACCACATGCCGCAGCCATCTCCCGCACAAACCGACTGGCCACCCGGAACGATCTTCACCATCGGCCATTCAACGCTGCCCATCGAGCGCTTCACGGCGCTGTTGCAGACCTACGGCATCCAGAAGCTCGCCGATGTGCGCACGGTGCCGCGCTCGCGCCATAACCCGCAGTTCAACGCCGACGCGCTGGAAGCCAGCCTGCGCGCCGCCGGAATCGGCTACCTGCCCATGACCAGCCTGGGCGGCCTCAGGCACCCCAGGCCGGATTCGCCCAACACCGGCTGGCGCAACAAGAGCTTCCGCGGCTACGCCGACTACATGCAGACCTCCGCGTTCCACAACGCGGTCGACCAGCTGGCTGAAATCGGCCGCCACGCACGCGTGGCCATCATGTGCGCCGAAGCCGTGCCGTGGCGTTGCCACCGGTCGCTGGTTGCCGATGCCTTGAACGTCCGGGACGTTCCGGTAATCGAAATCATGTCCGAGTCCAGCTACCGGCCGCACAAGCTCACGCCGTTCGCCCGTGTCGAGGGCGACGCGATCACCTATCCGCCGCAGCAGCCGAAGCTGCTCTAATGCCGGCGGAATGTCCGATCCGCTGCAAGCCTTGCTCGATGAGGTTCGCGCCTGCCGCCAGTGCGCACACAGCCTGCCGATGGGCCCGCGGCCCGTGCTCCAGGCCGGTGGCACCGCACGCGTCCGCATCATCGGCCAGGCGCCGGGCCGCAAGGTGCACGCATCCGGCATCCCCTGGGACGATGCCTCCGGCGAACGTTTGCGCGGCTGGCTGGGATTGGCGCCGGCGGAGTTCTACGACGCCGCGAAGGTCGCCATCCTGCCGATGGGTTTCTGTTACCCCGGGCGGGCAACCTCCGGCGACCTGCCGCCGCGCCCTGAATGTGCCCGCCTCTGGCACGACCGCCTGAACACGCATCTGCCGCAGCTCCGGCTCACGCTGCTCATCGGCCGCCACGCGCAGGCGCACTACCTGCGTGGCCAGTGCCGACCGAATCTCTCTGAAACATTGCGGGCATGGCAGGACTATCTACCGCAGGGTTTCCTGCCGCTGCCGCATCCTTCGCCGCGCAACCAGCCCTGGCTGGCGAAGAACGCCTGGTTCATCGACGAGGTCCTGCCGGTTGCACGCCGCGCCGTGCGCGCAGCGCTCAGTTGATCGCAGCGGGCGCTGCGTTTTCCACCTTGATCGGGATGTTCAGCAACCGCGCCACCGGCGCCTGCGGCCGCACCAGCTCGCTCAGCCTGTGCTCATCCAGCGCGGCCAGGAAAGCCTGTGTGGCTTCCTCGAACAGGCCCTTCAGCTGGCAGACCGGACTGATCACGCAGCCGCCGCCGTTCTTGCCGAGGCATTCGACCACGCCGAGGCCGGCCTCCATCTCCCGCACCACATGGCCGACGCGGATGTCCTCCGGCGCACGCGCCAGCCGCACCCCGCCACCCTTGCCGCGGGTGGTTTCCACGTAACCCAGGTCCGCCAGCTTCGCGACCACCTTCACCAGGTGGTTGCGTGAAATGCCGTACGCCGCACTGATGCCGTTCACGGTGAGCCGGCGGTCAGGCGCCACGGCCAGCGCGATCAGCGCGCGCAGGCCGTAGTCCGTGTACTGCGTCAGTTTCATTTGCGCAGACGCGCCGCCAGCGAAGGTTTGGTATCGATCAGGATCTCGGTGATGGCCTTGCGCTGTTCAGGCGTCAGCTTCTCCGAAAGCCCGGATTCATCGTGCCCCTTGAGCACCTCGACGATGCGCGCCTCCACATAATCCCTGGCGTACGGCGGCAGCGAATCGAACTGCTCCGAATAGATCGTGTAGCTGAGCGGATACTTGAACAGCCGCGTCTGCAGGTCGAGTTCACGCAGGCTGCGTCCCTTCGAGTCGCGCGGCCCCATCTTCGAGAAACGCTCGGCGAAGCTGGTGCTGCCGACCATGCGATCCTCGAACGGCGCGGCATCGGCGAGGAACAACGCCCGCACCAGCGGTTCCATCATCTGGTGCAGCCGCTTGTGGTCGGTCTTCAGCACATCGGCCCAGCTGCGCACCGCGCCACCGGGGGTCGAGGATTCCTCGCGCTCGAGCACCGTGCGGGTCTTGTAGTCGACCCGCGTGAGCTGGTTATGCAGCCGCGTCTGGTGCTCCAGCACCGTCAGCGCCACCACGTCGCTCTTGTTGCTCGGGTAACGGCTGGTGTCGAAGTAATCGTTCAGCACCTGGATGTTGTGGGCGCGATCCGCCAGCTCGCGCTGGCGCTCGCCGCCGCGGCCTTCGCGCAGCGCCAGGTTGCCCAGGTGCGTGCGCTGGCCCGTGTCACCGGTGACATACCAGCCGCCCCAGCGCACGCCGAAGGGCGTGGAATCATCCACATCCTGGCCGGCAGTGAGGTTGCGTGTATCAGAAGGGTGATCCACCGGCGATGACAGCACCATCACGCGCGGCACCCCTCCTCCGCCCATCGAATAGGTGTCGTGGCAGGTCAGGCAGCGGCCGCCCTCGCGGGTGAACTCCGGCGCATACTCGCGGCGGTTCTCGAAGCCATAGAACACCGCGCCCTTGTCCGCATCCATCGCGGTGAGCTCGATCAGCGGGCTGTTCTGCACATATCCCACGTAGGTATCGTCATTGAAGTAGACGGCGCGCGGGGTCTGCGGCGAGATCTGTTCGATCTGCAGGCTGGTGCGCGAGAACACCAGCACCTGCGAATCGACATCAATCTCGAGCGCCTTCAGCAGCGACAGCAGGTAGCCGTGCTTCGGCTCCCAGTCCAGCTTCACCTCGCCGCTCTGCAGCTTCTGGTGCAGCCGCCAGATGCGGTTCTCGGTGGCCGCCGCCGAGTATTCCACTCCCGGATACTCGTGGTCATAGCGGGTGGAAGTCGGCAGCCTGGCCGGATCGGCCGCCGCTGCCCCTGCTGTGAGGGCCATGGCGACCCCCAGACACTTGAATAGGTATCTCATATACCCATTATAGAGAGGCCGCCGCGGCGAAAGTTCCGGGCGATTGTCGAAATTGCGCCGGCTGGTTCGTCCTCTCCCCAGGGGCACAGGAGTGCCCGATCAACAAGGAGAGGACTTGTGGCCAGCGTCAGCACCTACCTGAACTTCCCCGGCAATACCGAAGCAGCCTTCCTTTTCTACCGCTCGGTCTTCGGCACCGGGTTCGACAGCTACGGGATCATGCGCATGGGCGATGTGCCGCCCGACCCCGGCCAGCCGCCCCTGTCCGAAGCCGACAGCCGGCTGGTGATGCATGTCTGCCTGCCCATCCTCGGCGGCCACCTGCTGATGGGCACCGACTGCGTCGCCTCACGGGGCCAGACCGTGACCATGGGCAACAACGTCCACATCAGCCTGCAGACCGATACCCGCGCCCAGGCGGACGAGCTGTTTGCCAAGCTGTCGGAGGGCGGACGCATCGACATGCCGATGCAGGACATGTTCTGGGGTGACTATTTCGGCAGCCTGGTCGACCGCTTCGGCGTGCAGTGGATGCTCAACTGCGCCAGCAAGGCCTGAGCAGGCCGCCGCGGGCCAGTGCCGGTGCGCACTGCGCGCCGGGTGCCGGTCCGGTCGCCTCAGGCCCCGACGCGGCGGCGCATTGCCGCCATGTCGGCCACCGGCCGCACCTCGATGCAGCCATAGCGCGTCCAGGGCAGTTCCTGTGCGAGGCGCACGGCCTCTTCCATCGAGTCCGCCTCGACCAGGTTGAAGCCGGCCAGCAGCTCCTTGGTCTCGGCGAAGGGCCCGTCAACGATCGTGGTGCGGCCATGGCGCACGCGGACCGACTTCGCCTTTGCCGGCGGCTCGAGCTGCTGCGCGGCCAGCAGCGTGCCCTGTTCGCGCAGTTCATCGGCGTGCTGCAGGCAGCCGCGCATCTCGCTGTTGAAGCCTTCTTCCGGAAGCTGTTCCATCAGCGCCGGGTCGGTGTAGACGAGCAGCAGGTATTGCATGGTTGCCCGATTGTACCGGCGCCACCATCATTGTCGAAAACCGCGCGCCCCGATCGTCGTCCGGATACCAGGACGCCACGGCGGCGTCCTCAGATCGAAATCGAGGAGAAGCAACATGCGCGTGATGGTCATCGTGAAGGCGACGGAGGACTCGGAAGCAGGCCGCATGCCCAGCGAGGAGCTGATGCTGGCGATGGGCCGCTACAACGAGGAACTGGTGAAGGCCGGCATCATGCTGGCCGGCGATGGACTGCACCCCTCCTCCCGCGGCAAGCGGGTGCGTTTCTCCGGCCACAACCGCACGGTGACCGACGGTCCGTTCACCGAGACACGCGAGCTGATCGCCGGTTTCTGGATCTGGCAGGTGCGCTCGATGGAGGAAGCGGTGGAGTGGGTGCGGCGCTGCCCCAACCCGATGCCGGGAGATTCCGAGATCGAGATCCGGCCGGTGTACGAGGCGGTGGACTTCGGCGAGTCTTACACTCCGGAAGTGCGCGAGCAGGAAGAACGGATCCGCGCGCAGCTGCCCCAGGCCTGAGGACCCGCGCCGCGTGGAGCATGGACTGCGCCAGAAGATCGATGCGCTGTGGCGCATTGAATCGCCCCGGATCGTGGCCGCGGTCGCGCGCCTGGTGCGCGACGTCGGCCTGGCCGAGGATCTGGCGCAGGACGCGCTGGTGGCTGCGCTGGAACACTGGCCCGCACGCGGCCTGCCCGACAACCCGGCGGCCTGGCTGATGACCACAGCCAGGAAC
>CAYNEX010000098.1:0-10534 GCA_964396335.1 uncultured Steroidobacteraceae bacterium | reverse complement strand
AACGGCACCTACGTCAACGGCAAGCTGATCAAGAAGCATGCCCTGCAGCACGGTGACGTGATCACCGTGGGCCACCACCAGCTGCGCTTCGTCGAGGACGACGATGCCCAGCAGGATGAATTCGAGAAGACGATGGTGATCCAGCCCTCGCAGCGGCCGGTGGAGAAGATCCAGGCGGCGCGCGCGGCCGAGGATGTGGGCACCGGCACCACCACCGGCATCCGCCGCACGATTCCCGATGGCGCGCAGCAGGTGAAGAAGGCGCGCCTGCAGGTGCTGTCCGGCGCGTTCGCCGGCCGCGAGCTGGAACTGGTCAAGGCGCTCACCACGCTGGGTCGTCCGGGCGTGCAGGTGGCCGCGGTCACCCGCCGTGCCGATGGGTTCTATATCGTGCATGTCGAGGCCGACCAGCCGGACAACTACCCGCTGGTGAACGGCGTGCCGATCGGCGCGCAGGCCCGCAAGCTGTCCGACAACGATGTCATCCAGCTGGCCGGCGTGAAGATGGGCTTCTTCGAAGGCTGAGTCTTGCCGGGGCGGTGACCCGCCCCTGTTCCGGACCGGAAACGAAAACGCCGCCCTCGGGCGGCGTTTTTCATTGGACCGGTCGGAAATTGCCGGTCGGGAGTGCGGATCAGGCCGCGACGGCGCAGGTGCGGCTGACGGCGGCTTCGTGCTGTTCGAAGGTCTCGCGGGCCATGCATTCGCAGGTGCCGCAGCACGTGCTGACTTCCAGCGTCTCTTGCAGGGCAGCAAAGCTGCGGCATCCACCGGCGACCGCCTTGGCGATGTCGCGTTCCGTGACGTTCTGGCACACACAGATGACCATGGATGGGATCCTAATGCGAATCGTTCGTGTTTGCAATACCTGACTTATTCCCGCTCGCCCCTCCCGGGGGCACAAACTGATAGCGTTCGACCTGTCCGATCCACTACGCGTTCCGAGGTCCAGATTCATGCAAGGCGACAAGCAGGTCATCTCCTTTCTCAATGCCCAGCTCAAGGCGGAGTTGACCGCGATCAACCAGTACTTCCTGCACGCCAGGATGCTGAAGAACTGGGGCCTGAAGCGCTGGGCCAAGCACGAGTACGACGAGTCCATCGAGGAGATGAAGCACGCCGACCTGCTGGTCGAGCGCGTGCTGACCCTGGGCGGGCTGCCGAACCTGCAGGACCTGGGCAAGCTGCTGGTCGGCGAGGACCCGATCGAAACCCTGCACTGCGACCTGAAGCTGGAATCGGCCAGCCAGGTGCACCTGAAGGAAGCCATCGCATATTGCGAGAGCGTGCGCGATTACGTCAGCCGCGAGCTGTTCGAGAAGATCCTCGAGGACACCGAGGAGCACATCGACTATCTGGAGACGCAGATCGAGCTGGTGTCGCGCGTCGGCGAGCAGAACTACCTGCAGTCGCAGATGCACGAGGAAGGCTGATCATCCCGGCGCCACGCGCTCGCGTGGCGCCCTTTCCCGCGGGCTTCGGGCCGCTTCAGGTCCTCGCCAGCGGCACGCGCTGGCTCACTCCGCAGAGCAGTTCATACGGAATCGTGTTGGCGTGCGCGGCGATCTGCTCGACCGGCAGTTCGGCACCCCACAGCACCACTTCATCGCCCACGTGCACCGCGGGCAGGCTGCCCACATCCACCGCCAGCATGTCCATCGACACGCGGCCGACCACGCCGGCAATCCGGCCGTTCAACCATACCGGCGTGCCCTGCGGCAGCGAGCGCGGCAGGCCGTCGCCATACCCGGCCGCGACAATGGCCACGCGCGTGTCACGCGGCGCATGCCAGGTGCTGCCATATCCCACGCCCTCGCCCTGCCGCACCTGGCGCAGAGCGATCACGGTGGACACCAGCCGCATCGCCGGCCGCAGGCCGAGCTGCGATCCGAGCAGCTCCGGGAACGGTGACACGCCATACAGCGCCAGGCCCGGCCGCACCCATTCGGCATGCGCTTCGGCATGCGCGAACACTCCGGCCGAATTGCACAGGCTGCGCGCCCAGCCACGCTGCGCGGTCAGCGCATTGAATCGTTCGACCTGGCGCGCGGTGAGGTCGCTGTCTGCTTCGTCGGCGGAGGCGAAATGCGTCATCACGCGCAGCTCGGCAATGCGCGGCGCCAGCGCCTCCAGCCGCGCCAGCACCGATGGCACCTGCTCGGGCCGGAAGCCCAGCCGGTTCATGCCGGTATCGATCTTCAGCCACACCACCAGCGGCTGCGCCGGCGCCACCTGCTCCAGGTGCGCCAGCTGTTCCTCGCAATGCACGACGATCTGCAGCGACTGCGCCGCGACCTCGTGCAGCTGCTCCGCCTCGAACACCCCTTCGAGCAGCAGGATGGGATTGCTGATGCCGGAGATGCGCAATGCCAGCGCCTCGGCCAGGCGCGCCACGCCGAAGGCGTCCACATCGGTCAGGCAGCGGGCGGTGTCGACCAGGCCGTGGCCATAGGCATTGGCCTTCACCACCGCCATCACGCGACTGCCGGGAGCGAGCTGCCGGATGCGCGCGAGGTTGTGGCGCAGCGCCGAGGTACTGACCTCGGCGCGGATCGGCGAAATCACCGCAGCACGCCTTCCGCGTAGGCCTCGGGCATGAAGTTGGTGAAGCGCGTGTATTTGCCCTGGAAGGTCAGCACGAAGTGGCCGGTCTCGCCGTTACGGTGCTTGGCCAGCTCGACGTCCGCTTCGCCCTTGCGCGGGGAGTTCTTGTCGTAATACTCCTCGCGGTAGATGAACAGGATCATGTCCGCGTCCTGCTCGATGGCGCCGGATTCACGCAGGTCCGACATCACCGGCTTCTTGCCCTCGCGCTGCTCCACCGAGCGGTTCAGCTGCGACAGCGCGATCACCGGCACGTCCAGTTCCTTGGCCAGCGCCTTCAGGCCGCGCGAGATCTCGGAGATCTCGGTGGCGCGGTTCTCCTTCGAACCGCTCACCTGCATCAGCTGCAGGTAGTCGACGATCACCAGGTGCAGCCCGTGCTCGCGCTTCACGCGCCGCGCGCGGGCACGCAGGTCGGTGGGCGACAGCGCCGGCTGGTCGTCGATGTAGATGCGCGCTTCCTGCAGCTGGCTGGTGGCGCTGCTGATGCGCGCCCAGTCCTGGTCGCTGATGCGGCCGGAGCGGATGTCGTGCAGCGGCACGCCACCCACCGAGGAGAGCATGCGGGTCATCAGCTGCTCGGTGGGCATTTCCATCGAGAAGATCAGCACCGTGCCGCGGGTCTTGTGGTCCAGCGCCACGTTCTCGCCGATGTTGATGGCGAGCGTGGTCTTGCCCATGCCGGGACGGCCGGCAACGATCACCAGGTCACCGCCACGCAGGCCGCCGGTGAGCTTGTCGAAATCGGTGAAGCCGCTGGGCGTGCCGCGCAGGCTGTCGGGATTGCTGTGCCACTCGTCGATCTGGTCGATCAGCGCCGGCAGCATCGAACGCACCGAACGCGCGCCCTCGGTGCGGCCGGCGCCGCGCTCGGCGATCTCGAACACCTTGGCCTCGGCCTGGTTCACCAGCTCGCGCGCCGACAGGCCCTCGTCGCTGTACACGGAGGCGACGATGGAATTGCCGGCGCTGATCAGCGAACGCAGCAGCGAGCGCTCGCGCACGATCTGCGCATAGGCGCGGACATTGGCCGCGGTGGGCGTGTCGCGCACCAGCGTGGAGAGATAGGCCAGGCCGCCGACGTCGGCCAGCTTGCCGAGGCGCTCGAGGCGCTCGGACACCGTCACCACGTCAATGGCCTTGGATTCGGCCACCAGCTCGGCGATGGCGTCGAAGATCAGGCGGTGGTCGGGACGGTAGAAATCCTCGGCGGTGATGCTGTCACCGACCTGGTCCCAGGCCTGCGTGTCGAGCAGCAGGCCGCCGAGCACGGCCTGCTCGGCTTCGACGGAATGGGGAGGAGTATGGAGCCGGTCCATGCGAGGGCTATTCTGGCCCAGCGACGCTGGACCGGCTACGGATCAACCTGCGGAGAAGCTGTGGATAAGAATCCGGCGCTTATTCTTCCGCTTCGATGACCACGGGCAGGTCCACGTCGACGTCCGTGTGCAGGTGCACCGTCACGACGTGCTCACCGACCGTGCGCAGCGGGCCGTTCGGCAGGCGCAGCTCGGCGCGGGCGATCTGCTGGCCGGCAGCCGTGGCGGCCTCGGCGATGTCGGTGGTGCCGATCGAGCCGAACAGCTTGCCTTCGTTGCCGGCCTTGGCGCGGATCAGGACCTTGAAGCCCTCGAGCTTGGCCTTGCGGGCCTCGGCGCCTTCCAGCGCCTCGCGCGCGATCTTCTCCAGCTCGGCGCGACGCTCCTCGAACTTCTTCACGTTGGCGGGAGTCGCCAGCGTGGCCTTGCCCTTGGGCAGCAGGAAATTGCGGGCATAGCCGGAACGAACCTGGACGCGATCGCCCAGGTTGCCGAGGTTGGCCACCTTTTCCAGAAGAATGACATCCATGGAAATGACCTCAGTGCTGATCGGTGTAAGGCAGCAGCGCCAGGTAGCGCGCGCGCTTGATGGCTACGGACAGCTGGCGCTGGAAGTAGCTCTTGGTGCCGGTGATGCGGCTGGGCACGATCTTTCCGGTCTCGGAAATGTAGCCCTTGAGCGTGGCCAGGTCCTTGTAGTCGATCGACTTCACGCCATCGGCGGTGAAGCGGCAGAATTTCTTGCGGCGGATGAAACGCGACATGGTGGTCTCCTTCAGCGGGCGCCGGCTTCTTCGCCGTCATCGTCGCGGTCGCGGCGACGGTCGGCATCCTCGTCATCGCCACGGGCCATCGGCGACGGCTCGGTGACGGCTTCGTCCATCGCCACCACCAGGTGACGCAGCACGGCGTCGCTGAAACGGAACGCGCCCGTCAGCTCGGCCAGCGTGGCCTGGTCGGTCTCGATGTTCATCAGCAGGTAGTGCGCCTTGTGCACCTTCTGGATGGGGAAGGCCAGCTGGCGACGGCCCCAGTCCTCGACGCGGTGGACCGCGCCGCCGGTGGCGGTCACCATGCCCTTGTAGCGCTCGAGCATGGCGGGAACCTGCTCGCTCTGGTCCGGATGCACCAGGACCACGATCTCGTAGTGCCTCATTGGATCTCCTTGTGGATGAAGCCACCCGCGTAAGGCGTTGCGGTGTGGCAAGGGGGCGCGAAGTGTAGCCAAGGGGGGCTGGCGGGACAAGGACAAAGCGGGAATCCCGGGGATTGCCCGATGCCCCCCCCCCCGGCGGCCGCTGCACGCCAGACCACCGTGCCGCTGCCATGGGCAGCATTCTCCCCGATGAGAGCGGCCTGCCCGGACACCCCGGCCGATCTGCCCGCCCCTTCAGCGAATCATCTTCTCCAGCACCGGCGCGATCCGGTCCGCGATCACGGCATAACCCCGGTCGTTCGGGTGCACCTGGTCGGCCATGTAATCCGGCACGCCGAAGGTGTCATCGAGCACGTCATGCACATAGGCGGTGCCATGGCGCTTCGCCAGCGCCTCGAAGCGGGCCGCGAAGGCATCGCGCAGCAGGCTGCCGCGGATGCCCACCAGCAGCACCGCGGCGCCCTGCTGCTGGATGCGCTCGATCAGCGTGCCGAGGTTGGCAAAGGTCTGGTCGGGGTTCACCCGCTGCAGCACATCGTTGCCCCCCAGCAGCAGGATCACGACGGAGGGGTTCAGCTCCAGCAGTTCGTCGATGCGGTTCAGGCCATCGGCGGTGGTGTCACCGGGCACACCGAGGTTCTCGATGCGCACGCCGAGGCGCTCCTCGAGCAGGCGCACGAAACCGCCGCCGGATGAGCCCATGCCGAACACCAGGCTGTCGCCAAAGGCGACGATGGGTCCGGGTTGCGTGGCCTGCGGGATCTCCCTGCCCCCGCAGCCCGCGAGCAGCAGGAGCCATGCGCCCAGCCAGGCCGCGATGGCTCCCTTGCGCATGCTCACTTCCAGGCCGAGTGCATCCCGTAGGGCTGGTCCACCGACACGGCCTCGATGGCGACGATGCGGCCGTCGACCACCTTGTAGACCTCGAAGAGCTCACGCGACATGGCGTGCACGGCTTCGGTCTCCACCTCGCGGCCGTCAGTCAGCGTGTAGCGGCGCTCGGCGAGGTTGAAGTCGGCGATGGCGGCCACGGCCACCAGGCCACGCGACTCGTCCACCGCCAGCACGCGATGGCCGCGCAGGCGGTCCAGCGGCTTGTACAGGCCCATCGCCAGCTGCTTCTCGCAACCTTCCGCGTACTGGCCGGGCGACTTCACCAGGCCGATCGAACCCACCTCGCCGCGCGTCACTTCACGGCCGTTCTCGGTGCGGGTGCAGGCGGCGTCAAAGCGCGCATGCACCTTGCCGTCGTCGGCCTCCATGCTGCGGGCGTAGTTCTCCACCGCCGCAATCAGCTTGCTGCGCGAGGTGCGCTGTCCCGAGGGCACTTCGCTGGTGAAGCGCGCATCGATGGCGAACGCTTTCGCATCACCCCAGGGACCCGGGTTGCGCTCGCGCGCCACGATCACCTCGGCCTCGCTGACGCGCCTGCCGATCAGCTTCAGGCGCACGCCGGCCCAGGCCGGCGCGTCATGGTCGTAGATCAGTCCGTACCAGGCCACGGAGCTGGTGCGCTCGTCCGGGATGATCAGCGCATCGTCCGACTTGTTGCGGATCGAACCCCAGATGCCCTCGCCCACCTGGATGCCGACGCCGTTCTCGGTGAACTTCACATTGCGTGCCCAGGGCACATCGGCCGGACGCTGCCCGGCCAGTGCGGTCATGAACTGCTCGGCCGTCTCGCGCAGGCAACCGGCATCGCAGCGCTCGCGCAGCGCGGCCGGATCCTCCGGCAGGCGCGGCGCCGGCGGCGCGTAGTGGTAGAACGGGTTGTGCATCATGTGCGGCACATAGCTGAACACCGCCTCGATGCGGTGGATGGCACCGTCCTTGATGCGGAAGGCCTCGATCAGCGAGATCGAGTTGGGCCACTTCAGCGCGGTGCGCATCTCGCGCCCGTCGGTGAGCTTGTAGCGGTCCCACTCGTTGGCATGGTCGAAGAAACCGGTGGCCACCACCACGCCGCGCTCCACGTCGATCACCGGGTAGCGGCGTTCGCGGATGCGCTTGTTGATGCGGTAGATGCCGAGCTTGAACTGCTCCTCGCAGCCCGGCGAGATCGAGCCGGCGCTGCCGCCACCGCTGCTGGCGGCGGTGGTCAGGATGCCGTTCTCGAGGCGGCCGCAGTCCGGGTCGAAGGGCGCGAACACCACACCGTCGTTGACCTCCACCGTGTTGAAGTAGCTGTCGGCCACGGCACGCAGGCGCGCGCGCGAACGGCGCTGCTCCTCGGGCAGGATCTCGTTGAAGGTGGGATCGTGCTCGACCTTGGTCACATCACCGAACGGCAGCGGCAGGCCGGTGTTGCGCACCACCACGGTCTCCACATCGGCCAGCAGGCCATCACGCACGGCCAGGCGCAGCGCGAAGTACACCGGCTTGCCGTTTTCCTCGGCGGTCCCCAGCCATGCGGCATTGCCGGTTTCGACGTCGGCGGCGATCAGGCCATCGGCGGCCACGCCGGTGGCCGTCTTCCACAGGCCTTCCTTGCCCAGCGGCAGCTCGACATTGTTCTCGGTGAAACGCACGTCCTGGTGCACGCGCAGCGACGAGGCATCGCGCTTCGCCAGCGCCGCCACATAATCACGCGTCCACTGCGACAGGCAGGCGTGGTCACAGGTCACCGCCTGCCAGGCGGAACGTTCACCGGGCGCGCGCGCCTGCGCCGTCAGGGCGGCAGTCGCGGCCAGCAGGAAAATCGCGGTCTTCTTCATCGGAACCCCCCGGAGTCTCATTCGTCAGCGCGGCATCGGAATGGCGATGGCGCGGAATTCGCCAGGATCCTGGCCACGCAGGTTCGGATCGACCAGGTAGTCGATCTTGCCCTCGACGGTGTAGATGGTGTCGCCCACCAGCGTGGCGCCCGGCGTCGAGGACAGGCCATCGCGCACGATCTGGATGTCGGCGTTGTCGCCCTCGATGGTCACCAGCGTGATGCGACCGGCCGGGCCTTCGGCCTGCACGAAGCGGTTCGGCCCCACCGGACGCAGTCCGTCCGGACCGTTCATCTCGAGGTTGGCCTTCAGCTGCGTCATCTCCGGCGCGGCCGGATCGGTGCCCGGCTTCACCCGCCACAGCGTATGGCTGCGCACGTTGTTGATGTACATCGTGCCGTCGGCACCGAAGGCGATGCCATCGACACCCACCAGGCCCTGGTGCGCGGCCACCACTTCGAGCGCGTCGGCACCCTGGCGCAGCCGCAGGATGCGGCCGCCCGAGGTGTCGGTGGCATAGGCGGCGTTGTCCGGTCCGATGGCGATGTCATTGCAGGTGCCGCCCGGCGCCGGGAACGGCCAGCGCCCGATCAGCGCACCGCTGGCCAGGTCGAAGGCAGCCACTTCGGAGGGCTGCGCGGGACCTGTCGGGCGCGCGAATGGATTGGCCACCGAGCACACCCACAGGCGGCCATTGGCATCATCCGCCAGCACGCCGAACACGGCGCGCAGGCCGTTCTCTTCCGAAGGTGTGACGAAGGGCTTCGCCACGTCCTCGCCGGGACCGGCGCGATACACGATGCCCGACATGCTGCCGATGAACACCGAGCCATCCGCTGCGGAGCCGATGCTCTCCGGATGCACGTTCCGGCCATCGACGACGATGTCGCCACGCGGCGCGGCCTGGGCCTTCTCCGCCTGCCCACCCTGACCGGCACAGCCCGCAACGGCGAGCGCCACCATGGCCGCCACGGCGGCCCCACGGAATCGATGCATCTTCAGAACCTTCTCCTGACTGAAATTCCCCAAGCGCGCGGCGCACCCGGCATCGCCGCCGCGTAGGTTCCCGCGTAGAACTTGTTGATATAGTAAAGCTTGTCGGTGAGGTTGGTGGCCTCGAGCGCGATGTTCCACGACTCATCCGCGGTGCGATAGGTCAGGCGCGCATTCACCAGCCTGTAGGCGTCATTGCTGACCACCGGATCACAGGCGAGATTGCCGCAATATCCGGGCATGTAGAACATATCCACGCGCGGCGTGAACGTGCCGCCTCCGGCAAGATTCCAGCTGTACTGCGCGCCCACGCTCCATTTGGTCCTGCCGATGCCCGGTGCGCGCTGGCCTTCCACCACCGAGCCGGTGGCCACATAGGGCGCGCCGAACTTGAAGTCCAGGTAGCTGTAGGCCGCGTCCACCAGCATGCCGCGCACCGGACGGATCTCCAGCTCCAGCTCCGCGCCCTTCACCTTGGCATCGGCCACGTTCAGGTACTGGCCGCAGGGCGAGCGTTGCGGGCCTTCCGGCAGCAGTTCGCCGCCTTCATCCACGCAGTTGCTGGCCATGGCCTGGTAGCCGATGTAATCGTTGTAGAACACGGCGAGGTTCGCCTGCAGGCGGCGGTCGAACAGGCGGCTCTTGATACCCAGCTCCCAGGCTTCCAGCTCCTCGGTGCCGAAACCGCGCACCTGCTCCGGCACATAGGGCCGCGGCGTCACACCGCCTCCCTTGAAGCCGGTGGCGAACGACAGATAGGACATCACATCGTCGTTCCACCTGTAGTCGAGGCTGATCCGGTAATCGGTATGCGAACCGCTGAAGCTGCCGGTGCGCCCGTTGAGCGGATTGGCCGGATCGCTCAGCGGCAGGAAGGGATTCACGCCGTCGACATTGAAGCGGTAGTAGGTGTAGTCCTTGTCCTGGTCGGTGTAGCGGATGCCGGCAGAACCGCTGAGCCGGTCGGTGAAGTGCCACAGCGTGTGCAGGAAGGCACCCTTGAAGATGTTCTTCGTGGTGTCGGTCTGGATGAAATCGAAGATCGGGAAGTTCAGCGGATCCGGGCCGAAGAAGATCAGGAAAGGATCCGACTCGCGCGTCTCGTAGGTGGTGCGCTGCCTGAAATACATGCCACCGACGGTGAAGTCGAGCAGGCCATCCATGGCGCGGCCCGAGAGCCGCAGTTCCTGGCTGAACTGGTCGTGGTAGAACTCCGACAGGCTGGCCAGCAGCGCTGCCGGTGATCCATCGTTGTCCTGGCCGGAGACGGTGGTGTAGTCACGATAGCCGGTGACGGACTTCAGCGCCAGGCCATTGGGCAGCTGCCAGTCGACGGCGCCGGATACACCCCAGCTGTTCGACTGGTTCACCGGCTTCGCATAGAACACGCCATTGTTCGGACCCGGCGTGCCCGCCACATCCAGCGGCGTGTAGGTGACGCCGGGGATCAGGAAGTCGGCGTAGGTGACGTAGGGATCACGCACCACGCTGTCACCGGCTTCAGGCCCCCACGGCACGAAGCGGTTGTCATAGGGAACACCCTGGTAACTGCGGGAAGCGCCGACCTCGAACTCCGCCGCGCGCAACAGCGTCATCGGCTGCGATTCGGACTTGTCGCTGGTGACATCCGCGATCAGGTTCACTTCCACGTCTTCGTTGGCCAGCCAGCGCAGCGAACCACGCAGCGCCGTGACGGACTGCCCGCCCAGCGTGCCCATGCCGCAGTCGGTGGTGTGGTTGCCGCGCGG
>CAYNEX010000097.1:0-10744 GCA_964396335.1 uncultured Steroidobacteraceae bacterium | reverse complement strand
ACGAGTAGTTCCACGACAGGTCGATGCCGCGGCGCTGGTACGGCAGGCCGTTGTCCGGGCGGCTGGCATTGACGTACAGGATGTCGGTCGGGTCGAGGCTGCCATCCGGCAGGGTCGCGAAGGTGATCTCGCGGCAGAACCGGTTGTTCATGTCGGGCGGCAGCATCTTGCCGAAGTTCGGATGCTCCTCGTCCTCGCTGTTGCCGCTCGACAGCCAGCAGTTCTCGATGATGCTCGAGGGGCTGGAGAAGTTGTACGGCGTATAGATGCCGTCGCGCACGCGGATGTCGTAGTAGTCGGCCGACAGGCGCATGCCCTGCGCCCAGCCACCCGGCGACAGCACCAGACCCAGAGTCAACGTGTCGCTCTTCTCCGGCGTCAGGTCGGCATTGCCGACGCGCACCAGGCCCCAGCGCTCGTTCTGGTTGATGTTCGACTCTTCGGTGCGCTCACGCCACCAGTTGCGGCCCGTGGCCTGGTCCGGCAGCGTCGGCTGGTTCAGGAACAGGTCGCGATAGGTGGCGGCGCGCAGGTCGCGCGAACGGGTCAGGCGGAAGCGCACGAAGTCGAAGGGCTCGTACACCGCCGAGGCCTTCCAGTTGAAGGTGCCCTGGTTGGCCGACTCGCCGGTCGTGCCCGCGCCACCCTTGTTGTAGTAGTCGGTGTAGCGCGCGGCCGCGTTGACCGACAGCAGGTTGATGGCTTCCAGGCCCGAAAGCAGCGGGAAGTTCAGCTCGGTGTAACCCTCGGTCGAACGGGTCTTGCCGCCGAACGAGTCGTTCCACGAAGCCAGGTCGGAGCGCAGGTAGAACGAACCGCGGGTGCCGAGGTTGTCCACCTTGTCCTGGCTCAGGTCGAAGCCGAAGGCGGCGGTCAGCGGACCGGCGCCCCAGCCTTGCCACAGCGTGCCGTTGGTGTTGAAGGCCAGCGTCTGGCGGTTGGTGTAACCCTCGGAAACGCTGTCCTTGAACGCATAGGCCAGGGCTTCCTGCTGCAGCTGGGCCAGCTCGGCCGAGGTCATGTTCAAACCTTCCCACGGGGTGGGCGCGGTGCTGTAGTCGCCGAAGATATTCAGCGGCTTGCAGCCCGCGGCCAGCGCAGTCAGGCCGGCGGTGTCGGACATCGGCAGGCCGTTGGTGTCCAGCGCGGGAATGCCGTCACGCGTGATGCGGCACACCGGCTGGCCATAGGTCGGCGAGCTGGGGCGGTCGTCGATGACCGCGTCCATCGCGAAGTTGTAGCTCAGGTTGGTGGCGCCGTTGTACTGCTTGTTGGTGTTGGTGGTCTCGCCGTACTGGTAGTAGACCTCCCAGCGCCAGTCTTCACCGAAACGGCCTTTCAGGCCGGCCACGCCGCGCCAGGTGTCCGTATCGCTGGTGGTGAACTGCTGGATCTGCGGGTTCCACACCTTGCGCATCGCGGTGAAGCCATCGCAGGGATTCTGGCCCCACAGCGCGGCGGTAGCCGCGTTGGCGGAGCCGGCACCCGGGTTGCGGTCGAACGCGGACTGGATCTGGTACAGCGCCTCGGGGCTCAGCTGGTTCAGGAAGGCGTAGGAATTGTTGCCCACCGGCGGCAGAACCGCCGGCACGCCCGGATCCTCGAAGTCCGCGGCCATCGTGATTTCGGTCAGCAGCCAGTAGCGGCTCTCGCTGTTCGGGGACTTCACGAAGATGTACTTCGCGCTGCCCGGCACGACCGCGTCAGAGAAGGCGAAAGCGGGCGGCGGCGTGGTGGCGTCAGCTTCCGTGGCGCCCGCGAACGAAGCGCCGGTCGAGCCGATGTAGGGAGCGGAGCGTGCGGTGATGCCGCTCGAAATCACGTTCGGTGCATTGCCGATGAAGGCACGGAAGTTCGGGTTGTTCCACACTTCGTTGCGGACCATTCCCGGGGTCGCCGGCACGTTGAACGGCGGCACGGACAGAACAAACTGGTCGGCCGCGATGGTGCCGGTGCCGAAGTACACCACCTCGCCCGCGGAAACCTTGCCACCGGGCTGGGCGCCGATGCCCTGCGCGTCGAAGCGGACGCAGGATGTGGCCTGGGTGTACCGGTTCTTGTTGTCAGCATTGGTCCAGGCGTAGCTGCCCTGGATGTAGCCGGTGGTGCGTTCGGTGAAGTTGTGTTCGTAGTTGGCGAACAGCGACTTGCGTTCGTTGGCGGCGCGCAGCGAGGTGCCGGTGGTGCCCAGCGGGCCGTCACCGTTCATCACCTGGCTCTGGTTGCGGGCGCCGCGGAACCCGTAGGGGAATTCCTCGATGTCCATGCCGTCCTGGGTCAGGCGGAAGCCGGTGGTGGGGGCCGGACGGTCGATGCGGTTGTCGCTGTAGCCTTCCCAGATCACGCCATTGGACGAGAACTGGTTGTAGCGCAGGTTCGCCATCTGGAAGCGCGCCGGCATGTCCTCGAAGCCTTCGATGGCGATGATCGGGGAGCCATAGTTGGCCTCGATCAGCGAGCTCTGCGAGTTGGTGAACATGCCACGCGACTCGGCGCACCAGTCGCGGGCGGCGGCGCAGTCGCGGATGGCGTTGGTCTTCTGGAACTCGAAGCCCAGCAGCATGTGGCCCTTTTCGCCCACCTTGGTGCCGCCGGACAGCGACACGCTCGGGCTCTGGCCGTCGCCGGCTTCGTTGATGCCGTAGGTCAGGTCGGCGCTGATGCCCTGCTTCTTGGTGTTCAGCACCAGGTTGACCACGCCCGCCATGGCGCCGGAGCCGTAGGTGGCCGAAGCACCACCGGTGACCACGTCCATGCGCTCGAGCAGGTTCGAGGGAATGATGTTCATGTCGACGATGTCGGCCTGCGAGGAGCTCGACACCGTGCGGCGACCGTCGATCAGCGTCAGCGTGCGCGAGCCGAAGGCCGGGTCCATGCCGCGCAGGTTGGCGATGGTGTTGCCGAGGAACAGCGAACCGCGGTCAACGTCGTTGTTGCCCTGCGTGCCGTTGCCGAAGCCGGTGCCGATGTTGCCGAACTCACCGCCACCGGTGGTCTGGATGTCGCCGACCAGGCCGGGCTGGTAGGTCGAGATGTTCTGCGGCACCAGCATCAGCAGCGCGTCGGCCACGTTCACGTAGCCCAGGTTGCGCATCTCTTCGCCGGTGATCGACGTCACCGGGTTGGCCGACGTGACGTTCGGGTTCTGGATGCGGGTACCGGTGACCTGCACCTCTGACAGCTCTTCCAGATCGTCGTCATCATCTTCGGCCGCCGAAGCCGTCGCCCCGAAAAGCGAGGCGGTGCAGAAAACGGCAGCAACCGAAGCGCGAACGAGGTCACGCCAATGGGCCGTGCGATTCATGTTTCCCCCTGGACTGTATTTCTTGTCGCAAGCGCGCCCGAATCGGCAAGGAATACGGGTGCGCCAGTGAGACAACGTTCGAGGAAACGGAATCCGGAAGTGATCCAGTCGGAAATATTGAAAAATTTTATTGTTGCCGCGGCAGAAGAAGCCGCGGCGACAAATTCCCCCGAAAGGGGCTGTCCCTGCAGAAGGGACAACCCGCGGCCCTGGCGCCGCCGGTCACTCCATATAAATAGAGTTCGCTGTCAGGACAGCTTGTAGTCCTGCTGGTCGGCCGCGTATTCGATGTACCAGTCCAGCGCCGCCGGGTTGGACATCGCATCGCGGTTGGCCGCCTTGTGCAGCGGGTAGCCGGACAGGATGCGGCGCACCGGCACTTCCATGCGCTTGCCCGAGATCGTGTAGGGGATCGCGGGCACCTGGAAGATCTTGTCCGGCACGTGGCGCGGGGTGTATTCGGCGCGCAGGCGGTCGTTGATCGCCTTGGCGAGCTTGTCGTCCAGCGTCACGCCATCCTTCAGCTTCACGAACAGCGGCATGAAGAACTTGCCGCCCGGCAGGTCGAGGTTGACGATCAGGCCGTCCTCGACGCCCTCCACCAGCACGATGGTGCGATAGATCTCGGAGGTGCCGATGCGGATGCCGTGCCGGTTCAGCGTGGCATCGGAACGGCCCAGCACATAGGCGCCGCCATGCGGGGTGATGCGATAGAAATCGCCCTGCCGCCACATGCCGGGGAAGTCGCTGAAATAGGTCTCGATGTAACGCTCGTCGTTCTTGTCGTTCCAGAAGCCCACCGGCATCGACGGCGCCGGCTGCGTCATCACCATCTCGCCGACTTCATCGACCACCAGCTGGCCGTTCTCACCCATCACGTGCACGGCCATGCCGAGGCAGCGGGCCTGCATCTCGGCCGCGCGCTGCGGCAGGATCACCGCGCCGCCGACGAAGCCGGAGCAGATGTCGGTGCCGCCGCAGCCCGGCGCCACCCAGCAGTCCTGCTTCACATTGTCGTGGAACCACTGCTGGCACTCGGGCGACACCGGCGAGCCGGCCAGCGTGATCGACTGCAGGTGCGACAGGTCGAACTTGTCCTTCGGGACGATGCCGTTCTTCTCCAGGATGGACTGGTAGGTCGGGCTCGCGCCGAACATCGTGGCCTTGGAGTCCTGCACCATCTTCCACAGCACGTCGCCGTCCGGGTACGCCGGGTTGCCGTCGTACAGCACCGGCGAAACGTTGGACAGCAGCGAGCTGACCAGGAAGTTCCACATCATCCAGCCGGTGGTGGTGTAGAAGAACATGCGCTCGCCGGCGTGCATGTCGAAGTTGAAGGCGAGGTGCTTCAACTGCTCGATCATGATGCCGCCCTGGCTGTGCATGATCGGCTTCGGCAGGCCGGTGGTGCCCGACGAGAACAGGATCCACAGCGGGTGGTTGAACTCCACCTCTTCATACTCGAACGTCTCGCGCGGCACGTCCGGGTGGTCGAGCAGCTCGCTCCAGAAGATGGTCTTCGGCGTCAGGCGACGCGCGTCTTCCGGCGCCAGGTAGGGCAGCTGGATCACCAGCTCGACGGTGTCGAGCTTCTGCAGGATCTTCTCGACTTCGCCGCGGCGGTCGAAGGGCTTGCCGCCGTACTGGTAGCCATCCACATGGATGAACACCTTCGGCGACAGCTGCGAGAAGCGGTCGAGCACACCGGGGGTGCCGAAGTCCGGGCCCACCGACGACCAGATCGCGCCCAGCGCGGTGGTGGCGAGCATCGCCACCAGCGTCTGCGGCACGTTGACCATGTAGGCGCAGACGCGATCGCCCTTCTTCACGCCCAGCTTGCGCAGCTGCGTGGCGACGATGCGCACCTGGCGTCCCAGTTCTTCCCAGGACAGCTCCTGCAGCGGCTGGCGCTCGTTCAGGTGCAGCACCGCGGTGGCATTGGGACGCTCGTGGCGCAGCATGTGGCGCGCATAGTTGATGCGCGCGCCGGGGAACCACTCGGCGCCCGGCATGGTGCGCTTGCCCAGCACGGCGGTGGGCGGCTGCGTCGCCTCGATCTTGAAGAAGTCCCAGCAGGCCTGCCAGAAGGCGTCGATGTCGGTGGTCGACCAGCGCCACAGCGACTCGAAGTCGGGGAAGGTCAGGCCGCGGTTCTCGGTCAGCCAGGCGCGGAATTCGGTCAGTCGCGCGCGTGCAATCCGTTCAGGTGAAGGCGTCCACAGGACAGTTCCCGGCTCGATCATTCCCACCCCAAGTCTTTGTACTCGAAAAAGTGCGCTATTGAAGCATGATTGCGCGGCCAAATGACCACGCCCAGAATCGCATTCTCCAACATATGAACGCTCCTGAATCACTCATCCTGGTCCCCGGGCTGGTGTGCGACGCACGGGTCTGGCGCGACCAGGTCGCGGCACTGGCCCCCGGCCGGCCGTTGCAGGTGGCCGACCACGGCCTGGCCGACGACCTCGGCCGCATGGCCGAACAGGTGCTGGCCGCCGCCCCGCCGCGTTTTGCGCTGGCCGGACACTCCATGGGCGGCCGCGTGGCGCTGGAAATCCTCGCCCGGGCGCCCGAACGGGTCACCCGGCTGGCCCTGCTCGACACCGGCTACGAAAAGCTGGCCGCCGGAGAAGCGGGCGAGCGCGAGCGCGCCGGTCGTTACGCGCTGCGCGACATCGGCCGCCGCGAGGGAATGCTTGCCCTGGGCAGAAACTGGTCGCGGGGCATGGTGCACCCGGATCGGCTGGCCGACGCCGCCCTGATGGACGAGATCCACGCCATGATCGCGCGCGCGCCGCTGGCACAGTTCGAGGCCCAGACCGAGGCGCTGCTGAACCGGCCCGACCGCACCACCCTGCTGCCGCGGATCCGCGTGCCGACGCTGGTGCTGTGCGGACGCGAGGATGCCTGGAGCCCGCTGGCCCGCCACGAACAGATGGCGCGGCTGATCCCCGGCGCGACGCTGGTGGCCGTGCCCGAGGCCGGCCACATGGTGACGATGGAAAAGCCGGACGCGGTCACGCAGGCCTTTGCCGCGTGGCTGGCGCACTGACACAAGGTCATTCCATGCAGTTCCTCGGCTCGCTGTTGTTCACCGGCTTTTTCCTGCTGTTCACCTTCCTGTACGCGATCTTCTTCGTGATCGTCGCGCCATGGCTGAAGTGGAACGGCCGCTTCGCCCTGGCGCGCGGCTGGGCGCGCACGGTGCTGGGCGCGTTGAAGCTGCTGTGCGGACTGGACCATCGCATCGAGGGCGCCGAACAAATTCCGCAGGGCGAGGCCTGCATCGCGCTGGTGAAACATTCCTCCAGCTGGGAAACCGTCGCGCAGACGCTGCTGCTGCCGCCGCAGGTGTGGGTGCTGAAGCGCGAGCTGACCTGGATTCCGGTGGTGGGCTGGGGCATCCGCCTGTTGCGCGCGATCGCGATCAATCGCGGCGCCGGCGCGTCGGCGGTGCGCCAGCTGATCGAGCAGGGGCGCGATCGCCTCGCGCGGGGCCAGTGGATCGTGGTGTTCCCGGAAGGCACACGCATGCCGCCGGGGCAGACACGTCGTTACGGCGTTGGTGGCGCGGCCGTCGCGGCGGAGACCGGCGCGCGAGTGCTGCCGGTGGCGCATGACGCGGGGTACTTCTGGCCGCGCCGTGGACTGATGAAGAAGCGCGGCACCATCCGCGTGGTGATCGGCCCGCCGATCGAAACGCGCGGCCGCGATGCGCGCGAGATCAATGAAGAGGCGCAGCGTTTCATCGACGCCCATTCGGGCCCCCCGGCCGCCTGAGGCGGCCCGGGGGTGCGCGCGGTGGTGAGCCGCGCGCAGGTCACGCTTACTTCACCTCGTAGACGAGGTTCACCGTCGTCAGCGTGTCGGTCTTCTTGAAGCCCGCCGGCGGATCGGTGTTGTGGCGCAGCGCATAGGCCAGCGACAGCGCGATGCGGTCGGTCATCTTCACCGCCACGCCGATCTCGTTCTGCAGGAAGTTGTTGTCGGAGGTGAATTCACCGCCGAACTTGTCGAACACCGTGGTGGAATCGGTGAGCTGGTGGCTGAATTCCAGGCTCGCCACACCGGTGACGCTCTTGTCCTTGTCATTCGGCGTGCCGAGGATCTCCCAGAACTTGTAACCGACACCGACCTGGCCGACCAGTTTGGTCACGTCATTGTCGATGAAGCGACGACCCACACCGGTGGTCACCAGGCCCTGGTGGTCGAAACCGCTGAAGCGGTCCTCTTCATAACGCGCGCCGCCGTACCAGAAGGTGTTCGGCAGGAAGTCATAGCGCGTCTGGCCGGTGGCCTCCCAGCGCCTGGCCGTGGTGTCACCCTCGCTGCGCACATACAGGCCGGCGAGGCCGAGCGAGTGTTCCCACGCCTCCAGCTTGCGCGTGGCGGACACACGCGCGTTGGCGGTGCGCGAGTCGCTGTTGCCATCGGCGATGGCGAGGCCGGCCTCGCCCTTGCCGGTCCATTGCGCCGAGGCTGGCAACGCGGCCAGCAGCATGGCGGCGGCTGCGCCGGCGCGCAGCAGGATTGCAGATCTGCTCATCAGGGAACTCCCATTGGTTGTCTCGAACCCCGTGCGAAGCATCCCGCGGGATGCCCGCCCCTACTTCACCTCGTAAACGAGGTTGACCGTCGTCAGCGTATCGGTCTTTTCGAAGCCGGCCGGTGGATCGGTATTGAAGCGAACAACGTAAGCCAGTGACAGCGCGATGCGATCGGTCATCTTCACCGTCAGGCCCAGCTCATTCTGCAGGAAGTTGTTGCCCGAAGTGAACTCTCCGGCGAAGCGGTCGATCACCGTGGTGGTGTCGGTGAGCTTGTGGTTGAACTCCAGGCTCGCCACACCGGTGAACGAATTCTCCTGTACCTCGGCCGCGCCGATGGGATCGAGGAACTTGTAACCGCCGCCGATCTGGCCGAGCAGGCGCGTGCGGTCATTGTCGAGGAAGCGCCGGCCCAGACCGGTGGTGACCAGGCCCTGGTGATGGAAACCGCTGAACGGGTCCTCCTCGTAGCGCAGGCCGCCGTACCAGAAATTGTTCTGGAAGAAATTGATGCGCGCCTGCGTGCTGGCCTCCCAGCGCCGCGCGGTGGTGTCGCCGTCGTTGCGCACATACAGGCCCGCGAGGCCGAAGCTCCATTCGACGCCATCGGCCTTGTGCACCGCGCTGACGCGGGCATTGGCGCTGCGCGTATCGCTGTTGCCCGACGCAAAGGCCAGGCCGGCCTCGCCCTTGCCGGTCCATTGCGCCGCGGCCGGCATCGCGACCAGCAGCAGGCAGATGGCGGTGAGGCGTGGGAACGGCGCGGCAACTGGCATGGGCTGGGATCCTCGGGCACTGAAAAGGGGGCGATGGTAACGCGGCATGCCGCCCATCGCCCCCTGTCGGTGTTAAGCCCCAGCTGTCAAATGCTTCAGTTGCGGTCGTTGAAGGTCCAGCGGAATGCCAGCGCCGCACGGGTCTCGTCATCGCCGTTGCTGGCGAGGTCCAGGCCCATCGAGAACAGCGGCGTGAAGTTGTAGCGGAAACCGCCGCGGAACATCGTGTCGCTGGCCTTGAAGGAGTCCTCGGCCAGGTCGAAATCGATGTCGATGTAATCCAGGCCCGCATTCCACTCGATCTTGCCGGTGCCGCCGCGCAGGCCCAGGTGCAGGCCGTAGCCATTGCCGCTGTAGGTGTCGACATCGCTCTCGGTGCGCATGCGCTGGAACGACGCGCCGGCGACCAGGTCAAGTCCGCTGCCCAGCGGATAGTTGAAGCCGAGGCCCAGGCCGCCCTGCGCGATCTTGAAGTCCTCGTCGTAATACTTCAGGTCGTAACGCGTGCTGCCCAGGTCGAGGAAGCCGAACACATTCGGCGTGAACTCGGCGCTGGCGCGCAACGACAGTCCGCCGCCTTCGGCATCCAGGTCTCCACCCGGATCATCGACCGTCGAACCGGTGATGCCCAGCTCGAGCATGTTGTAGCTGAAGTTGTCGGCGGCCAGTGCGGGGCCGGCCAGGATGGCGGCAATCGCGCCGCAAAGGATTTTCTTGCGCATGGGGTCCGTCAGCTCCTCCGGTCGGGCCGGATGAAATAAATAAGGGGCGACCCTTTTCAAGGTCGCCCCTATTGCAGCGTCAGCGGGCTGAACCCGTGCTGAACTGCGGCTGGCTTCAGCGGCGCGCGCCGAAGTCGTAGCGCAGCGTGGCGATGGCCTGGGTCTCACTGGCCATCAGCAGGTCGCTCTTCTGCACGTCCAGGCCCGCGGCGAACTGCGGGTTGAAGTGATAACGAGCGCCGACCTTCACGCTGAAGAAGCTCGGCAGCTGCTCCAGGTCGACGTACTTCACCGTCGCCGACAGCTCGACCTTCTCCGAGATGCGTGCAGCGGAGCCCAGCGACAGGCCGAAGCCGTCGGCCGTGTTGCCGGGGAACTTCAGCTGCTCGAACGAGGCGGCGGGCACCAGGTCGACCGACGGCGTCAGGTGGAACTGGTAGCCCAGTCCTGCCGCGAGCGTCTTGATCTTGGCGCCGTCGTAATCGGCCTGGCGATAGTCGGCCGCGACCAGCACGTTCTTCGGCAGCTCGAGCGAGCCGGCGACGTTCCACACCGTGGCGTCCTGTCCAACACCGGGGACCTCGGCGTAGCCGACACCGGCTTCCAGGTACGAGCGGCTCGGGGCGTCAGCAGCCATCACGGGTGCGCCGACGGTCAGCGCCGCAACGACGCCCAGCTTCACGACATTCTTCAAGTTGTTCTCCTGATCATCTACACAAAACGAAGCCGCACCCGGTCTGCACCAGGTCCGTCTTCTTCCAAAAAATCAGCTTCAGCGCGCGCGGGTGACGGGAAAGGTCACTCCGGCTGGAAGGCGCTGTTCACGCGTAATGGTGAAGATCCTTCAAGCAGGAAAAAGGGGCGGCCGGGCCGCCCCCTTTCCGTTGCCGGATAACCGGCAGCCCGATCAGCGGCGGCCGCCGCCGAAGTCGTAACGGGCCACGAAACGCAGGGCCGAGCCCGCGTCGTTGTCCGAGAAGTCGATGCCGGCAGCGAAGTTGTTGGTGAAGTACCAACGGCCGCCCACCTTCAGCTCGGTGTCCGAATCGTTCACGTCGACATACTCGAGGCCGCCGGTCAGTTCCAGGCGCTCGAGCACGCGGCCGCGCAGGCCGACGCCCAGGCCGAAGCCCATGTCGTCATCAAAGCCATCGGGCTTGACGCGCTTCAGCGAGGCGGTCGCAAAGACATCCAGCGCTTCGTTGATGGCGATGCGGTAGCCGGCGCCGATGCTCAGCACGCTGACGTCGAGGCCGCTGCCATCCAGCTCGAGCGCGTCGATGCTGGCCAGGCCGAACACGTCCGGCGTGAAGGCGTAGGAGCCGGAAACGCCGAAGCCGTCGTAGTCATCGCCCGAGATCAACGAACCTTCGAGCAGGTTGTAGCTGAATCCTT
>CAYNEX010000096.1:3484-11089 GCA_964396335.1 uncultured Steroidobacteraceae bacterium | reverse complement strand
CCGAGGTGGTGTGCAGGGTGCCGAACACCAGGTGGCCGGTTTCCGCGGCGGTCAGCGCCAGGCGGATGGTCTCCAGGTCGCGCATTTCGCCGACCAGGATGACGTCCGGGTCCTCGCGCAGCGCCGACCGCAGCGCCTCGGCGAAGCCCAGGGTGTCACGGTGCACCTCGCGCTGGTTGATCAGGCAGCGCTTGGACTCGTGCACGAACTCGATCGGGTCCTCGATGGTGAGGATGTGGTCCGGCCGGTTGTCGTTGATGTGGTCGATCATGCCGGCCAGGGTGGTGGACTTGCCCGAGCCGGTCGGGCCGGTCACCAGCACGATGCCACGCGGCAGCATGCACAGGTCGCGGAAGATCTTCGGCGCGCCCAGGTCGTCGAGGCTGACGATGGTCGAGGGAATGCTGCGGAACACGGCGCCGGCGCCGCGGTTCTGGTTGAACGCATTGACGCGGAAGCGCGCCAGCTTCGGAATCTCGAACGAGAAGTCGGTCTCGAAGAACTCCTCGAAGTTCTTGCGCTGCTTGTCGTTCATGATGTCGTACACCATGCTGTGCACCTCCTTGTGGGAGAGCGCAGGCATGTTGACGCGCTTCATGTCGCCGTCGACACGGATCATCGGCGGCACGCCGGCCGACAGATGCAGGTCAGAGGCCTTGTTCTTGACCGCAAAGGCCAGCAACTGGGCAATATCCAGGGCCATGGAAGCTCCGATTACGTTACCCCGGCAGTATAGTCCACGCCCTCGACCCTCCCGATGATACGCATTCCTCAGAATTCAGCCCCTGCAGAGGCGGCGAACGAACTTTCCGACCGCGTTGCGGCAGTGCGCGAGCGCATGGCGCGCGCGGCGCAAGCGGCCGGCCGCGATGTGCACTCCATCACGCTTCTTGCCGTGTCGAAGGGACATCCGGCATCGCGCCTGGCCGCCGCGATGGAACTCGGCCTGACCCAGTTCGGCGAGAACTACGTGGCCGAGGCATTGCCGAAGATCCAGGCGCTGGCCGGCACCGCCGCCAGCTGGCATTTCATCGGCCGCCTGCAGGCCAACAAGACCCGCCCGGTGGCACAGCACTTCGCATGGGTGCATGGCATCGACCGGCTGCACATCGCGCAGCGCCTCGACGCGCAGCGGCCGCATTACGCCCCGCCGCTGAATGTCTGCCTGCAGGTGCAGGTGGCGGATGATCCGGCCAAGGCCGGCGTGCAGCCGGCCGAACTGCCGGAACTGGCGCGGCAGGTGGCCGCCCTGCCCCGCCTTGCGCTGCGCGGCCTGATGACCATGCTGCCCTGGGACCTGCCCGAAGCGCAGCAGCGCGCGGCCTTCGCACGCCTGCGCCAGCTGGCCGAGTCGCTGCATGGCGACGGTCCTGCGCTCGACACGCTGTCGATGGGCATGAGCGATGACATGGAGGCCGCCATCGCCGAAGGCGCCACCATCGTGCGCATCGGCACTGCCCTGTTCGGCCCGCGCCCTCACGTAGAATGAATCCATGAACCAGCCACTCAACACGCGCATCGCCTTTGTTGGCGGTGGCAACATGGCCCGCGCAATGCTCGGCGGCCTGCTCGCCCGCGGCATCGATCCCGAACGCATCGCGGTATCCGACCCGGACGCCGCCTCGCGTGCCTCGCTGGCACAGCAGTACGGCGTCAATGTCACCGCCGACAACCGCGAGGCCGTGGCCGGCGCGCAGGTGGTGGTGCTGGCGGTCAAGCCGCAGGTGCTGGCCGAGGTACTCAAGCCGCTGGCACCGGAACTGCAGCTCAGCCGACCACTGCTGGTCTCGGTGGCCGCCGGAATCCGCACCGCCGAGCTCGCCGCATGGTCCGGCGAAGGCGTGCCGGTGGTGCGCGCGATGCCCAACCGCCCGGCGCTGGTCGGCGCGGGCGCGACCGGCCTGTATGCCGCGCCATCGGTCGGCGATGCACAGCGCGCGCTGGCCACCGAACTGATGTCCGCCACCGGCCTTGCCGTGTGGGTGGATGATGAAGCGCAGATCGACACGGTCACCGCGCTGTCGGGCAGCGGGCCGGCCTATTTCTTCCGCCTCGCCGAACTGATGGCCGAGGCCGCGACGGCCGCGGGGCTTGCGCCGGAGGTGGCAAGGCAGCTGGCCGCGCAGACGCTGGCCGGCGCGGGGCGCCTGGTGGCGGCCGAAGCCGAGCCGGACCTGGCCGCGATGCGCGCCGCGGTCACTTCAAAGGGCGGCACCACGGCCGCGGCACTGGCGGTGTTCGATGGCCAGGGCCTGCCCGCCCTGGTGCAGGCGGCGATGCGCGCCGCCGCCGAGCGCAGCCGCGAGCTGGCGGATGATTCCGCGGGGCGCAAGTAAGCCATGAGCGCCCTCCACTACCTCATCAGCACGCTGTTCTCGCTGTACACCGTGGTGCTGCTGCTGCGGCTGATCCTGCAGCTGGTTCGAGCGGATTTCCGCAACCCACTGTCGCGCGCGATCGTCCAGATCACCAACCCGGTGGTGCTGCCGCTGCGCAAGGTGCTGCCACCGGCGGGCAGGATCGACACCGCCAGCGTGGCGGCCATCCTGCTGGTCACGCTGCTGAAGATCTGGGTGCTGGCGCTGCTGTTCGGGGCGGCGCCGGGACTCGCCCTGCTGCTGCGCACGGCGCTGCTCGACGTGATCGTGCTGGTGCTGCAGACCTACCAAATCCTGATCATAGTCAACGCGCTACTGTCGTTTGTTGCACCGGGTAATTACTCGCCGGTGCAGGCGCTGCTGTCCGCGATCGTCGATCCGGTGCTGAATCCCTTCCGCCGCATCATCCCGCCGATCGCCGGGCTCGATCTGTCGCCGTTGTGGGCCATCCTGCTGATCGGAGTGCTGCTGAGACTGCTGTAACAGACAGCAGGTGACGCGAAAACACTTAAAAAAAAGCACTTGCGCGCTTATGCGCTTGTGCTATGTTTCGCGCGGATTGCTTGATCGGCGGGGATTTTCCCGTCTAACAGAAACACTACACGTGGGAGTATCCCAACATGGCGAAGAAGGGCGGCGCACCGACGAAGTCCGAGATCCTGGCAGCTATCTCCAAAGACACGGACTTGTCGCGCAAGCAGGTCAGCAGCGTTTTTGAGTCGCTGAACAACGTCATCCGCAAGAGCCTGCGCGCCAACGGCGTCGTGACGGTTCCCGGTCTGCTGAAGCTGAAGGTCGTGAAGAAGCCCGCCACCAAGGCGCGCAAGGGTGTCAACCCGTTCACCGGCGAAGAGATGGTGTTCAAGGCCAAGCCGGCCAGCAAGAAGGTCCGCGCTCTGCCGCTGAAGAGCCTCAAGGCCATGGTGAACTGAGCAAACGCTCGGTTCCGCGACTGCCCGCGGGTCGCACCGAAGCCCGGAAAACCCAGTGTTTTCCGGGCTTTGTCGTATCTGGACCAGGCAGGAGCGCGACCAGGCCGCGCCTTCAGCCTTGCAGGAAGGGCTCCACCTGCTGCATCAGGTCGTTGAGCCGGCCATGGAAGAAATGCCCGGCACCGGGCAGCAGCGCCAGCCGCGCCGCCGGTTCGATGCGATGCGCCCAGTCGATCACCAGCGCGCCATCGATCACCTCGTCCGCATCCCCCTGCACGATCAGCCAGGGACAGGCGGGCAGCGCGATGTCATCGGGATCGGCGAAGGCCTTGCCCAATGCCGGTGCAACCGTGACCAGGCGCGCGATCGGACCGGCCTCGGCGCGGGTGCTGGCGCGCAGCGCCACCACGCCACCGAAGGAGAATCCACCCAGCCACAGCGGTGCATCCGGCCAGCGCTGGCGCGCGGCGGAGATCGCCGCCAGCGCGTCATCGACCTCGCCACGGCCGTCGTCATGCGCGCCGGCGCTCGCACCGACGCCGCGGAAGTTGAAGCGCAGCGTGGCTGCGCCCAGGCCGTGCGCGGTGCGCGCCAGCGTGGTGACCACCTTGTTGGTCATGGTGCCGCCATGCAGCGGGTGCGGATGGCACACCACCATCACCGCAACGGGCGCCGCGGCGGCTTCCGGCCATTCGAACACGGCCTCGATGTCGCCCGCCGGCCCTGCCAGCGTGGCTTTCTCCGCAGCGACGCGGCTCACGCCTTGTCCTTCGGCCTGAATCCCAGCGATGCGGAGTTGATGCAATAACGCAGGCCGGTAGGCTGCGGCCCGTCGTCGAACACATGGCCCAGGTGCGCCTCGCAGTTGGCGCAGGTCACCTCGATGCGGATCATGCCGTGCGAGGTGTCGCGGTGCTGGTGGATGCGATCGCCGGCCAGCGGCAGCCAGAAGCTGGGCCAGCCGCAGCCGGCGTCGAATTTCTTCTCCGACTCGAACAGATCCGTGCCGCAGACCACGCAGAAGTAGGTGCCCTGCTCCCAGTGGGTCTCGTACTCGCCGGAGAAGGGCCGCTCGGTGCCCTTCTCCTGGGTGACGTGGTACTGGATGGGCGTGAGCCGCGCGCGCAGCTCGGCAGGATCCGGCTTCTTCATTTCAGCAGCTTCACCAGCAGGCTGTTGAGCCGGCGCAGGTATT
This sequence comes from uncultured Steroidobacteraceae bacterium, assembly GCA_964396335.1. Taxonomy (GTDB): domain Bacteria; phylum Pseudomonadota; class Gammaproteobacteria; order Steroidobacterales; family Steroidobacteraceae; genus ZC4RG30. The sequence continues at coordinate 6,584 of CAYNEX010000096.1, read as the reverse complement.
CGCCGGGATTGGCGACCTGCCCCTGCTCGGTGAGTTGCGCCTGATCGTACAGCAGCCGCGCCAGCTCGCCGAAATCCTCGCCCTCCAGGCCCTTCAGGCGGGCCACCAGCGGGTGCGACAGGTTCAGCTCCAGCTCCGGCTTCACCGGCGGCAGCTCGCGGCCGGCAGCGGCCAGCACGCGGCGCATGGCCTCGTTCATGTCATCGGCGCTGCGGGTCAGGCAGGACGGCGACTCGGCCAGGCGGCGGCTGGCCTTCACGCCACCCACGGCATCGCCCAGCTCCTTCTTCACGCGCTCGAACAGCGCCTGGGCCTCCGGATCGTCTTCCTTCTGCTCCGGCTTGTCGGCCTCGCCGCCCTCGATCTTCGACAGGTCCAGGTCGCCGCGCGCGGCATCCTGGAACTGCTTGCCCTCGAACTCGTGCAGCTGGCCCATGATCCACGGGTCGACGCGGTCACCCAGCAGCAGCACCTCGATGTTGCGGGCGCGCAGCTGCTCGATGAACGGGCTGGAGCGGGCCGCGGCGCGGCTCTCGGCCAGCACGTAATAGATCTTGTCCTGGCCGGGGCGCATGCGCGCCACATAGTCGGCCAGCGAGACCTTGTCCTCGTCGGTGGCCTCGTGGGTGCTGGCGAAGCGCAGCAGCGGCAGCAGCTTGTCGCGGCTGGAATAGTCCTCGGCCACGCCTTCCTTCAGCACCTGGCCGAATTCCTTCCAGAACTGCGCGTATTTTTCCGGCTCGTCCCTGGCCAGCTTCGCGATCAGGTCGAGCGCGCGCCGGGTCAGCGCGCTCTTCATCGCCTCGACCTCCGGGTCGTTCTGCAGCAGCTCGCGCGACACGTTCAGCGGCAGGTCGGAGGAATCGAGCACGCCCTTGATGAAGCGCAGGTACAGCGGCAGGAACTGCTCGGCGTCGTCCATGATGAAGACGCGCTTCACGTGCAGCTTCAGGCCGCGGGCGGCATCGCGCTGCCACAGGTCGAACGGCGCCCGCGAGGGGATGTACAGCAGGCTGGTGTACTCGCGCTTGCCCTCCACCTTGTTGTGGCTCCAGGCCAGCGGCGCCTCGCTGTCGTGGGTGATGTGGCGGTAGAACTCCTGGTATTCCTCGTCGCTGATTCCGGTGCGCGGACGGGTCCACAGCGCCTTGGCCTGGTTGACCACCTCGTAGTCGAGGCTGGCCTCGCCCGTCCTGGGCATGTGCACCGGGAAGGCCAGGTGGTCGGAGTAGCGGCGCACCAGCGAGCGCAGGCGCCAGGTGTCCAGGTATTCCTTCGCGTCGTCCTTCAGGTGCAGGATCACCGTGGTGCCGCGCGGCGCATGCTCGATGGTCTCGACCGTGTACTCGCCGTCGGCCGAGGAGGTCCAGCGCACGCCCGCGGTGGCCGGCACGCCCGCCTTGCGGCTGACCACCTCGACCTTGCTGGCGACGATGAAGGCCGAATAGAAGCCCACCCCGAACTGGCCGATCAGGGCCGAATCCTTCGCCGCATCGCCCGAGAGGCGGCTGACGAACTCCTTCGTGCCCGACTTGGCGATGGTGCCCAGGTGGGCGATGGCCTCCTCGCGGGTCATGCCGATGCCGTTGTCGCGGATCGACAGCGTGCCGGCCTTCTCGTCCGGGGTCACCCACACGCCCAGCTCCTTCTCATCGCCGAGCAGCGACGGATCGCCGATCGACAGGAAGCGCAGCTTGTCGTTGGCGTCGGAGGCGTTGGAAATCAGCTCCCGCAGGAAAATCTCGCGGTGGCTGTACAGCGAATGGATCATGAGCTTCAGCAGCTCACGCACCTCGGCCTTGAATCCGAGGGTTTCAGTCGCGGCAGTCTCTGACATGCGGCCCTTCTCTTGAACGGTGACGGTCAAACCGCCGCCGAGAATAGGGCCGGAAGGGGTTATTTCAAGAGGTTGCGTGCCACCGGCACGGCCCGCAGCGCAAGGCCGAGCCAGTCCTCGAGCTCATCCCAGAGCTGCAGGACGCGTTCCACGGGCCTACTTCTTGCGGGGAGCCACGTCCGACTCCCAGCTCTGCCGGACCTTCTCGGTCCAGTTCTTGTAGTTGGACCAGGTGTTCAGGTTGCGGCTGATCGCGGCGTGGCGGCCGCGGCCCCGCTGCATGCGGGCGGCCCACTCGGCGTACAGCTCGGACGAGCCCAGCGCCGGACGTTCCCCCGTGCTGGCCAGATCTTCGCCCTGTGCTTCACTGTTCGACATAACCACCGCCGTTCCATCCCGTACCTGTGACGCAGCGTAGGGATGTATGCGGTTAAATCGACAGGAACTGCGTCACGTCACGATCCGGTAACAGGGTTTGTAGGCTTCGCCGGGCAGCTTCATGCGGCCCTGGGCAACAAATGCCCCCAGCAGCTCATCCAGCAGCCGCATCAGTTCGGGGTCGCCGCTGATCTCGAACGGACCGTGTTTCTCGATCGCGGCGATGCCGTGTTCCTTGACGTTGCCGGCGACGATGCCGGAGAACGCCCGCCGCAGGTTGGCCACCAGCCGGTGCGGCGGCTGGTCGCGATGCAGCTGCAGCGCGCGCATGCTCTCGTGCGACACCTCGAAGGGCAGCTGGAATTCCTCCGGAATGCGCAGCAGCCAGTTGAAGGCGTAGGAGTCGCTGCAGGCGCGGCGGTGCGCGCGCACGCGCGCGATGTCCTTCACCAGCGCGCGCGCCACCGCCACCGGGTCGTCGTGGATGATCTGCACGCGCTGCAGCGCGGCGGGACCGATGGCGGCCTCGAGGAACTTGCGGATCTGCTCGAAATAACCGGCACTCGAGGCCGGCCCGGTCAGGATCACCGGCAGCGGCTGCGAGGCGTTCTCCGGGTCGAGCAGCAGGCCCAGCAGGTAGAGGATCTCCTCCGCCGTGCCCACGCCGCCCGGGAACACCACCACGCCATGCGCCAGGCGGATGAAGGCCTCCAGGCGCTTCTCGATGTCCGGCATGATGACCAGCTGGTTCACGATCGCGTTGGGCGGCTCGGCGGCGATGATGCCCGGCTCGGTCATGCCGATGTAGCGACCGGCGTAGATGCGCTGCTTGGCATGGCCGATGGCGGCGCCCTTCATCGGACCCTTCATCGCGCCGGGCCCGCA
>CAYNEX010000096.1:0-3474 GCA_964396335.1 uncultured Steroidobacteraceae bacterium | reverse complement strand
GCAGGCCCATCTCGTAGCCGACCTTCTTGGTGTACTGGTATTCGGTCTCGCCGATCGAATGGCCGCCCCAGCAGACCACCAGGTTCGGGCGGATCTTGCGGTCCAGCACGCGCGCATTGCGCAGCACATGGAACACGGCATTGGTGATGTCGGCGCCGTTGCTGAGGTCGAAGCGCTCCATCTGCCCGATCTCGTGGGCGATGTAGACCACGTCGCGCAGCACCGCGAACAGGTGTTCCTTGATGCCCTGGATCATCTGCCCGTCGACAAAGGCGCGCGCCGGGGCATTGCGGATGTCGAGCCGGATGCCCCAGGGATGGCGCACCACCTTGGCCTCGAAGTCGGCATACCGCTCGAACAGCGCCTTGGCATTGTCCTTGTTGCTGCCGGAGTTCAGCACCGCCAGCGCGCATTTGCGGAACAGCTCGTGGATGCCGCCGGCGTCCGAGCTCAGCAGCGCCGCGATCTCGGACTGCGACAGCATCTCGAGGCTGCCGCGCGGGCCGACGCTGGCGTCGACGACTTCTGGGAGGTCCACCTGGGCGTGCAAGATTGTCAGTCCTGGAGCGAGCGCTTCCCGTCAGGGAAGGATGTCGATGGGCGTGTTCTGGTTGGTCATCAGCCAGATCTCGACCATGTCGGAGTTCGACACGGCGATGCAGCCGTCGGTCCAGTCACGCGTGTAGTAATCCGGGTCGTGCTTCAGGCGGTTGGGCATGCCGTGGATCATGATGGCCCCGCCCGGCTCCCAGCCGTTGGCGCGTGCGTTCTTCACGTCGCGGTCGTTGGGATAGGACACCTGGATCGACAGGAAATAGTCGCTGCGCGGATTGCGGCGGGTGAGGTAGTAGCGCCCCTCGGGGGTGCGGAAGTCGCCCTCGCGCTCCTTGTGGCCCTGCGGCTGCAGGCCCAGCGAGACGCGGTAGGTGCGCAGCACCTGGTCGCCGCTGAGCAGCTCCATGCGGCGCGCCGACTTGTGCACCACCACGCGTGTGACCACCGGCATCACCACCGGGGTCTCGGCGGTGTTCACCACCGGCATGAATCCGGAATCGGCACGGGCGATGCCCGCTGCCAGCAGCGTGACACACAGCAGCCGTCCCAGCAGGGACATCGCGCTCTTCATGCGTTGCATCAGATTGCCGGAGTTGCCAGCCATTTTCGCATTATAGGTGCAGCGCGACAGCCGTAACGCCGTATCCCGTCACAGACAATGTCGGCTCAGGCCGACGGAACCGGCATCACCAGCACGTTCACATGACATCGGCGGCAGCAGCGGCCGGCGCACCCGGCGCCAGCGACGGACCCTGCGACTTCGCCTCGGCAGCCGTCACCGGTTCGGCCTTCTCGGCCTTGGCATTGGCCTGCGCCACCACCCGCGCCTCCTCGCGGCGCGCCTCGACCTTCGCAGCCACCTGTGCGGGCGCCGGCGTGGTCGCAGCCGGAGCCGTCTGCGGCAGGTTCAGCTTCTGGCCGACCTTCAGCATCGCGTTGCTCTTGATGCCGTTCAGCGAGGCCAGCTGCGAGACGCCGAGGCCATGGCGGGCGGCCACGCCGGTGAGCGTGTCACCCGCGCGAACGACATACACCCGCGGCCGCGGCTGTCCCGAGAACTGCTCGGAGGCATCCACACGCTGCGCCAGCTGCTGCGCGGTGAGCTGGCCCATCTCGGAGGGCAGGCGCAGGCGATAGCCCTTCGGCACGTACTGCCGGCCTTCCCACACCGCCGGCAGCAGCGCCGGGTTCAGCGCAACCAGGTCCGAGCGCTCGATCTTCAGTGCCTTCTGCAGCGTGGCGGCCGTCATGAACGAGGGCATCTCCACCTCGGAGAAGGTCATCTCCGGGCGGCGCTTCACGCCGGGGAAATATTTCTCCGGCTCGCGGTCGATGGTCAGCGCGGCCAGGAACGAGACATAGAAGTTGCGCGAGGCGAAACCGAAACTCTTGCTCGAGTAGTTGCGCACGATCGTGGCGATGTCGGTGGTGCCCATCGCATCGCGCGCGCGGCGCATGCCGGCGGCGCCGTGGTTGTAGGCGGTCAGCGCCAGCGGCCAGCTGCCCAGCAGGTTGTAGTTCGCCTCCAGCAGCTGCGCGGCGGCCTCGGTGGCGCGGAACGGATCCATGCGCTCATCCACGGCATCATCGATGCGCAGGTACAGCTTGCCGGTGCCGGGCATGAACTGCCACATGCCGGCGGCGCCCACCTTCGAATAGGCGGTGGGGTCGAAGGAGGATTCCACATGCGGCAGCGCCGCCAGTTCCTTCGGCAGGCCCAGCTTCGCGAAGGTGCGCGCGATATGCCCTTCCCAGATGCCGGAGCGTTCCAGGCCCTCGCGGAAGCGGTCGGCCTGGCCCAGCTGGAAGCGCACGCGGCCGGCCGCCTCGCGGAAGGTTTCGGATGTCGCCTTGGACCCGAAGGCCTCCTTGATGCGTTTTTCCTCGGCGCTGAGGTTGCCGGCGCCGGAGGCGAGCCGCTGCAGCATCAGCTCGATCTTCTTGCGCTCCTCGTCCACCGCATCGCGCCGCTGGCGCGGCTCGATGTCCCTGGCGAACTCCAGCTTGCGGTAGACGATCGACAGGTCGCGGTCGTCGTGCAGGAACCCTTCGCTGGTGCTGATCTCGCTGTAGACGCGGATCCAGAAATCCACGTCCTTCTGCAGCTCCTTCGGAAAGGGAATGGGGTCCTTGGTGGAGGCATGCGCCGGCACGGCGAAGCCCACCGCGGCCAGCAACAGGAAAAGGATCTTGGAAGTGAAGCGGACAATCATGTCGTTCGCACACGTACCGGCAGGGAATGAAGGGGAAGCGTAGCCACAGATATACATTATGTGAACCCGCCGCATCAGTAACTGTGCACCGTTCGACACTCGCAAGGGGCCGTACGGGCCGCTGCGGATCGCCACGATCCGATTTAAGCGTTCCCCTGAAGGCGCATAATCGAAAAAACGGCTTTTGGCAGGGCTTTTCCGATGCGGCAGCTTTCCTTCCTGATCGCGGCACTGGTGGCTGGAAATGGCGCATTGGCCGCACAAGCCGGGCGTGATCCGCAGGTGCCGCAGGCGGCCCGCGCGCTGCACGAGCGCCTGCTGGTGCTCGACAGCCATCTGGACACCCCGATGCGCCTCGACCAGGCCGACTGGGATATCCGCGACCGGCATGAGACCAGCGCCTACAGCCAGGTGGACCTGCCGCGCATGATCGACGGCGGCCTGGATGGCGGCATGTGGGTGATCTACACGCCACAGCGGGGCCGCGACGCCGCCGCGCAGCGCGTGGCCCGCGATCATGGGCTCAAGCGCCTGCTGCAGCTCCACCGCATGGTGGCCGCGCACCCAGACCTGTTCGAGCTGGCGCTGACCTCCGAGGATGCGCGCCGCATCGCCGCCGGCGGCAAGCGGGTGGTGTTCATCAGCATGGAAAACGCCGCGCCGCTGGCCGCCGATCCCTCGCTGCTGCAGTTCTATTTCGACCAGG
>CAYNEX010000095.1:0-11193 GCA_964396335.1 uncultured Steroidobacteraceae bacterium | reverse complement strand
TGCGCTGCACGTTGGCGGCGCGGTCATTGATGATGATCTGGTTGGTGCCCGGCACCGCCATCACCACGCCGTACTGCGAGCGGAACTGGTTCAGCACCGTCGCCACCTGCTGGGCGTTGGTATTGCGCACCGGTACCACCACATGGACGATCTCGTCGGGACCGGCGCTGCTCGACAGGTCGCGGCCCGGCAGCGTGCGGGCATTGGCGTCCTGCACGATCTTCATGGTGTTGCGGCCGGCAGGCATGGCAGCCAGGCCATTCACCGACAGGATCGACAGGAACATGTCGTAGAACTCGGTCGGGCTCAGCGCGCGCCGGTTGCTCAGCGTGATCTTGCGGGTGCTGGCGGCCTGGTCGAGGATGAAGGTGATGCCGGTGGCCTCGGTGACCGCATTGGCCACCACCGCGATGTCGGTGTTCTGGAAGTTCGGGGTGAACTGTGCGTTGCGCGGTGTCTGCGCACTGGCCAGGGAAGCGCACAGCAGCGCCGCGTACAGGAAATTCTTTTTCATTTTCACCTCGCGGTTTCCGCTTCGGGACCCGGCGCTCCGGCCGGTGGCTGCTGCGGTGGGAGATCCGGGTCGGGTGGCGCCGTGGCGATCTGCTCGGCCTCGCTGGCGATCTCGGCCAGGTTCAGCACCAGGTCCTGCGACACCCCGTTGCGTTCGACCGTGACGCGCGCCTCGGCGGCGCCGGACAGCGACTCGAAGATGTCGGCGCTGCGCGCCTCGTCATTCAGCTCGACGCCATTGATGGCGGTCACCAGGTCGTTGTTGCGCAGGCCCAGCCGGGCGAAGGCGGCGGCGTTGGGTCCGGCCGAGACACGCAGGCCGCGCAGGCGGCCATCGGCGAACACCGGCGTGCGGTGCATGACCTGGGCGATCACGGAAGGATTGTTGCGGATGGCCTGCTCGACCCGCTGCACGGCCACGGTCGCACCCTGCGGGCGGGGCGGTGGCGCGGCGAAGCTGACCGTCGCCAGTTCGGGCAGCGGCAGGGCCTCGATGGTGCCGCCGCCGCGGTCCAGCAGCACCCGGTCGATGTGCACGGCATGCAGCTTCGCGCCGCCCGGCAGGGAGTCGCCCACCTTCTTCAGTTCGATGGCCGTGGCGGTGGGGCCGATCATGGCCAGTCCCATCTTCTCGTCGCTGGACGGCACCACGCCGGTGAGCACCAGCTGCATGGACGTGCGGGGCGCCTCGCCATTGGCGCTGGCGGCCGGGCTCTGGCCGAACAGGTTGGCGCGCAGGATGGAGGGGACGTCGACGGTATTCCGTACGGGCGGTGGGGCGGCCGGAGCCGTGGCGATCTCGGGCGGCGGACCACCGGCCAGGGCGGCCACCAGCTGCGCGGCATTCCAGCCGATCAGCACCACCAGCGCGTAAACGGCGAAAAGGGGAAGGCGGGCGAGAAGCTGGCTCCCCAGCTCGCCGTCGAATCGCAGCGTTTGAGCCACGGTGGCCATCCTGAGGAGTATTATGATGGGCAGGCGATTGCACCCTCAAGCAATCGTTCGTTAAACCTCGGTTAGCCGCCAATGAGTGCCGAACACGATCTCCCCGGGGACCATCCCAACACCGGCGTGGTGGTTGAGGAAGCTGCCCCCGAGGTCAGGAATCCCCCGCTTTACAGCGTGGTCTTGTTGAACGACGACTACACCCCCATGGAGTTCGTCGTGGACGTGCTCGAGCGCTTCTTCCGCATGGATCGCGAAAATGCCACCCGGGTCATGCTCGAGGTGCACATGAAGGGCAAGGGTGTTTGCGGTGTGTTCACTTACGAGATTGCCGAGACCAAGGTCGCCCAGGTGGTCAGCTACGCGCGTGACAACCAGCATCCGCTGATGTGCACGCTGGAGCAGGCCTGACGGGCGCTTCTCACGAAGGAGCCGATCATGCTGTCGTCGGAGCTTGAAAATTGCCTCAATGCCGCCTTCAAGGAGGCCCGCGAGGCGCGTCATGAGTTCCTGACCGTCGAGCACCTGCTGCTGGCCATCCTCGATGCACCCCGGGTGCGCGAGATCCTGAAGGCGGGCGGAGCTGACCTCAGGCGTCTGGCCGAACAGCTGCGCGAGCATGTGGACGCGACAACACCCCGGCTCAAGCCCGACGAGGAGCGCGAGGTGCAGCCCACCCTGGGCTTCCAGCGGGTGCTGCAGCGGGCGGTGTTCCAGGTGCAGTCCGGCGGCCGCCGCGAGGTCGGCGTGGCCGATGTGCTGGTGGCGATCTTCAGCGAGAAGCAGAGCCACGCGGTGTTCCTGCTGGCCCGCCACGAGGTCACCCGCCTCGATGTCACCCAGTACATCTCCCATGGCCTGGCCAAGACCGGCGAGGGCGAACGCACCGGCCGCGAAGAAAGCCCCGGCAGCAGCCCCGAGGCCGAGAAAGAGGCCGAGGGCGGCAGCGCGCTCGACAAATACGCGGTGAACCTGAACCGCTCCGCCCAGGAAGGCCGCATCGATCCACTGGTGGGCCGCAGGATGGAGGTCGAGCGCACCATCGAGATCCTCTGCCGCCGCCGCAAGAACAACCCGCTTTATGTCGGCGAGGCCGGCGTGGGCAAGACCGCCATCGTCGAGGGGCTGGCGCGCATGATCGTCGAGGGCCAGGTGCCCGAGATGCTCACCGACAGCGTCATCTATTCGCTCGACCTGGGCAGCCTGCTGGCCGGCACCAAATACCGCGGTGACTTCGAGAAGCGGCTGAAGGCCGTGGTCACCGAGATCAAGAAGCAGCCGGGCGCCATCCTGTTCATCGACGAGATCCACACGCTGATCGGTGCCGGTGCCACCAGCGGCGGCGTGATGGATGCCAGCAACCTGATCAAGCCGGCGCTGACCAGCGGCGAGCTGCGCTGCATCGGCTCCACCACCTACCAGGAATACCGCGGCATCTTCGAGAAGGACCACGCGCTGTCGCGGCGTTTCCAGAAGATCGACGTGGTCGAGCCCACCGTCGCCGAGACCGTGGAGATCCTCAAGGGCCTGAAGCCCAAGTACGAGGAACACCACGGCGTGCGTTACACCGACGAGGCCATCCGCGCCGCGGCCGAACTGGCCGCGCGCCACATCAACGACCGCCACCTGCCGGACAAGGCCATCGACGTGATCGACGAGGCCGGCGCGCGCCAGCGCCTGAAGCCGGTGGGCGAACGCACCGACGTGGTCGACCTGGAGCAGGTCGAGGACGTGGTGGCGCGCATCGCGCGCATCCCGGCCAAGACCGTGTCCACTTCCGACAAGGAAGTGCTGCGCAACCTCGAGCGCAACCTGAAGCTGGTCATCTTCGGCCAGGATCCGGCCATCGAGGCGCTGGCCGCGGCCATCAAGATGGCGCGCTCGGGCCTGGCCGAGGGGCGCAAGCCGGTGGGCTCCTTCCTGTTCGCCGGTCCCACCGGCGTGGGCAAGACCGAGGTCACCCGCCAGCTGGCCACGGCGCTGGGCGTGGAGTTCCTGCGCTTCGACATGTCCGAATACATGGAGCGCCACACCGTCTCGCGCCTGATCGGCGCGCCGCCGGGCTATGTGGGCTTCGACCAGGGCGGCCTGCTCACCGAGGCCGTGTCCAAGCATCCGCACTGCGTGCTGCTGCTCGACGAGATCGAGAAGGCGCACCCGGATGTGTTCAACCTGCTGCTGCAGGTGATGGACCATGGCCAGCTCACCGACAACAACGGCCGCAAGACCGACTTCCGCCACGTCATCATCGTGCTCACCACCAATGCCGGTGCGCAGGAGATGTCGCGGCCGTCGATCGGCTTCACCCAGGCCGACAACAAGAGCGACGGCATGGAGGCGATCCGGCGCCTGTTCACGCCGGAGTTCAGAAACCGCCTCGACGCCATCATCCAGTTCGAGCCGCTGTCGAAGCAGACCATCGAGCGCGTGGTCGAGAAGCTGCTGGTCGAGGTCGAGACGCAGCTGGAGCGCAAGGGCGTGCAGCTGTCGGTGAACGACGAGGCGCGCGGCTGGCTGGCCGACAATGGCTACGACCCGAAGATGGGCGCGCGCCCGATGGCGCGGCTGATCCAGGAGCAGATCAAGCGCCCGCTGGCCGAGGAGCTGCTGTTCGGCAAGCTCACCGAGGGTGGCACGGTGCTGGTCGGGGTGGCCGAGGACGGCAAGTCGCTGACGCTGGACTGCTCGCCGCTGCCGCGGCCGGTGCTGCCGCAGCCTGCCGAGGGCTGAAGGTCAGGAGATGGAAGGCGGGCGGGCCCGTCAAGGCCTGCCCGCGGGACCGCCTCAGCGGCCGCGGTAGACGATGCGACCCTTGCTCAGGTCGTAGGGCGTCATTTCGACGGTGACGGCGTCACCGGTCAGGATGCGGATGTAGTTCTTGCGCATCTTGCCCGAGATGTGGGCCGTGACCACATGGCCATTCTTCAACTGCACGCGAAACGTCGTGTTGGGAAGGGTTTCGATCACTTCACCTTCCATCTGAATCGCGTCGTCTTTGGCCATGCCGTCCGTCAATGCGTAAAAGAGGTCGCGGATTCTGCATAAAGCGGGCCCGCAAAGCAACGATGGCGGTCCGGAACCGGGCTATCCCGGGGGCCCTGCGGGCTGTCAGGCGGGGTCGAAGCCGGCCTGACCGCCAAGAAATTCAAGGAACTGGCTGCGGGGCATGGGCCGGCTTCCCAGCCGCCGCAGGTGCGGATTGGGCAGCTGGCAGTCGATCAGGTCGATGCCCAGGGCGGGGCACTGGTCCACCAGCCAGGCCAGCGCCGCCTTCGAGGCGTCATCCCGCCGGCTGAACATCGACTCGCCGCAGAACACCCGGCCTGAGCGCACCCCGTAGAGCCCGCCCACCAGCTCATCGCCGAACCAGGTTTCCACGCTGTGCGCCCGGCCCAGGCGGTGCAGCGCGATGTAGGCATCGCGCATCTCGTCGGTGATCCAGGTGCCGGGACCGTCACGGCGCAATCCGGCGCAGGCGCCGATCACGTCGGCGAAGGCGGTATCCATCGTGACGGCGTATTCGCCGCTGCGCAGCCGCTTCTGCAGGCTGCGCGAGCGGTGGAATTCGGCCGGCAGCAGCACCTCGCGCGGATCGGGCGACCACCACAGCACCGGCTCGCCCTCGCCATACCAGGGGAAGATGCCGCGCGAATAGGCGGCGGCGAGCCGCTGCGGCGACAGTTCGCCGCCCACGGCCAGCAGTCCCTGCGGTTCCTGCAGCGCCTGGCTGACCGGTGGAAACCAGTCGGCGGGGTGATCCGGGGAAATGAAGGCGACGCCGGTCATCCGCGATGGAAGGGCGTGTGTTCACCGGCGCTGCCGGCATAACGGTCCAGCGCGACGCGTTCCTGTTCGAGGAAGTTCGCGATGGCGGAGCGGAAGCGCGGGTCGGCGATGTAATGCGCCGAATGCGTGAAGGTGGGTTCGAAACCGCGCACCAGCTTGTGTTCACCCTGGGTGCCGGGTTCGAAGCGGTCGAGGCCATGCGCGATGCAGTAGTCGATGCCCTGGTAGTAGCAGGTCTCGAAATGCAGGCTGTGCAGTTCGCCGGTGGCGCCCCAGTAACGGCCATAGAGGGTGTCTTCGCCCACCATGAAGATGGCCGCGGCAACCGGCGAGTTGCCGATGAAGGCCAGCTTCACCATGAAGGCCGCGCCGAGCTCGCGCGCGATGCGCTCGAAGAAGGGCAGGGTGAGGTAGGGCTCGTGGCCATGCAGGTGGAAGGTGCGCCGGTGCACCTCGAAGGCGAAGCGCAGCTCGTCGGGCGTGATGTCGTGGCCATGCACCGTGCGGTAACGCACGCCACTTTCGGCCACGCGCCGCCGCTCGCGTTTCAGCTGCTTGCGTTTTTCCGAACGCATGCCGGCGAGGTAATCATCGAAGCTGCCGTAGCCGCGGTTGCGCCAGTGGAACTGCACGTCGCGGCGGGTCAGCCAGCCGGCGCGGGCGAAGGCCTGCTGTTCTTCTTCGCCAAGGAACAGCGCATGCGCCGATGACAGGTTCCCTGCCCGGCAGCTGGATTCCAGCGCCTCGATCATGCGCGCCCGCATCGCTTCCGCATCCTCGCCCGGCGCGACCAGCAGCCGCGCCGCATTCACCGGCGAGTACGGCACGGCCACCAGCAGCTTCGGGTAATACGCCAGGCCGTTGCGCTCATAGGCCTGCGCCCAGGCGAAGTCGAACACGAATTCGCCCCAGGAATGCGCCTTGCGATACACGGGCATCGCGGCGAGGAGCTGTTCGCCTTCGAACCAGGCCAGGTGCGCCGGCTGCCAGCCGGTGTCGCGTCCGACGCAGCCGGTCTCTTCCAGCGCCGCCAGGAACGCGTGCCGCAGGAACGGACAGCGCGCGCCGCGCAGTGCATTCCACTGCTGTGCGGGGATGTCGGTGATCTGCGTCAGTTCCTTCAGTCGCACGCTGGTCGCCAATCAGGTCGGTCCGCAGATGCTAGGTGCGCGACGCAGGACAGTCGAGCGGCAGCCGGAAAGGAGTGCGGGATATCTCCTACGGTCCAAGGTTGCCGATGCCGGGCATTGCCCGCCGGCCCGCGTCGATAGCCTCGGGATCGATGCAGACTCCACCGCAAGAACGCCGGTGCCAGGAATGGGCCCGGCCTCCCGTGTCGGCCATCCTCCCGGCCTTCAATCTCGCCCACAAGATCGGCCGCACCATCGAGCAGCTGCTGCGGCATGACTACCCGGACCTGGAGATCATCGTTGTCGATGACGGCAGCACCGACGGCACCGCGGATGCGGTGCTGCGCTTCCCGGGCGTGCGGCTGATCCGGCATCCGCGCAACCTCGGCGTGTCGGCGGCACGCAATACCGGCATCCGCGCCGCCAGCCACGACCTGGTTTACCTGCTTGATGCGGACTGCACGGTGCTGCCCGGTACGGTGGCGCGGCTGGTGCAGCGCCTGGTGCAGGATCCGCGCCTGGGTGTGGTCTCCGGTTCCTACCTGTCCGACCATACCAAGAAGAACCTCGCCAACCGCGTTTATGACGTGGCGGAACGCTTCCGTGACTACCAGCCCGGTCCACGCAATTACCAGTACACCACGGTGTCGAACGCCATGCTGCGCCGTCCGGTGTTCGAGCGGGTGGGCGGCTTCGGCTCGACCTGGCGGCGGATCCAGGACTACGAATTCACCTATCGCGTGCATCGCGCCGGTTACCTGGTGCAGCACGACCCTTCGATCAAGGTGGTGCACGACAACCATCGCGAGACCCTGCGGTCGTACTACTCGCACGTGTTCCTGGTGGCCCGCTACGGCACGGTGTTCCGCCTGATGCACCGTCCGGCGCTGCCGTACAGCCGCTACCTGGTGCCTTCGCTGCCGCTGTTCGTGCTGCTCTCGCCGCTGTATTTCCTGATGCATACGGCAAAGATCTTCATGGAGAGCTGGCGGGTAGGACGAATCCGCTCCCTGATCCCGGTATTGCCCTTCGTCATCTGGGGACGTTTCATCTATACGCTGGGAAGTGTCGCGGGCTGCGCCGCTTACAACAGATGGAACCAACCTGAGCCTTCGCGCAACCGGCCTGCTGGCATCGCTAACCAGAATCAGTCCTAGCCTAGTCGCCGCAGCCTCCTTCGCTTTCTCCGGCGCCGCGTTCGCGGTCGGCAACCTGTTGCTGGCGCGCGAGATGCGCACCGAGGACTTCGCGCACCTGTCGCTGGCGATCGCACTGTTCATCGTGGTGTCACAGGTGGCGACGCTGGGCCTGAGCCAGGTGGTGCTGCGCGACCGGCTGCGTCCGGGCAGGGGCCTGCTGCTGCGGCTGCTGGTGCCCGGCACGGCCGCCGGGGTGCTGGCGGCGGCGCTGGCGGGGCTGACCGAGGGGTTTGCGCCCGATTCGGTGCTGCTGGTGATGGTGATCGCCTGCGGGACGCTGGTATGGGTGTCCTGCGCGGCACTGCTGCGCGAGGGCCGCAAGCGCGCAGCCTTCCTGGTCCAGACCTCACCCGACTGGGTCTTGCTGGGCCTGGGCCTGGCAGCGCTGGTCATCCCGCAATGGATGTCGCGGCATGCGCTGGAAAGCTACTGCGTGCTGGTCTCGGCGCTGGGCATCACCGGCTGGGTGGCGCACCGGGCCGCGGCGCGCGATGCGGTGGAAGAACCCTCGCCGTGCTGGCGCCTGGGGCTTTCCACCACCGCGATTGTGGCCGGCGCGGTGCTGGTGATCCAGCTGGAACGGCTGGTGGTGGGTTTCCTGCTCGATCCGGCGGCGCTGGCCATGTTCAGCGTGCTGGCGTCGATCGCGGTGTTCCCGTTCCGGCTCGTCACCACCGGCGCCGGTTTCGTGCTGGTGCCGGGCCTGCGCCGCATGGCTGGCGACCGGGAAGGGCGCCTCGGCCTGGTGAGAAAGGAACTGCAGGTGATCGGCGTGGCCTTGGTGGGCACCACCCTGCTGCTGTGCGCGGTGGCGCCGGCGCTGGCGACCTGGATTACCGGGGGACGCTATTCACCCTCCAGCGCGCTGGTGCTGGCGGCCTGTTTCGCCGGCGCCGCCAAGGTCTGCCATGGCATTCCACGCGCCATCATCACCGCCTGCGGCAGCAATGCCGAACTGGCGCGCCTGAGCCGTTACCTGTGGCTGGGCATTGCGCTGAGCCTGGTCGGCGCCGCGCTGGGCATGGGTGCCGGCTTGATCGGCGTGCTGTATGGCATCGCCGCGGGCAGCGCGCTGGGTTCCTGGCCGTCGATGCGACTGGCGGCCCGTCTGCTGGACCGCCCGTCGCAGCGATGAATCAGCCGGGGTGTTCCAGGCTCTCCAGATAACGGTCGGCGTCGAGCGCCGCCATGCAGCCGGAGCCGGCGGAAGTGATGGCCTGGCGGTACACCGAGTCGGCCACATCACCGGCGGCAAAGACGCCCGGGATGCTGGTGGCGGTGGCATTGCCATCGAGGCCGCTGTGGACGACCAGGTATCCGCCGCGCATTTCAAGCTGCCCTTCGAACAGTTGCGTGTTCGGCGCATGGCCGATGGCGATGAACACGCCGGTGACATCCAGCGTGCTGGTTGCGCCGCCCTGGTCCTTGATGCGAAGGCCGGTGACGCCGCTTTCGTCACCCAGCACCTCATCGACCTGGTGGTTCCAGCGGATATCGATCTTGCCTTCCTTCTGCCGCGCGAACAGGCGGTCCTGCAGGATCTTCTCGCAGCGGAACCTGTCGCGACGATGCACCACGGTCACGTGCGCGGCGATGTTCGACAGGTACAGGGCTTCCTCCACCGCGGTATTGCCGCCGCCGACCACGGCGACGCGCTGGTTGCGGAAGAAGAAACCATCGCAGGTGGCGCAGGCGGACACGCCCTTGCCCTTGAAGGCTTCTTCGGACGGCAGGCCCAGGTACTTGGCGGCGGCGCCGGTGGCGATGATCAGCGCATCGCAGCTGTAGCGGCCGGCATCACCCTCGAGCACGAAGGGGCGCTGCGTCAGGTCGGCCTTGTGGATGTGGTCGTTCACCAGACGCGTGCCGAATCGCTCGGCGTGCCGGCGCATGCGGTCCATCAGGTCCGGGCCGAGCAGGCCCTCGACATCGCCGGGCCAGTTGTCCACCTCGGTGGTGGTCATCAACTGGCCGCCCTGTTCAAGTCCGGTGATCAGCAGCGGCGCGCGATTGGCGCGCGCGGAATACACGGCCGCGGTGTAGCCGGCGGGGCCGGAACCCAGCACGATCAAGGGACTGTGGATGATCTCGCTCATGTATAATTTACCTCTGGCGCCTATTGTGCCGTCCAGCGGCGCAACCTGCATGGGGCGCGCGTTCATATGAACATGCATTTCCTGGAGCTTCACAAGGTTTGAGCCAGTCCACCTCGCTTTCGGGTGGCGCCCGAATCACCCAGGCCGTCTTGAAGGCAGTGCGCGAGGGACTCTCCCTGCTGCTGGCGGCCATCGGCGTCATCCTGCTGCTGGCCCTGGCCAGTTACCACGCGGGCGATCCCGGCTGGTCCTATTCCGGTGATGGCGGCGAGGTCCGCAACCTGATCGGACCGGGCGGCGCCGTGCTGGCCGATTTCCTGCTGTTCCTGTTCGGCCGTCCGGCCTTCCTGCTGCCGGCGATGCTGCTGCTGGCCGCATGGCTGGTGTTCCGCAATCGTGTCGAGGCACTGCGCCCGGCCAGTCGCACCAACCTCGCATTGCGCGTCGGTGGTTTCGTGCTGCTGCTGGCGGCCAGCTGCGCGCTGGCGACGCTGCACTGGGATGCCGGCACGCTGCGCCAGACCGCCGGTGGCGTGCTGGGGCAGGCCATCGGCCAGCCGCTGGCCGGCGGCCTGCGCAACCTCGGCGCCACGCTGCTGCTGCTGGCGGCGTGGATGACCGGCGTGGCGCTGGCTTTCCATGTCTCCTGGTTCACCGTCATCGACACGCTCGGCCGCGGTTTCTGGGATGGCATCGGGCTGCTGAAGGGCTGGCGTTCCACGCGCCGCGACGTGGCCCAGGGCCAGCAGCGCAAGCGCGTGCGCCAGGAAGCCGTGCGCGAAGAGATCAAGAAGGCCGCGCCGCGTGTGGCACCGGTCATCGAGAAGCCCGCGCCGGTGGTCGAGAAGAGCGAGCGCGCGCAGAAGGAACGCCAGGTCACCATCTTCGATTCGCGGCCGGGCGAGCTGCCGCCGATGAGCCTGCTCGATGATCCGCCCGAGAAGGTCGCGGCCTATTCGCCCGAGGCGCTCGAGGCCATGTCGCGGCTGGTCGAGATCAAGCTGGCCGACTTCGGCGTGCAGGTCGAAGTCGTCGCCGTGCATCCGGGCCCGGTGGTCACCCGCTTCGAGCTGCAGCCGGCGCCGGGCACCAAGGCCAGCCAGATCTCCGGTCTGGCCAAGGACCTGGCGCGCGCGCTGTCGGCGATTTCCGTGCGTGTGGTCGAGGTCATCCCCGGCAAGTCGGTGATGGGCCTTGAGATCCCGAACGAGAAGCGCGAGACCGTGACGCTGGGCGAGATCATCAAGTCGCGCGCCTATGACGAGGTCCATTCGCCGCTGGCGCTGGCGCTGGGCAAGGACATCGGCGGCAACCCGATCGTCGCCGACCTCGCCCGCATGCCGCACCTCTTGATCGCCGGTACCACCGGCTCGGGCAAGTCGGTGGGCATCAACGCGATGGTGCTGTCGCTGCTCTACAAGAGCACCGCCGAGCACGTGCGGCTGATCATGATCGACCCGAAGATGCTGGAGCTGTCGGTGTACGAGGGCATCCCGCACCTGCTGGCGCCGGTGGTCACCGACA